>JAIDTL010000109.1 GCA_029060725.1 Muribaculaceae bacterium | reverse complement strand
GTTTCAAGATTCTTATGTGTAAGCGCCTGACTAACTAGGTAGGGATTGCTGCTCATCGCCATCTGTAATGTCGCATAGGTATGCCTGAAACAATGGAAGGTTATCCGCTTGTCTATCTTTGCGGCCTTTATCCACTCTTTGAGTGGTTTGGCTGTCAGGGTTTTCTTAAATCCGACAAACACCTTTCCTGTCTGTCGCTCACCAAGCAGCTCAATAGCGTCATCACATAAAGGGAGAGTGGCAGGGGTTTTTGTCTTCTGTGTTTTCAATACAACGCAGAGCCCGATTCCGGCAACCTCCTGAATATTATTCCATCGGAGATTGAGAATGTCGCTGAACCTCAGTCCTGTCAGACAAGAGAATAGGGACGCTCTGCGGAGGGCATCACTGTCACATGGAGTCTGAGCAAGCCGTATCAGTTCATCCTGATTCAGAAACTCACGCTCGACATCTTCCCATTCGATATATTCCAGAAAGTCGTTGATGTTCTCTGTAATCAGTTTCTCCTTGTATGCCATTTTCAGAAGGGCACGGAATGTGGAGAAGTAACCGGCTGCGGCGTTCTGCGACAGGCTTTTTCTCTTATGTTTCAGTTGTTTTGCCGTAAGTAGGTATTCACGAAACTTTGTGCAGAACTCGACTGTGAGATCTCCGAAGGAGCATTTGCCCTTGCAGAACACCTTGAAGTGCTCAAACACGATGCGCCATTTCTGATACTTCTTCTTCGTGACAGTCTCGAAGTATTCCAGAAAATCAGCTTTGAGTTGGCTGTGGTCGATGAAACCGAACTGCCTGTTTATGACAGATTCCTGACGGCGACAACGGATTAGTTCACCCTTTTCAAGCATCGAGCGGTTGAAATCGCGCTGAACCTGATTGGTAGGATTGGCATAGAGGTATATACCAAGATACTCATGGCGTTGCATACGATTAGTTTTCGGGTTGCGGATTGGAGGGTAGTAATCGAAATACAGCGTGATCTTACCCGATTTGAGAAGACGCTGCCGAAGGGTTACTTTTGTGCAGATATCCATAACGATGTTTTTTGATAAATGATTTTTTGATGCAAAATTCGTATTCGGCTATCCGGTTATCAAGTTATTTGACAGATAACCAAGATATAACCGATAACCAGACTTATTTCAGAGTAGGAGGACGGAGAATCGCTTCGATTTCAGACTTCAAGATATAAGTGTACTTTCCGACTTTCTTACGGCGCAGTCCGTGATACTTCACATAATTGTGAAGCTGGTCATGAGTCAGATTGTATTCTGCGCGAACGTCGGAGTATGAAATCCAGTCATCTTCTTTCGGTGCTTCCGGCTTAGCTGCAAAAACTCGGTCACAGTGAGTCTTGCTCCACAGAGTCTTTCCGCGATGATACACTTTCGGGATATTATGAGCCTTCCCCTGTGCAAACACCCATGAATTGCTCACTCCAAACTTCTCGATAATCTCCTTGGTCGTATAGAACTCAGTGATAGCTTCACCATTCACATCATTGGCAAGTGCTGTCGCTTTCGGTTTTCGTTCATAAGGTCGCGCCTCGATCATTGCGTCAATATCCGCTCTCTTGATTACTGCCCATTGTGAGGAGAGGCGATAAGCTTTGATGGTCCCCCTATAAATGAGATTGTAAACAGCCCTTGGTGTTACATTAAGGATTTGCGCCACTTCAGCAACAGATAGATAGTCTCGGCCGGAGAGTTGGTTTAACTTATTTTCATGAGCTGTAAACGAATCAAGAGTTTCAGTGATTTTCTTCTTCTCTTGTCGTTTGCGCTCTTTGTAAGCGTGCTCAGCACATCGCTTACAACAATACTGGGTTGTGGTTTTTTGAGCCTCAAACTCATTTCCACACCACTGACAGATCTTCTTAATTCTAATGTTCGAAGTTGCCATAACGTTGAGTTAAAATTGGGTCACTCATTGAGCTAATTCGTTGAACTCGTATGGACACGCCTGAATGAGCGTGAACGAGTATGAACATCATCCACTACCGAGCAGAGCGACTTAACTCGGATAGCAGACGAGCAACAAATGTGGTTCAAAAATGGAGTGAAAAATAGGTAGAAACGGGTTCTACCGATTAGATTGGCAATCTTCGAGTAAAAGAAAAGGCGCTCAAACTGAACGCCTTGACTATTATTTCAACTTATAGTTACCTGTCTTTAACTGCCGGTTACTTTCCGATGCAGAAATTTGAAAATATTGAGTTTAAAAGGTCGGGGGTGGTGATGGTGCCGGTGAGGGAGGAGAGAGAGGAGGTGGCTTCGCGGATGTCCATGGCTATGAAGTCGGCTGAGGAGCCGGCTTGCATCTGGCTTAGGGCGCGACGTAGGGCTTCGCCGGCGTGGATGAGGTCGCTGTAGTGGCGGGCGTTGGTCAGCAACAGTTCTTTTTCGGGGTCAAAGTCTCCGGTTGAGGCTTTTTTCAAGGTGTCGCTGAGTGATCCAAGTCCGATATTTTCGGCTGCTGAGATTTTGATGATGGGAAGTATGTCGTTCGGGAGTTTTTCGGAGGAGAAGACGGCATCGAGGTATTTATGTATACCTTCTACTGCACTTTCAGACATCCCAGGTGCTGATGCTTTGGTGATGATGGGGATAATCTTCTGGTCGGAATCAAGGTCTTTGAGAGTCGCGTTCATCTCCGATATCTGATCGCTAAGAGGGGAAAGTGGGTCAATAAGCCAGAGGACAATGGATGCTTGGTTGAGACGGCGGCGAGCACGTTCGATACCTATATTTTCAATTTTGTCGTAGGATTCGCGAAGTCCGGCAGTGTCGATAAAGCGGAAGAGGACCCCGTCGATTTCGCAGGTGTCCTCAATGATGTCGCGAGTGGTGCCTGGGATATCTGACACGATTGCTTTGTCGTCCTGAAGTAGGGCGTTGAGGAGGGTGGATTTGCCAACGTTTGGCATTCCTGCAATTACCACCGGAACTCCTTCTTTGATTGCTCGTCCTGTGGCGTATGAATTTGTGAGTCGGTCTATTTTCAATAAAAGAAGTGTGGCGATTTCTATAAGGCGTGTTCTGTCGGCAAATTCGACGTCTTCTTCTGAGAAGTCAAGTTCGAGTTCAAGAAGGGATGCCAGTTCAATGAGTTTATCGCGGAGTTCGTTGAATTCTTTTGAGAAAACTCCACGGGTCTGCTGCATAGCAAGCTTGTGGGCTGCTTTCGAAGAGGATGCTATGAGGTCGGCTACCCCTTCAGCAGAAGCGAGGTCCATGCGACCGTTGAGGAAAGCTCGTCGGGAGAACTCTCCAGGCTCAGCTGCATGAGCACCTTTACGAAGGAGTAGGTTTGTGACTTCACGTACAATCCATGAGGAACAGTGGAGTGAGAATTCTACTACGTCTTCACCCGTGAAGGAATTGGGACCACGGAAAACTGTGGCTACTGTTTGATCGAGGATATTGTTCGATTCATCTATGATATAGCCGAGATGGACTGTGTGGGATCCACAGTCTTTAAGTGGAGTTCCTTTCCAGATGGAGTCTGCTATGGAAATGGCCTCTGGGCCGGAAAGTCGTATTATAGCGAGGGCGCCTTTACCTTGTGGAGTGGCTGGGGCTACTATAGTTGTTGTCATTTTTTTAGAGATGAATGTGGCTTATGCCACAACCGGTAAAAGAGAATTATTTATTCCAGTCTTTGAAAGGGACGGTAGATTCAATGTCGTTTTCGATATCGTCAGGCAGGGCTGAGAAGAAGTCGAAACCTGTCATTTTTTCCACGTCATCAACACTTACTGCGTATGCCTGCATGTTTCCGTCGCATCTCATATTAGGATATACAAATCCAATAGCTCTGATTGGATTGGCGTAAGGTGCGAGAAGAACCTTGAAGAAAGCAGAAGGGACACGGACCTTATTTGTGCCGATGGTCTCCTTATCAGATTTGTCATAGATCGGACCAGCCACTATAACGATCGCTGAATCACGTTTTGCCCATATTCTTTCTTTGTCTTCGAGTGTCTTCCAAGCGCCTGTGTTGAGCTCATGTTTCTGCGGACAAATATTAGCCATCACGAAGCTATGGTGCATAGCTTCGTCGCTCCATTTCTGTTCGCCGGCAGGGCATATATGGCCTCTGTCGTAGCCTGACCTGGAATAATCGCGGGTGTCTGGGCAACCCTCGAGTTCAGTATCAGTCCAGAATTTATTGCTTCTCCCGACATCTCCATCCGTTTCATTCCCTTGAAGCACCCATGCAACATAATTAGGAGTTTTGTTTTCAGGATTGAAGCCTACAGTGAAACCTTCATATTCTTTCACAATAGAAGGAAGACTCTTAGATACTGTCACTTTATCCAACTCTTTATAATCAATTGCTGGTGAGGACTTAGAGGATTCAGTAGAGTCTGATTTAATGTCGTTTTCGATTGCGCCCGGAGCAAGTTTATTCCAGAAATATGCAATCCCTATTATCAGAAGGAAGACAGCAGCGTATTTTAATATTTTGTTTTTATCCATGTGAGTTGTTTTTTAGCGTAGACTCGGGTGTTTTTTTGAATCCGGGCAACAGCGGTGTCGAAGTCCATATTGCCATCGAAATATGCGAACATCTCTTTAAGTCCGACTGTATTTAGCGAATTAAGATGTCTTAATGGGTATACTCTTCGGGCTTCTTCTTCCAGACCATTCTCCACCATCCTCAATACCCTCTGATTGATTCGGTCGAAAAGTGCTTCGCGTGGAAGGTTGAGTACTATCTTCTCAATTTCAAAATCCCGCTTCTTTCTTTTTCCAGTACGCAGAGACGTGTAGGTAGTGCCCGATGCCATGCAAATTTCGACTGCATGAAAAACTCTTTTCATATTAGCAAGGTCTACTTTGGAGTAATATTCCGGGTCAAGAGCCTTCAGCCGATCGCGAAGCCAGTCGTCGCCATTTTCCTTCCATTCTTCCATCAATGGAAGTCGGATTGAGTCCGGGACGGTAGGTAGTTCGTCAATACCATAAACGAGTGCATCGACATACATCATTGATCCACCACAGACAATCGCTACATCTCTCTTCTTCCATATTTCGGTGGCAATCTTCAATGCATCCTCCTCAAACATAGCTGCCGAGTAGTAAGCATCGAGTGGAAGACACTCCATAAGATGATGAGTCACCCCCATTCTCTGACTTTCGTCAGGAACGGCGGTGACTATTGGAATGCCTTTATAGATCTGACGGGAATCTGCCGAGATGATTTCCGTGTCGTGCTCAAGCGCGAGCTTAACGGCAAGATCAGACTTGCCGGATGCCGTCGGACCTGTGACTACTATCAGTTTCTTCAAGAGTTTTGCGTTATGCGTGGTGCGTAGAACGAGATTATTCAGCTACAATCTTTGCAATATTGAAGATTACATCAGTTGCTTTTTCCATCGATTGGATGGATACGAACTCATAGCGTCCGTGCATGTTTTCTCCTCCGGCAAAGATATTGGGGCAGGGGAGACCCTTGAATGATAGCTGAGCTCCATCTGTACCGCCACGGATAGGCTGAACCTTGGGAGTGACTCCGGCATCACGCATAGCTTTCTCTGCAATCTCGATGATGTGCATTACGGGCTCGATCTTCTCCCTCATGTTGTAGTATTGATCTTTGATCTCTACCGAACAGCTACCGGGATGCTCCATATTGGTCTTTCGGCAGAGATGCTCTATCTCACGTTTGCGGCTCTCAAAACGAGCGCGGTCATGGTCACGGATTATGTATGTAAGCACTGTCTCTTCGACGCTTCCTTCAATACCAATAAGGTGATAGAAACCTTCATATCCTTCGGTATGCTCCGGAGTTTCCCAGCGTGGAAGCATCTGTATGAATTGGTTTGCCACACGTATAGAATTGACCATTTTATGCTTTGCAGTTCCGGGATGCACGTTACGGCCCTTTATGGTCACTTTAGCAGAAGCTGCGTTGAAGTTTTCGTATTCAAGTTCTCCTACGGCGCCACCGTCCATCGTGTATGCAAAGTCGCATCCAAAACGTTCTACATCAAACTTATGTGCACCCTTTCCGATTTCTTCATCTGGGTTAAACGCAATTCTTATTTTCCCATGCTTGACATCAGGATTAGCCTGAAGTCGAGCTACTGCTGTGAGAATTTCCGCAATTCCGGCTTTGTCATCAGCTCCAAGCAGAGTAGTGCCATCAGTCACGATAAGATCCTGTCCGATATAGTTGAGCAACTCAGGAAATTCATCCGGGCTAAGATATATGCGGAGCTTCTCGTTGAGGGTAATGGCAGTTCCATCGTAGTTTTCTACTATTCTTGCATTGACGTGTCTTCCGCTCATATCGGGAGCAGTGTCCATGTGAGCGATGAAACCTACAGTGGGTATTTGTCGGTCAGTATTGGCGGGGAGAGTGGCCATAAGGTAACCGTTGTCGTCAAGAGTGATGTCTTCCAGCCCCATTTCTTCCACCAATGTCTTGAGATGTCGGGCAAACGTCATCTGCCCCGGAGTAGAGGGTGTGAGGTTGGTCTCTTCGTCGCTTTGTGTGTCGAATTTTATAAATTCTAAAAATCTATCGGTTACTGTCATGGTGTAGAAATTGATTAGCGGTTATAATTTGCGCGCAAAGTTACAAAATTTATGCGAATATTCCAAATTATTGGGTCAAGTAATGCGAAAAAATGTCATAATGACAAAATTGGCATAAATAATCCCATTAAAAATTTGCCACATTAGGATTATTTTTCTAATTTTGTGGCATGTTTTCCAGACAGCTTGAACGTAAGATAACTGAATTATGAATTTAATGAAAGCGGCTGCTGTGGCAGCGATGATGACGTTGGGAATTGCGTCATATGCAACTCCTAATGAAAGTCAGAAGCAAGAATCAGAGGAGCATCTGATATCCTTGGACCTTGATGCCAGATTGGACTGGCAGCTATTAGATAAAGATAAAAATTTCGATAGATCTCAATCGGGTTTTATCGGGAAATATATAGCGCTCAAAGCTCATGGAGAGCTTATGGAAGGATTGACCTATACTTGGAGACAAAGATTTTCACGAACTCCCAAGGATAACACATTTTGGGATCAAACAGATATTCTCGATGTCAATTATAAATATGACAAATTTGATTTTGGAGCCGGAAAACAAGTAGTCTTGATCGGTGGCTATGAATATGACCGCGCGCCTATCAATCTCATGTGCCCAAACTTGTTTGTCTCCAATGTGGCTTGTTATCAGTTTGGAGTGTCAGCCGGATACAAATTGACACCAAACGACCATCTTGCTTTTCAGATATCACAAAGCATTTTTGCTACTCCAGCCGACAGAAACTTATATTGCTATAATCTAATGTGGAGAGGTGGACACGATCTAACTGATATGTTGCGTCTCGAAACCATTTGGTCGGTGAACGAAGTGGAATATTTAAAAGGTAAATATTGCAATTATGTTGCTCTTGGAAATAAATTGCAAATCGATGATAAATATGAAGTGGTAGTCGACCTTATGACTCGCTCTTATCCCGACAACAGAGCCTTTAAGAATAATACCTTTATGGGGGAATTTGTCTGGAATATTTCGCCCAAATGGAAATTAACCGCAAAAGTGTCATACGATTGCAATAGAGGCATTAATAAGACGGAAAAGACAGAAGTGGCAAGAGGAACACAACTTGTAATAGCTGGAGCTGTAGGCGAATGGTATCCGATAAATAACAAGAAGCATCTCCTTAAAGTGCATGCTGCCGCTTTTGGCTCGGCAGGTGAAAATCATAATTCGGCTGATCTTATGCAGAAAAATACCATTTATGGGTCAATAGGGCTTACATGGCACATGAATCTGCTTAACTTCAAATGATTCAACAAAATCTTAATTATAAACTGACTACATCATGGACACTACTAACATCACATCAGAATCAGATGCTCAACCATCTGCTTCTTCTGAAAAGAAAAAAAAGTCCGGGAAAAAAACATATCTGACAGGCATTGTATGCCTGATGTGGATATTTGTTATATTTGGAGCTATAGCCTACAAAATGGGTTTGGCTCCCATGATGAAGACAATGATGGCAACTGCTCATGATCTTCTTTTGAACACATGCTTCTTCCTTATGGCTGTATGTGTGCTTACAGGAGCTCTTGGCAGAATACTTGTAGAGTTTGGAGTGGTAGGAATGCTCCAAAAAATACTTCAGCCCATCATGAAGCCAATTTTTAATCTTCCGGGAGTGGCTTCACTGGGAGGAGTGATGACATTCCTTTCAGATAATCCCGCTATTATTACGCTTTCCAAGGATAAGGAATTTGCAAGATACTTCAAGAGATATCAATTTATTTCTTTGACCAATTTCGGGACCGCATTTGGAATGGGTCTCCTTGTTATCATATATATGGTCAGTCTTGGATATACAGTAGAGCCTCTTATAGGATTTGTCGGAGCTATAGTAGGATGTGTGGTTTCCACCAGATGCATGCAGCATTTCATACTTCGCTCTCATCCCGATTATAGAGACATGGCTGCCGTCGATGAAGTGTATGAAGAAATAAAAAAGACAGAAGAAGAAGGAAAAAACAAAGAGGAATCGCTTTTCACAAGAATACTGAACGCCGTTCTTGATGGCGGCAAGGGTGGAGTTGAAGTAGGGCTTGCCATTATTCCGGGCGTCCTTGTGATTTCTACACTTGTAATGATGTTGACTTTCGGAGCAGGACCAAATGGATATGACGGAAGTGCATATCAAGGAGTGGAACTTCTTCCAAAGCTTGTAGGCAAAATAAATATTTTGTTTGAATGGCTTTTTGGTTTTCATGATCCCCATCTTATTGGGTTTCCTATTACTGCGCTTGGAGCCGTTGGAGCCGCCCTTGGACTCCTTCCCAAGTTTATGGCTGAAGGATGGGTAGATCCCAATGCAATCTGTGTGTTTACAGCGATAGGCATGTGCTGGAGTGGATATTTAAGCACTCACACTGCAATGCTTGATTCACTTGGCTATAGAAATCTTACATCAAAGGCAATTTTAGCTCATACAATAGGAGGCCTTGTGGCAGCAGTCGTAGCTCATGTGATTGCAATGTTGGTGCTTTGAGGTATCCAAAAAATTACTTTAAGTCCGCTATTGTAAGATAGCGGATTTTTTTGTAATTTTGTGTCAGCGTTGGACTGTTTTTCCAATTGCTTCCGGAAATATCCGGAATATTGAATCACCTTTGATGATCAAAAAGTATGAGAACAGAAAAAGAACTTGATGGTGTGACCCTATTGGGCAACCAGGGGACTAAGTACCCCACAGATTATTCTCCACAATTGTTGGAGACATTTGAAAACAAGCATCCGGAAAATGAATATGTAGTGCGCCTTGATTGTCCGGAATTTACGACGCTCTGTCCCAAGACAGGACAGCCCGACTTCGGACATATCAAGATATCTTACATACCAAGGACTCGCATGGTAGAGAGCAAAAGCCTGAAGCTTTATCTCTTTTCTTTTCGTAATCATGGCGATTTTCATGAAGACTGCGTCAATATCATCATGAAGGATCTCCGCGATTTGATGGATCCAAGATATATAGAGGTAAAAGGTCTTTTCATGCCGAGAGGAGGTATTTCCATTCATCCGTTTGCCAACTGGGGAGATGCTGAGCATGAAGAAATGGCAAGACAAAGAAGAATATCCCAACTCGAGTTCTGATATGAAAGATTCAGTTATTGTACTCAGTGGAGGTATGGACTCCACAACTCTTTTGCACGACAAAAAGGATCAGATTGCACTCGCAGTGACATTTGATTATGGATCCAAGCATAATGCAAGGGAGATAGAATGCGCTATCAAGAATTGTGACATGCTTGGAATAGAGCATATAATGATTCCTTTGGATTTCATGGGTAAATACTTCAAGTCGTCTCTTCTAATTGGGGGGGAAGATATCCCGGAAGGTCACTACGCAGATGATAATATGAAGTCGACGGTAGTGCCGTTTCGTAATGGCATAATGCTTTCTATCGCAGCCGGTCTGGCAGAAAGCAGGGGCTTGAAGAAGGTGATGCTTGCAAATCATGGTGGAGATCATGCCATATATCCTGACTGCCGTCCGGGATTTATTTCGGCCATGAGTGAGGCCATCAAGCAAGGTACATACGATGGAATTGTCATAGATGCCCCTTATACCAATATCACAAAGAGCGATATTGCAAGAATTGGAAAAAGAATTGGAGTTGATTACAATCTGACTTATTCCTGCTATAATGGTGGCGAAAAGCATTGTGGCAAATGCGGGACATGTGTAGAACGTATGGAGGCTTTGCGGGATGCAGGGATTGAAGTTAACGATTAAAGATAAACGAATAAGAAATGTATTACGTCAAGAAGAGACTTGAGATATCGGCTGCTCACATGCTTACGTTGCCATATAAAAGTAAGTGCACTAACATCCACGGGCATAATTGGGTGATTACAGTAGAGTGTAAAGCTAAAGAACTCAATGAATCAGGGATGGTAGTGGATTTTACTAAAATTAAGGAATTGGTGTCGGGGACGCTTGACCATGCTATATTGAATGATGTATTGCCGTTTAATCCTACAGCAGAAAATATAGCGAGGTGGATAGTTGATTCCATTCCTGAGTGCTATAGATGCGAAGTTCAGGAATCAGAGGGAAATACTGCAGCATACGAGGAGGATTAAAATGAGAAAGATCAACGAAATCTTTTATTCTCTTCAAGGAGAAGGACACCACACGGGATATCCATCTGTATTCATACGATTTTCCGGCTGTAATCTTCAGTGTCCATTCTGTGATACTCGTCACAATGACGGAGTAGGGATGACTGATACTGATATCATTCAAGCGGTGAAGCTTTATAAAGCCGATTGGGTCGTGCTCACAGGAGGGGAACCATCTATGTGGATTGATGCTGAATTTATTCGTCTTCTTCATCATGCGACCGGAAAAAAGGTGGCGATTGAGACCAATGGAACACATGCTCTGCCGGCAGGTATAGATTGGGTTACGGTCTCTCCTAAGATAGGAATTGACGATATGATAGGAGACCCTGAGATTAAGGTAGATCGAGCTGATGAGATAAAGGTGGTAGATGTAGGTCAGGATCTTGAAAAATATTTCGATCTTCCTTGTATAGGAGAAAAAACGCTGATGTATCTTCAGCCCTGCTATGTAGCTGACAAGAAAACGCGAGAGTCAAACACGATGCGGACAGTGAGAAGAGTGCTTCAAGATCCACGTTGGACCCTCAGTCTTCAGATCCACAGGTATCTTGGCATTCCTTAAAGCACTACAGTTTAGGAAACCCTTGATGTATAGCCAGAGGAAATGGATGCACGAGACGGGTCTTCCAACCCAATTTTTCAGGGTGTAAAAAATCCTTAGGAGGATTGTCACCGACATAATAAAATTCATTGGCTCCGGCAAATTTCTTCATCACAGATAAGAAATTGTCGGGGTCATATTTGTCATGTCCGGTTTCTTCAGAAATATATATGTCGGAGTCATCAAAAAATGAGTAAAGTCCGGCAGCTTTAATCTTATTACGTTGAGTTATGCTGCGTCCATCCGTAATCAATGCTGTCTTGATATTCTTTTGCTTGAGATTAGTGAGAGCATCTGCCACTGAAGGAGAAAGATGATAGATAGAAGGATCGGGAGCATGGTTTCTGAACTCCGACACAATATCTTTCATGTTTATAGCTTCTCTAAGACTAAATTCTTCCAACAAGGATTCAAGTGCAGAATAATGATTTCTATGAGTGAGTAATGCCATTTCCATAGCATATACTATTCGCAGGCTTGGCAATTTAGGGTATCTTTCACTGATATAGTCTGCTATATGATGGATGCCGCTTCTTAAGAAGAGCACCTCAGGAATCAGAGTATCATCAAGATCAAAAGCTATAACCTTGGTCATTTGGCTATTCGGATGATGCGTGCTCCTTGGATTCGCTTGACATTTCTCTTGATATAGTTTTCAAAAGGAAGTTCTTCAAGAGTTACAGAATCTTTTGATGGAGACATCTGAACGATTAAAAGTCTATCGCCATCAAAAGTAAGAATGCCCATTTCTCGGCTGTCAAGGTTGAAGTCGGGAGTCAGAAGAAAGAAAATGTCGCCTTCTTTAGCTTGAGCCTTGAAGCGCTTGGGATTCATCAAGTCTCCATTAGAAATATAGGGAATCTGATGGTTGCGAAATCCCATTTCAAGCATCTTTAGCTTATCTAAGTTTTCCTGTTTGTCAAAAGCTTTAAATGAGTCTTTATTATGAGAAATATAATCTATAGATTTCTCTTTCTTTCTTGCAGCTATGCCTTCGAGATTAAAAGTCACGTCGGTGACATTGCCACGGAATATATTGTCGGATATCCAATCAGAGGGATAAAGAAATCTTGAGACGAAGTCAGTAGCCTCACCGCGTTTAAACATTACGTTTTCATATTTGACAGCAAAATCGCGCCAATTTGGGGCAGATGAAGTTTCGTATGCTTCGGCAAGAGCCAAGCATGTAGATATTAAGCTGAGAGGGGTGAAGGAGTGGACATCAACCGAAAATTCTAATGTGTCAGCCTCAAGGATTTGTTGTCTTAAAGCAGAAGAGGATCCAACGAGCTTTTTTGCGAAGAATGCCACTCTATTATTCTGAGGCATATCTTTGAGTTCCGGGCTGTTAAGTAAAGAATTAATCAAAGTGGTGTCTTGCTCACAGTGAAACACAACGCTGTCGTAGGCATTGGCACAAAGAGTCGCAAAAGAGAGTAAGAATATTGAAATAAAAAACCTGTAAAGTTTCATGTTTATCGTAGTTTATGAATGTCAATACAAAATTAGGAAAAAAAGTTGAAAAATTCAAGTTTTCTGTATGAAACTTAATGCTTATGAGTATATGTATATAAAAAGCCGGAAACGGCATTTTGTTTCCGGCATAAGTAATATGGTATTATATCGTGTGTTATTTGGGCAGATGGAATACTGTAGAGATTTCAGTCATCTGAGCATCTGACATTCCTTCAGGTACGAAGCCCATGTTGCAAGCGCACATGAATATATTGGCACTCTTATTGAGAACGTCGATCTGGTCGAAAGCTGACATTATGTCGGTATCAACAGCGAATACTCCATGCTTTTCCCACATTACTACGTCATAATCGTCATCGATAGCCTTGATGGTGGCTTCAGCGAGATCATTTGAAGAAGGAAGCATGTAAGGCACTATGCCAAGTCCACGAGGTGCAAAGGCCTTAGTCTCAGGAATCATCGACCAAAGAATCTTGGTTAGAACATCTTTCTTGAGATATTCAGGATTGTGAGTCATAGCCACAAGCTCGATAGGGTGCGTGTGAAGACTTGCCTTATAGTTTGAACCTTTACCGATCAGGTAATTATGGACAGCAAGGTGAGAAGGAAGTTCGGAAGTAGGCTTGACAGGTTTGTCAGCTACAATTTCATAACTTGCGCAATCATCACAGATACGAATGATAGAGCCATTGTCCATTGGCCAGCGAGCGAGGTCGCGCATACGCATCTGAGTGCCTTTGCAGTAGAACCAGCATCCTTTAAGATGAGGGAGAGTGAACCCAATAGGGAAAGGACCGGCAATAGCAGGCATGGCCTTTATTTCATCGGTGATATGTTCGGTCACATTTACGGTGATGTTGCCGCCGTTGCGTTCAGCCCAGCCTTTTTGCCAAAGATATCCGGCAGCTTCAGCCACTTGATCTACCTGATGTGCTAATCCGGGATTATTATCTAAAACTGATGACATATATAGATTTTATTTTAAAGGTTTAAAATTTATCGGATCAGATGAGTTGAGGGAGAAAGCAAGAGATTACGAGGACTACGATTCCTACCACAAGAACACCAATTGTCTTAGATGAGCATCCTTTCCATTCTTTTAGTATAATTCCCCAAAGGTTGGAGAATACGACATTGAGAGCCATCAAGATACAGAAAGAAAGAGTCATGAGCGTAGGGGAGTCGATAAGATAGCCTTTGCCTATTGAGAGTCCGAAGAATTGACTATACCACAAAGCACCTGCGAGAATACAGAAAAGCACATTATTGACAAGTACACCCTTTTTAGAATAGTCACTCCAGGTATGGTTTTTCTGATTCTGATACAAGCAGTAGGCTGCATTTATCACGAATCCGCCAAGAGTAACAAGGAATGTAGCCGGCAGAGTCTTGTAGTTGTCGGGAGTTAGGTCTCCGAAATTTATATCAGCACCAAATGCCAGGCCAACGTTGAAACATCCGCTCATGAAGCCACAAAGAAGTGCAATAAGAATTCCTTTAGGGAAATTGAAGTCTTTTACAGCAGCTTTCTTTTCTTCTTCACTAAGAGAATTAGCTTTCATTGCACCTGCTACCCCTATGATGGCGATACCAATAAGCGTTACAATTACGCCGATGATGACGGAGAATGTAAGCTGAGAAAGCGGATCGTTTTCAGGAAAGAATATTTGAAGAAGCACAGGACCCATGATTGTGCCAAGGCCGGCACACGTACCGAGTGCTATTGACTGGCCAAGTGCGACACCAAGATATCTCATTGAAAGTCCGAAAGTAAGGCCTCCTACTCCCCATAACATACCAAATAGGATAGTCATCCAAAGGCTGAAAGGAGAAGTTGAGGATAAGAGTTCGCAAAGAGTGTGTCCTTCCGGGACAGCAAGCATAGCACCAAGGAATGGAAGAAGCAGGAAAGCGAATATGGCTTGCACCATCCAATATGATTCCCAGCTCCAATTCTTGATTTTATTGATGGGAACATAGCAACTTGACTGGAAGAACGAACCAATTGCTATGATTAATAATCCGAGGAAAATCATTGTTTGTATATAAAATGCTAATATATCATAGGATATGAAGGTCTCTTCATATCCTATGATATATGTGTTTTAGAAAGTGATTAGCGCTTAGAAGTTACGTCTTCCTCGTATTTCTCGATTTCCTTGATGTAAGTTTCGCCAACAGGCACATTGTTCTTGAGGCAGAACATGTCGTATACGGCATTCCATGGAAGGTTCTTGCATTCTTCGAGGAGTGCGAGACGCTGGAAGTACTTACCTTCGAGTTCGTAGTTGCGGAGAGTGGTGACAGGCTCAAGAAGAGCGCGGAGCATACACTTCTGAGCAGCACGGCTACCGATTACGTAAGCACCGATGCGGTTGAGAGTTGCATCAAAGTAGTCGAGACCATAATGAACGCGGTTGAGAGCACCGGCACGAACGATTTCACTGAAGAGATCCATTGTCGGGTCGTCCATGATAGTCACATGGTCAGAATCCCAACGTATTGGACGAGAAACGTGGAGCATAAGCTCAGGAACGAAGAGAAGCATTGCACTTACTTTGTCTGCAACGCTCTCGGTCGGATGGAAGTGACCGGTGTCGAGAGTGATCATCATATTCTTCTGAGCTGCGTATGCAGTATAGAAGTCGTTGCTACCTACAGTGTAGCTTTCGAGACCAATACCGAATACCTTAGACTCTACGCAGTCTTTCATCATGTCGTAGCGGTGTTCGAAAATCTGGTCGAGCGAGCCTTTTAGAAGTTCACGATAGAGTGAACGATTAAGAGTGATGTCTTTGCTTCCGTCGTGAACCCAAGTATTCATGATACAAGGATCGTTCTGAGCTTCACCTATAGCCTGGGAGATGGCGCGACAACGCTTTGAATGCTCAATCCAGAAGTCACGAATGCTCTTATCCGGGTTTGAGAGTGAAAGGTCGCCACTCTTTGAGTGAGAGAATGAAGTAGAGTTGAAGTCGAGCTTGATGTCGTGTTCTTTTGCCCATTCAATCCAGCTTTGGAAATATTCAGGTGTCACTTCATCACGATCTACAAACTTTCCTTGGAAATCACCATAGATTTCGTGAAGGTTAAGACGGTGTTTGCCCGGGATAAGGCTCATCGCGTAAAGCACGTCCTTACGGAGCTCCTCGATATTACGAGCACGACCTGGATAGTTACCGTTTACTTGGATACCTCCGGTTAGACCACCTTCGCGAGGTTCGAAACCAGTCACGTCATCAGCTTGCCAGCAGTGCATGCTGAGGTGGAAATCCTGCATTTGTTCGAGCACTTTGTCTGTGTCGATGCCGATAGCGGCATATCTTTCCTTGGCTACTTCATAAGCCTTCTGGATAAGTTCTTCTTTCATAATGTATGATTGAAAATTTGGTTAGTTATTATTTGCAAGGGTTATATGTAATTGTCTCAGTTGAATTGATTGCTACTTCACGCATTTCTTTGAGTGATGAAAGTGATTTGCAAGCGCGGAGCTGCATCAGGACATTGCCAAGGGCAGTGCATTCGGCCGGACCAGCCACCACAGGGATTCCAAGCGTGTCGGCAGCCATCTGCATAAGGTGTTTATTGCGAGAACCGCCACCAATCACGTGCAAACGCTTGATTTCCACTGGAGAAAGTTCGCGAAGCCATTCTGTGATTTCACCATATCTGTGAGCAAGACTTCTATATACTACTCTAATATAGTCAGCAGGCGTCTCTGGTTTTGGTTGACCTGTCTTTTCACAATATTCGTCGATGGCTTTTGTCATACTTACAGGATTTGCAAAAGCAGGATCATCCGGATTTACGATGCTTGGGCAGTCGCTTTCGAGGTAAAGGGCAGCCAATTCAGATATGTCAGAAGGGGCATCTTTGAATTCCTCGCGACAGCGTTCGAAAAGCCAGAGCCCTGTGATATTCTTAAGCACACGGATGGTATTGTCAACGCCTCCTTCATTAGTGAAATTGTATTCAAGACTCTTTTCTGTGATGATTGGGCCTTCATTTTCTATTCCGAGTAGCGACCAAGTTCCGCAACTTAGATAAGCATAATCTTTGTCGGGAGTTGGAACTGCCGCTACAGCAGAAGCAGTGTCATGACCTGCTACTGCCACAACAGGCACTTCACCCAGCCCCGTCAATTTTGCAAGACGAGGAATAAGGGTTCCAATTTCTTCACCCGGCTCAATCATTGGTCCAAATTTATCGCGGGAAAGACCTACTTTTGCAAGGAGCACGTCGTCAAGTTCGCCCGTGTTTGGATTAAGAATCTGAGAAGTAGAAGCGACTGTGCGTTCAGTGACAGCTTTGCCCGTCAGCATATAAGAGAGAGCATCAGGGATAAAGAGGATTTTATCAGCATTGTCGAGCACTTCAGGATTGTTGCGCCTGATAGTATCGAGCTGGAAGAGGGTGTTGAAGTCCATAAACTGGATGCCAGTTCGAGCATACACCTCTTCTTTAGGCATGTCTTTACAGAAACGATCTACCGCTCCTACAGTATGAGTGTCTCTATAGCAATATGGCAGGCTTGCAATGCTACCATCTTTAAGGAAATAAGCTACATCACATCCCCAAGTGTCGATTCCGATAGTCTTTAAAGTAGGCTTTTCAGGCATCTCAGCAAGGATGTCAGCACATTTCTTCATTGATTCGATAATATGCTGATAGATAAGTGGAAGATTCCAATATTGGTGGTTGCCGATAGGGAGCATCGGATAATGATAGCGTGCGATTTCCTGCATATCGACTTTCTCTCCATCAAAAGAAGCGAGGATCGTACGTCCGGAAGTGGCGCCAAGGTCAACGGCGAGATGATAAGTCTTAGTCATTTCCTATGGAATCAATCAAGATGGAACACTTCTTTGATAGGTACGGTGACGGGCGAGTTGTCAGGGTTGACTTCCATGATGTCTGCCATAAAGTCCCACCATTTGCGAGTGATTTCGTCGGCAGCTTCTGCATCCTGAGAGTTGGAATCACCGATTACTTCCTGATAACCAAATAGGATATTGGTATCTTTATCCCAATATATTGAATAATTGCGCACACCAGAGTCTGCTATCTGTTTTTTGAGTTCCGGCCATAGCTGTGCATGACGTTTTTCGTACTCGGCCTCGAAGCCGGGCTTAAGAAACATTTTGAATGCGAATCTTTTCATGGTGTTTCTGATGAGTTGTTCGTTAGTATAATTTGGTTAAGTTATTAGAGAAGCAGTCGGATTAGATTTGGCAATCCTCCTACTTCTCTTGCAAAGTTAATAAAATTTATTGAGAAAATTCAATAATAGTGAAAAAAATTGAGTTTCGTGTATTAAAAATCTAAAAATTCAGTTTTTCCGGCTGTCAATTCTATGGGAATCTCCTTGTCATTGGCCTTTAGAATGATTTTTTCATTGCTGTTAGAGCTGATAATTACAGATGTCACTTTCCCATTTGTCCAATTAAAATCAACAGTAGCGCCGCAGCGAGTGCGTAATCCGGCTACAGAGCCATCTTTCCACTGAGTGGGAAGGGCAGGCAGAAGAGTTATAGTGTTTGGCGTAGATTGCAGTATCATTTCAGCGACTCCTGCGGTGCCACCGAAGTTCCCGTCGATTTGGAAAGGAGAGTGGGCATCGAGAAGATTGGGATAAGTGCCCCCGCCGCGTCGTTTGTCCGGACCATTGTATTTGTCCGGACTTACGTATTTAAGCAGTCTGCGGTACATACCGTAAGCCCGATCAGCATTAGCAAGTCGAGCCTGAAGGTTGACACGCCATCCGGTGCTCCATCCGGTAGTATTATCACCCTTTATCTCAAGAGTTTTAGCCGCAGCCTTAGCAAGCTCCGGAGTTTCAGTAATAGATATGTGATGGCCCGGATATAGACCATAAAGATGTGATTGGTGGCGATGCTGTGGGTCTTGCTCTTTGAAGTCTTCTGCCCATTCTTGCAACTGTCCCGCTTTCCCAATACGATAGGGAGCAATTTTTTCAAGAGCAGCGTCAATTTCTTTTACGAGTTCACTCTCTGTGTTTAGGGCAATTGCAGCATCGCGTGTGTCTGCCAGACATTGACGTATCATAGCAAGGTCGGCGTATGCTCCGGCCGACGTGGCCACCGGTTTACCATCCGGAGCTATGAAATTGTTTTCCGGAGAAGTGGAGGGAGAAGTAATGAGGTTGCCGTTTTTGTCTTCAATCATCCAATCAAGGCAAAATTCTGCAGCCCCTTTGAGTGTAGGAAAATATTCTCTGAGGAAATCAAGATCGCGAGTAAATAGATAATGTTCCCAAATATGAGAAGCTATCCAAGCGCCACCCATATTCCAGTTAGCCCATAGAGGATCGCCGGAGTTAAGACCTACAGGATTTGTAATAGCCCAGATATCGGAATTATGGCCAAGGCACCAACCTCGGTTTACACCATAGTATTCTCGAGCTGTGTCTTTGCCAGTGACAGGAAGTTGCTTGATGAAAGAAAGTAGAGGCATGTGGAGCTCGCTGAGATTTGTCACTTCAGCAGGCCAGTAGTTTTCCTCTACATTGATGTTTGTAGTGTAATTTGAGCTCCATGGTGGGAGAAGGTATTCATTCCAGAGTCCTTGCAGATTTGCAGGCACTTTTGGGGTACGCGAAGAGCTGATCAGCAAGTAACGTCCATAATCAAAGTAGAGTTCTTCAAGATCAGGGTCGTAAGCAGAGTTGTCAGTATAATTTTTGAGTCGAATATCTATAGGCATTTCGTTTAAAGCTGCGGAGGATTCACCCAAGTCAATATTGACGCGAGAGAATAGAGCGGTATAATCGGAAATATGTCGTTTCAGAAGTTCGTCAAAAGATTTCTTCTCTGCGAGCTCAGCTTTTCTGGATGCAATAGTCCTAAAGTCAGTGCCGTGAGTGGCTGGATTTTTATCAGCACCGTTGAAATTAGTAGCTATGGCTACTATAATTAAGGTTTGTGTAGCATCCTTTACGATTAGAGATCCGTCAATGCCGGAAGATACCGTACCGTTGGGAGTTAGGGCTCTTATGTCGGTTCGAAACCGAATGCCACGTGAATCATCATAAAGAAATTTCTGGTCAGCTGGCATATCTACATAGCTTGGTAGAGAGGAATAAGAGGCGTTTGCCTCTGCAATTATGCTATTTTTCGAAGAGCTTACCGTATAATTTTTGATAGGTGATTCAAAAGATAGGGTAAAGTCGATGGGTTTTTGTGCAGTTATCTGAATCGCTATGATACTATCCGGGGCTGAAGCTATATACTCTGTGGTGATTTCGTTGTCTCCTTTTGAATAGACCACTTTTGCTGTTGCGTCGGCGATGTTCAACTTCCTGGAATAGTTGGAAGCTTCAGATTTGTCAGCGAAGTCTATAAAAAGATTGCCGATTGGCTGATAGTTGTTTGTGTAGTGCCCTTGCACCTTTTTCTGAAGTTTTTGAGCAAGTTGATAGTCGCCGGCATCAATTGCAGCCCGAATTTCCGGGATTACTTTATAGGCACCCGGTGTATAAACTGCAGAATCAGGTTCGCCCGACCAAAAAGTTATGTCATTAAGAGAGATACGCTCTTTAGAAGGATTGCCGTAGATAATTCCGCCTTGTGTGCCATTTCCTATTACAAAGGTTTCCTCAAAGAAATCGGCTGGACGGTCGAAAAATATGATAGGCGTAGCGGCAGAAACTGAGAGGCTTGCTATAGCTACAGCTAATGAAGTCAGTCGTGTTGATAATTTCATGGAGTAGGGTTATTAAAAAGTAGTTGAAACATCTACAAAATGAAGTTAAAAGGAATAAGGTGCAAATTTAGTGAAAATAATAATATTTACAAAATAATAGACCATTATTCACCCAACTTTCTTATACAATGTGGTTGGTAAGTGACTTAATGAAGAAATAGAGTAGGGGAGGAGTGAACTTTTGATGGAGAAGGGCGTATAGTATATATCCCATTATAAACAAATTACTATGAATAAACAAATACTTGATGGCTGCACTGCAGCAGCACATGTGGCTTACGCAATGAGCGAGGTGGCCACTATCTATCCAATCACTCCTATTGCCTCAATGGGTGACACTGCGAAAAAGTGGGGTATGAAAGGACGCCTTAATCTTTTTGGTCAGAAGCTCGAAGTGAAGGAGATGGAGAGTGAACTTGGTGCAGCCGGTGCAGTCCACGGAGCCTTGGCCGGAGGTGCATTGGCTACAACTTTTACATCCTCCCAAGGATTGATGCTCATGATTCCCAATATGTATAAGATAGCCGGTGGACTTTTGCCGGGTGTTTTTCATGTAGGGTGTCGTTCGCTTGCCAATCATGCCCTTTCAATTTTCGGCGACCATCAGGATGTGATGGAATGTCGCGCCACTGGCTTCACGATGCTTGTATCAGCATCTGTGCAAGAGACAATGGATCTTGCCGTAGTAGCTCATATTGCGGCTATAAAAGGATCATTGCCCGTACTTCATTTCTTTGATGGCTGGCGCACAAGCTCGGAGATGGACACTATCGACGTGATAGATTATGACACTATAGCCAAACTTATGCCATGGGACTCGATTCAGGCTTTTCGTCAACGCGCCATGAATCCCGAGCATCCTGACACTCGAGGCACAGCACAGAATGCTGATGTATATTTTCAGAATAGCGAAGCCACCAATAAATATTATGCTTCCTTCCCATCTATAGTGCAAGATGCTATGGACTCGCTTGCGGAAGTGACCGGCAGACAGTATCATCTTGTGGATTATTTAGGAGCTCCCGATGCTGACCGTGTGATAGTGGTTATGGCTTCAGGAGCGGAAGTTGTAGCTGAGACTTGTGAGTGGCTGAATCGTGAGAAAGGGTATAAGACTGGAGTGATAATTGTGCGTCTTTATCGTCCATTCCCAGCCGAACAGTTGCTAAAGGCACTTCCTTCTACAGTCAAGTCAATAGCAGTACTTGACAGAACAAAAGAACCCGGTTCGGTACATGAACCGCTATGCCTTGACGTCATATCTTCACTCTATGAAGGGGGACGAGGTGATATAAAAGTTATCGGAGGTAGATATGGATTGTCGAGCAAGGAGTTTGACCCGTCGATGGTCAAGGCTGTCTATGATGAGCTTGCTTCTGAAAATCCGAAGCGTATATTTACCGTCGGTATCAATGATGATGTCACTCATCTGTCGTTGACACCGGAAGAGAGCATTGATACACTTGCCTCTTCAGATTGCTTTCAAGCGATATTGTATGGAATTGGTAACGACGGTACTGTGGGAGGAACAAAGCAGGCAGCATCAGTATTTGCAGAAGATCCGAACCTTTATGCTCAGGCGTATTTCAGCTATTCAGCTAAGAAATCAGGTGGCTACACAATATCGCAGTTGCGAGTAGGACACTCACCGATTACGTCTGCCTATTCAATAGAAGGAGCTGACTATGTAGGATGTCATAAGACTTCATACGTAAATCGGTTTGATATGCTCAAAAAGATAAGAGAGGGCGGCACATTTGTTCTTAATTCACCTTGGGAAGCAGATCAGATGGTGAAATTCCTACCGCTTAAGATGAGACAACAAATAGCAGAGAAGAAACTAAAATTCTACAATATTGATGCAGATTCAATTGCAGCAAAAGTAGGCTTAGCACCACGCATCAACATGCCTATGGAGACTGTGATGTTCTATTTGGCAGGAATAATGCCGTTTGAAAAAGCTTATCAGGCATTGCAGCAAACCATCAAGACAACCTATATTCATGAGGGTGGCGAAGTTGTAGACCGGAACCTGAAAGCCATATCAATGGCTCTCGATGCTCTGCACGAGATAAATTATCAATCGATTGAAGGTTGGACTACGACACCTGATCAACCTACACATCGACCGGCAGCTATTTATCCCAATGAAGCTCTTAAAAAATTTGTGGAGACCATCCACAATCCTTGTATACACGGTAATGGCGACTCAATACCTGTTTCTACATTGTCGGCTGATGGGGTAATTCCAAATGGATCTACGGCATACGAACATCGTAGGATAGCAACAAGAGTGCCTGTTTGGAATCCCGAAAAATGCGTAGAGTGCACCGAGTGCTCTTTGGTATGTCCTCATGCTGCTATCCGCCCATTCGTAATTTCTACTGCGGAAGCGAAAGAAATGCCCAAAACGATTGCAACAAAAGAGGCTCGTGGCGCAAAAACGCTTGAAGGATATCAATTCAGGATCCAAAACTATCCTGAAGACTGTCTGGGATGCTCATCTTGTTCATTAATATGCCCTGGAAATGCTCTCACAATGACACCTCTCACTGCTGTTCTCGAACAGGAAATGGACAATCTGGAATGGCTGAAGACACATGTGGAGCCCAAACCATGGCTCTTGCCGGCTGTAAGTGTCAATGGATCGCAGCTGCGCACTCCAGGTTTGCAGTTTTCAGGAGCTTGTGCCGGTTGTGGAGAAACCCCATACGTCAAATTGCTCACACAGCTTTTTGGATCTCATCTGCTTATTGCGAATGCAACAGGTTGCAGTTCAATATGGGGAGCAGACTATCCATCGTCTGCTTATTGTGCCACGGAAAAGAATGGACGTGGCCCGGCATGGGCAAATTCATTGTTTGAAGATAATGCGGAGTTTGGGTATGGAATCTTACTCGCTATGCGTCATCGTCGCCGTAGACTGGAAAAAAGCGTGAAAGATTTGATAGCCTCCTCTTCTACGCCTGCTTACCTTAAAACGCCTCTTGAAGCGTGGCTGAATAGCAAAGATGATGCAGAAGCTTCAGCATCCACTGCCGATCAGTTGCTTGCAATCCTTGCCCCAATGGCGGAGGAATATCCGCAATTAAAATCGTTGTTGCAGCAGAGTGATATGTTGGCATCCAAGAGTGTATGGGCAATCGGAGGTGACGGTTGGGCATACGATATAGGTTTTGCAGGTCTTGATCATGTGCTCGCATCGGGCGAACCAATCAAGATATTGGTAATGGACACAGAGTGTTATTCCAATACCGGAGGACAACTTTCCAAAGCTACTCCGCGCTCCGCAGTGGCCAAATATGCGCCGGAGGGTAAATCAACTGCCAAGAAAAATTTGGGTCGCATGATGATGACATACGGAAATGTCTATGTTGCGTCCATTGCTTTGGGAGCCAATTATCAGCAAGCGATAGATGCGCTCACTGAAGCAGAACGCTATCCCGGACCGGCAATAGTGATAGCTTACTGTCCATGTCTCAATCATGGCATACGCCCGGGATTAGGACATTCTATCGTGGAGGAACGACGTGCAGTCGAAGCAGGTTATTGGCCTCTCTATCGTTTTAATCCGCAGAATGAGGAATCTCCGCTGACTATAGACAGTGTAATACCCGGTCCGGACAATAGCGGTAAAAATGGTTCTTCTCCACTTACTGCTTCTCCGGCATATCCCGGAGCTCCTGAACCGTTAGACGACGTTCACGGCTATATTATAGGAGATGACAGGTATATGGACCTTCAGATGGTAGCTCCGAAGCGGGCTGACATACTAAGACCTCGCCTGCAACAGGATTGCAACCTTGAGAATGAAGCCTTAAATAAACTTAGCGACTGACATAAATAAAAGAGCGACCTCATGGTCGCTCTTTTATTTATTGACTATTTAACAGGGCTTCTTTTTTGAATATCTTTCTGATTGTGCGCCATTTTGGAAAAATTGCAGATGGGCGCATCTGACTATAACTTATAGTTATGACAATTAAGCATAATAAAGCGATTAGCAGAAGCCAACCATACATTTCCTTCATTGATATCAATAACGCGTGTTGCTGCACTGCTCCATAAAGCTCCCCCAACGTTATGTGGCTTGAGTAAGCATTGAAATCAGTAAAACGCGCACTAATCATTGAAGCATTTTTCGTCATCGTAATTCGTAGAAACTCTCCGATTAAAGCAGGTCCGAGGGTAGCTCCCATGACAGCCCCTGTAAACCCATTGAGGGTAAGAGCTTGTGGGAAGACAAAGAAATGCAACTTGCTTTCGTCGGGTGTCATTGAAGTAAGAAAGACTATTGAAATGATAACCGAAGCGAATCCACGGATAAAGAGAGGTAAAAACAGCATCTCCTTCTCCACTCCATAGTCGATCATAAAATAAAACCAACCGAGATATAGTGCCGCAAAAGCAAATGCTATGGCAGTCATAGTTTTATATCTCCATCTGCGAGTAGCAAATGTGAGATATGTAAAGGCGCATCCAATTATAATGCCCACAAAAACATACCAATTCAAATCTATAAGATTTGTCTCGTCAAAACCAAGAATAGCAGATGCATAGCTATGCTCAAACACGTGCTCTGGAGCCATCAATGTAAAAAACACCAGGTAGATTATAGTAGCCCGTTTTACATTTCGGTTAGTCAATGCCTGAAATGATATATAAGGATGATGCAGGAATGTTGCTCTCCACAGATTTATAAGTAGGCAAATCAAACCTAATACAGTTGCTCCTATTATCTCCTCCGCTTTCCACCAGTCATAGAAATTTCCGTACACGCAGATAAAAGTGAAGCAAAGCATGACAATGCTCCAAAGTAAGGCTCCTATCCAATCAATGCCTAACAACGGAATCTGCATAGGTCCTTTTACTGGCTTCACCAGTATTAACACCAATACTATCATTAATATGAGCAATCCACTCATGATCCAGTGCATATATTCCCATTGGCTAAAGAAAGCCGTGTATATTGTGGATATTCCGCTCAACTGAATGATTCCGTCTACTATGAGATAAACATAACAGAAAAATATAGCCATATCTCTCTTGGGCGTTATCCATAGCTGAATCGTAGAATTGCAAGCAAATGTAGCCCACATTCTAAACCACCCGGCGACAAAGCATGTAGCAACTAATAATGGAACACAAACGGTGTTCGAGCAAATTAAATTTGCGACGACAAGAACCAATGCACACGATAGCAGACTAACTCGGTTTGAAAACCTGAACTTAAGTCTGAACATCACACAAAAATTAATAGACATTCCTATCAACGAAGCATATCCTGCCATCAGAATATCCTCTTGCATCAGAGCAGTCGTGCCCACCATATCAGTAGCTGCGGCCAGATATATTCCCCCTGAGAATTGAACTATCAGCACAAACAGAATGAACAGCCAAGGCTTCAACTTGCGAGGCACGAAGTTTGGAATATCAGGAATATCAAAAGGCCCTTGAGGCCCATGCCATTCTCCCATATCAATATTTCACTTCGCATTCCACATTCATACCGGCTCTCAGCAGATTGAGATCAGCATCATCTGTAAGTTCTATCCGCACCGGAATGCGTTGCCTGACCTTTACAAAATTTCCGGCTGAATTATCTTGCGGAAGCATTGATATTGCTGCCCCTGTAGCAGATGACAATGCCACTACTTTCCCGCTAAAAGTCTTCCCGGGAATGGCGTCAACTTTGATTTCTACCTCACTGTCAGGATGGATATTTTTCAATTGGGTTTCCTTGTAGTTAGCTGTGATCCATACATCAGAAGTGTCTACCACGTCAAGAAGAGTCTGACCGGGCTGAACAAGCTGTCCGATCTGTATTTCCTTGCGTGATGCAAATCCATCGCAAGGCGCAGTAATCACGGTATATGAAAGGTTTAGTTCTGCTGTTTCAAGCAATGCTTTAGCCAGCTCAATGCCGGCATCGTTCTGAGCAATCCGCTGGCGAGTCTCTGCTACGACTGAAGATGTCGCCGAACGTTGGCGTGCAAGCATATCATATCGAGCTTTCTTTGCTTTATAATCGGTTTCTGCCTTATCATATTGTTGACGTGTGACAGCATCTTTATCCAATAATTTCTGATATCTATCAAGGTCGACAGCTGCATTTTCCATCAAAATCTTTGCTTCAGAAATTGAAGCATCGCTTACCGCTACATTAGCGGATGCTACTCCTACCGATCTGTCTGCTACATTACGGCCGGCGAGAGCGTTTTGATAGTCAGCCCGAGCCTGAGCCACTCGCAAGCGCATATCTGCATCATCGATGATGACGAGGGTATCACCTTTTTTCACTTGTTCATATTCCTTGAAGCGGATCTCTTTTATGTAGCCCTGTACACGGCTAATGACCGGTACTATCTGACGCTCCACCTGAGCATTGTCTGTGAATTCCACGTTGCCGAAATGAATAAATTTGGATGCGACCCAAATTCCGGCTACAATAACGACAGCGAGCGAGATGATATAAGATATTATCTTTTTTGTACGGTGATTCATATTTTTCCAGATGTAAAAAGAAGTTTATAATAGAAATAAATAATATTGATACGAGCATTGACGAGCTGCTGCTCAGCCTCCAGAAGGGCATTGGCTGCATCAAGCATATCTGTTATCAATGCCATGTCGGCGGAATAACGTGTGAAAACTGTGGAGTAATTGCGCTCCGCAAGTTCGACGCTTTTAGTTTGAGTTTTTAACTCTTCGTATGCCTCCATATACCTTATATAGTCAGATCTGACAGATAATTCTGTATTTTCCTTTGTAGCTGCCAGTTCATCTTCTGCATGCATAGTCGTAGCTTTGCTACGTGCGATAGATTTATCCGATTTGAAGAGTGAGGATATATTATAGGAAACACCTAATCCCACATACCAATAGCTTAGATTCCTGTCGATAGGAGGAACTTCAACAAGAATCGGACCTTCGAGATTCCAGCCCGCTTGCAATCCGACTTTTGGCAACATCTCTGATTTAGTAAGATCTTCAGCTTTTCGTGAAATATCAACTTTAGACTGCGCCAATCTGATCAAAGGCGAATTGATTGAAGCGTCCTCTTGCCAAGTAGCTTCGCTTTGTAATGGCAAAGATTTTTGCAGAATCGTTGAATCAGGTTCAATTTTCCTGCCGGTGGGAAGACCTGCAATTTTTATAAGATTATTGTTCAATATATCGATGGTGTTGTTGATTTTCACCAATTGCAAATCCAGATTAGATACAAGAAGTTCATAGCGAGTGATGTCGTTTTGCAAAGCTACTCCTTGATCATATCTGGCACGCATCTCTTCAAGGACCTTTTGAGCTTGGGTAATATTTTTCTCCACCACTCTCCGCAGATTTGTATACTTATAGATATCAAGATAGAATCCTGTGAGTTGGAATCGGATGTTGTCACGTTGCAATTCAGTGGCATAGCGTGATGCCGTCAGCTTTAATTCTGCAAGTTTTATTCCGGAAGTGATGGCACCACCAGTATATAAAGGTTGATTTACACTGAGAGACACTCCATTCCCAAAATGTGGTATAGGAGCCTTTTGATAATCGGAAAAGTTGCGTTTTGTGGTAAAACCGTCGCCATTGTATCCTATGGAAAGAGAGGCGTTTATATCCGGTAGCTTATTGGCACGCGCCACGTTAATTTCTTTCCGAGCCTCTTCTTCCGCCGAAAAAGAGGGGCGTAGTTGCAAGCTGTTGCTTTCAGCAATCTCAAACAATTGTTCAAGAGTTAGCACTTCAGATTTCTGGCCGAAAGCACACACACCCATACTCAGCAGAGCAGCCGACAGCAACCCTGTGAGCAATCGTTGATTGTTCATTTTTTTGTAAAATGTTTAGATTTGTGATTTGTAGTGATAAATGTTGCATATCATCTATCAGCAGATGAATGGCAACTGATCTGAAATTCAATCAGATGTGTGTAGATGCAGTGCTTGCCGTACTCTTCCAATTCTCCTTGAAAGCGTAGTTCTGAAAGTGGGCAGAAGAATTTCTTATTACTATATCTAATAAATTCATATTATTACCGCTCTTTGTGAACGGCACTGCAAAATTACAAAAAAAACGTGAATTATCAGCAATGTTTGAAGATATTTCACTAATTTTAGTCTTAAAAAAATTTTTTGGATATATTAAACTATCCGCGTTATAAATATGTCATTATATTGAATAAGGTGTGTCGCGTTTTCTGTAGAATTTACAGATAGAATTTACAGAAAAGATACCCTATATCTTGAAAACATTCTAAAAATTCACACTAAACTGACAGTTATGATAAGACCTGCACAGATAAAAGATATCGACAGTCTGATGAAATTGCTTCATCAAGTCAATGATGTCCATGCCCAAGGGCGCCCCGATATATTTATCAAAGGACACACAAAGTATACTCCGGAAGAAGTCGTGAAAATTATCGCTAATCCACTCTCTCCGGTTTTTGTCTTTGAAGATGATAATGGATTAGTTGAGGGTTATTGTTTTTGTGTTGTTGAAGATAACACTGATTCTAAGCATCTGATGCCTATCAGGACTCTATATATAGATGATCTGTGCGTCAATGAGCAATGCCGTGGCAAACATATAGGGACGCAACTATACAATTTTGTAAAAGACTATGCTAAGGCGAATGGCTTCTACAATATCACCTTGAATGTATGGCAATGTAATCCCTCTGCTATGAGATTCTATGAAGCAATAGGATTGAAACCCCTTAAAGTAGGAATGGAGGAAATTTTATAAATCTTCCAGGCATTTTAATTTTTCGACAAGACTCTCGATTGATGATAAAGAATTGCCATCATACTCTATAAATTCTTGTCCGTCGTGCCCTTTTATTATTTTTATCGTAGTTCCTTCTGCATCGGGACTTGGATCATAGCCTATCCTTTTAAGGGCTTTCTTCACCATGTCATAAAGACGCCCACTGCCTTTAAGTCTTACTATACCCTTCCGATCATGCAATATTTCAAATTGACCGGTAGAATAGTTGAAGCGCAATCCTCCTCTTTCAAAGTATTCTCCAAGCAACCCACGAAAAGCAAGGTCTTCAGGGATTCCAATTTGCAAGCCATGTGTCTTGTCGAGAAGCCAAATCTTGTCGGCAATCTGCAGGGCAAGCTCCAGATCATGTGTCGACATAAAGATTGTCTTACCTTCTTCTCTGGCTATAACGTAGAGAAGTTTCATTATCTCTACTTTACTTGGATAGTCAAGAAATGCAGTTGGTTCGTCAAGAAATATTATTTGAGTCTGCTGTGCAAGAGCCTTTGCTATCAATGCTTTCTGTCGTTCGCCATCGCTAAGGGTATTGACATTGCGATGGCGGAGATCGTCGATACCCACAAGACTAATCGACTTGTCGACAACTTCTTTGTCAGCAGCATGAAGTGCGCCAAAAAATGATGTATATGGGCTTCTGCCTACGGCTACTAATTCTTCCACTGTCATGTTCATTGTGGAAGGTCTATTAGTCAGCACCACAGCGATGCTCCGGGCAAGCATTCTCGCAGTTATGCTTTTAAGATTCTTGCCGTCTAATATTATGTCTCCTGCCAATGGCGGGATAAAAGCACTAAGAGTCTTTAAAAGTGTAGATTTTCCTGCACCATTAGGACCCAGGAGACATGTCAATTCACCCGCAAGTAGATATGCGTTAATATTGTCTGTAACCGGTTTGTTTTTATATCCGGTAGTTACGTCTTTTAATTCTATAGAGGTTTTCATTGTATTAACGTCGACGAATTACTACATATAATATAACGGGAACACCAATCAAGGGAGTGACGGCATTTATTGGAGCAATTCCAGCGGATGGCAATACACTGATGATGCAACATAAAAGTGCTACTGCACTTCCTACGAGCATAGTGGCAGGCATAAGGACACGATGATTGTCAGTCCGCCATATCATTCGTGCTATATGGGGCACAGCCAATCCAATAAATGCAACAGGTCCACAGAAGGCTGTAGTGACAGCGGTCAGAATGCCCGTGGCAAGAAGAAGCAGATTGCGCACTGTCTTGATAGGAATTCCGAGGCTTCGTGCATAATCGTCTCCAAGCAGCAAGGCATTAAGGGGTTTGACAAGGATTAAAGACAGTATAAGACCAATCACTACAATTATGGCAAATACAGGAAGTTGATTGAGACTGACACTGTTGAAAGTTCCCATCCCCCACATTATGTAGCTCTGTACTCCGTGGGCTGAAGCGCTATAGTTGAGCAATGTTATGATAGATGATGTCAGATAACCGATGAGCACTCCGGTTATGATTAGCATCAAGTCGTTGCGTAATACCGTTGAGAGGAGAATTAGCAATCCCATTATCAGGATACTTCCGGCAAAAGCTCCAATAATGATAGACACATATCCGGAAAAAGCAAGAGAGCCGATGGTGACGGTGCTTCCCATCAGTAGCATCACCAAAGCTACTCCAAGATTCGCTCCTGAACTGATACCCAATATGGAAGGACCGGCAAGCGGATTGCGAAACATCGTCTGCATCATCAATCCAGACACAGCGAGAGCTGCTCCCGCAAGTAATGCAGTCATTGCCTGTGGAAATCGACTCCCGAGAATGATAAAATTGACAGCATCATCATCTCCTTTTCTCAGTAGGGCATCAAGCACTTGCCCCGGCTCTATATGCACAGCTCCTATGAAAAGAGAAGCTACAAGAAGACATATTACAGACAGTATGATCCAGAAGAATTTCACTTTTGTATATTTTTATAGTAATGATGATTGCCTTTGAATTCTCCTAATTCAGGATGGAACATACTGACATATTCTGCTAAAATCCAATGCGGATGGAAAGCAGCATCCTCAAAATATGTAGTTCCTTCGGTGTCACATCCATAAATGTTGCCATTCTTATACGCTTTGAATTTTGAGTAAATCGGATTGTCGTTTGCCAGTTGAGATAATGTCACAGGGATATCCTGTGAATACTTCAATATCCACACATCGGCATCTTTTGCCTTATAGAGCACTTCCTCCGGCGAAAGCTGTACGCTTCCATTAGTCTTGAATGTATCAAAAGGATTCATTCCTCCGGCATCTTCTATTAGCACGCCTGTCGTAGAATAAGCAGCCGGAACTCCCCATGATTGTCCATAGATTAAGTCGGTAAGTACAATTGGACGATTTTTCACATCTTTTACCAAGGCTTTCGTCTCAAGATAAGATTTTTCTGTAGCCTCAAATATTGAATCAGCTGCAGCTCCTTTGCCATAAAGACGACCGAAAAATTTCATCCACTCTGCTCTTGCCAAGGGCGAAGATTCCATATAATCTGTGCAATCGATGATTGGAATTCCTGTCTGTGCCACTTTGTTGTGGTCGTTTGAATTCTCAAAAGCAGATAGCAAGATGGCATCGGGCTTGAGTTGCAAAATCTTTTCGATATTAGGAGCCATGCTTGTGCCGCAATCTGCTATGGTCCCTTCTTCAATGCGTCTGCGAATACTTGGCTTTCTAATATACTTTGTGTCGCATGCTCCCACCACAGCTTCGGAAGCCCCGAGTTCCTCAAGAAGACTATTGTGTACAGATGTATATACTATAGATCTGCGTAAAGGTGTACGCACGATAGTTCCCTTTGGAAGGTCGGCCGGGAGTTCTTCGTCTTGAGGAATAAGTAGGAATGTCTGTAAGTTCTTTGTGGTATCCCAAGGATTTCGGAAATCCGCCTTTATGTAGTCACCATAATCTACCATTGTGAGGTTAGTCACGTATTTGATGGGTATGGTATCACCTTCAGGCATAGCATGGTTGCTGCCACCGTTTGCCCCGCAAGAGGCAACCAGTGGCAAAACCATTATCGGCAAAAAATAAAGAAAAAATTTCGTCATCATTTATAATTGAAGAAGACTGCGCAAGGTCCGACTCCAACCTCGTAACGGTTGATAAGACTGCCATTAGAACTATATACCTTGGCATATCCATCAGTAGAATAGCTCGTAACTCCGTTGTCCATTGTGTAAGAAGTCACTATGATATTGCCGTTGACCGGATCGACGCCTAAGCCTGCGGGACTATCTACTCCATTGTCGCTAATCATTTTAGTCTTTGCTCCAGATGCAATGTCGTATGTAAAGTAGGAGATCTCCGTAGCCTTGATAGGAGCATTGATATAGTAAAGCTTGTCGTCTTTAATATCCATGAGAGTGGCCTCACATACTTCAGTGGAGTTGTCGTTGTTGTCAACACGATATACTGTCGAATGAATGTCACCGTAATTTCCTTTGCACAGCAAGAAAAGATCTGTACCATTTGAAGCGAATTGACATGGGTTAAGACCTACTTCAAAAGTCTTCTCCACTGAGAAAGTTTTCAGATTTATTTTTGAAGCAGTTGTGCCATAACCATTTTTCCAGTTCATACCATCCGAATTCGGCACATACAGGTAATCCCCTTTTATCGCCATAATCTCAGGGTTAGGACCAACCTTCACACTCTTGTCGATAGAGAGTGAAAGGGTGTCAAGACGTGACACATAACCATTATACATTGAGATGTATACCTTCCCGTCTTTAGCAATGAGAGCGCGCGGACTTTGACCTTCTGCATCAGAAAGCGAGATCTGTTTAAGTGATTTGTAGGAGTTCCGGTCTATTATTTCTATGACATTCGATCCGTAGATACCCAAATATATTTTGCTTCCATACACAACAGCTCCTTGTGGTGTCGATCCCATGCTGCGTCCATTTGCTCTCTGGAATAGATTCTGTGATGCAGATTTAGAAGAATAGTCAATAAGTGTTAGGCTTCCCTCTATTTGCTTATTGTAATTACCTTGATTTAAGATAAATGCACCTTCCGCTACCGTGGGTACATCAGGATTTGGGAGTTTAGGTTCATCCTCTTTGCTACAGGAAGAGAAGCCTAATGCAAATGCTGTAAAAAGCATCAAAGATGTAGTTTTTTTCATTTCTCTTAATTTTTTATATTTTAATTTACCATGGTCCTGTTTGGAATATTTCAAATAAATCTTTACAAATTCAATAATTGAAAGCAAAAGAAAATTTAAATTGTCTGCCCGGCATCGGATAGCGTGCTACAATATAATATTGCTTATTGAATATGTTTTGTATGTCAAATCTGAGGTCGATCGTATGCTTCTTAATTGGAATAGATCTCCAAGCTGTCACTCCAAATTCCATGTAGCCGTCGATGCGTGTTGCAAGAAGGTTATTGTTGGTGGTGAATCGCTCCGACACTCCCGTACCGGAGACTGATATGTTGACCCACGGATTTTCGTAGCTTACTGCGGCTGAGCCGGAATGCTTTGGGATGTAGGCAACTTGCTTTTTCCATTCGCTCGATTCCGGATTTGTAAGAGGCATTGCTCTCTGGAAACTGTAATTGAAATTCAACGAAATATCATGTTTCTTTCCAGCTGACATTGTGACTTCAGCAGCGGCATCTATTCCATACGTGCGAACTTTGCCTAAGTTGACCATGCTCCACACAAACATATTGAAAGGAACAGCCACTATCATGTCGTGGATATTATTGACATATCCATCAAGGGTGAAAGTGGCATTCAACAGTTGGTTTCCACTAATTGTATAGGTAGCACCTATATTTAGCTGGTCGATTGATTCGGGCAATATGTCAAGGCTACCATAATGGTCGAAATAAGCTTCATTGAATGTCGGCATTCTGAATATATTCTTGTATGAAGCTCTCAAATAAAGAAGTTGCGACGAAATGGGACGGTAGGCGAGACTCACTGATGGCGAAAGGCGTCGGGCATTCTTTGCAGATTCTCCATTCTTAGCATCGTTAAGATATAGGGAATAGAGAAGGCGAGCCATCACTGTAAGGCTTTGGGTGCGAAACTTAGCCGTAGCAGATTGCAAAACGCTGTTACGGAATGGCTTGGAGTCTGTCGTCAAATTACTGTTTAGATTATTATAGAAATAATCGACAGAGTAGTCAAAATTCCAGTTGTATGTTGGGGTATATAGGAGAGCCCATGAGGTATAATACTCTCTTTGCCAATAATTTTGGTCGAGAATTCCATCAGGATATTTGCCATTCTCGTCGTGATACTTCGACACGGCATGATTAAATTTCAGAAGGCCATTGAGCATAAAGACATCAGATAGCCTCGAACGCCAATGAGCTTGCGCCATTGCATTGCTTTCGTGAAGACGTTCTTTGCTGACGTTATTGTAATAAATTACCGGACCCGGCAGCTGACGGTTGCTATAATAATAATATGCTTTCGCACTGAGGGTATTATCTGAATTGATTTTCCAGATAAAGTTGGCTTCTGCATTGCCGCTGTTCATCCGGCTGTTGGTCCTTTTCTCATTAGTGGTGAACTCACCATTCCGGAGTTTAAACGGGTAGTCGTTGTCAGCGTGAGTAAACTCTCCAATTATATTGAATGCAGTCTTCTCAGATAAGGAGGTGCCAAAACGAAGAAAAGGATTATAGAAACCAAAAGATCCCACCCGCATTTTAACGCTAAGATCAGTTTTATTGATCACCGGCATTGTAGAGATACTCACAGTGGCAGCTGAAGCAGCTAAGCGTGCGGGAATGAAAATGTCTTCGTTGTCGCCAATGACCATAGATACATTCTTGACATTGTCGATTGAATATCGAGATAAATCAATTTGCCCACTTTGTACATCGCTTAGAGGCGCGCCATCAAAAATTACTCCTGTGTGTCCGGCTCCAAATCCTCTCACTGATACTGTCTTCAATCCTCCGGCTCCACCATAATCGCGAAGATTCACTCCTGGCATTCGAGTCAATGCGTCAGACACATCTCCAACTCCGGTGCGAAGCATCTGCTTTTGATCTGTAATGCGTATAGGAGTAGTGCTCACTGCTTCTTTGGGAGCAGGAGTAGAAAATACATTCAGTTCGCTGAGGGTGTGAGTCAATGTGTCGGCATTTTCTATGTCCGACGCTACAATGGCTTTAGTAGCCAAAAATGCAAAAATCAACGCTATATGTCTTCTCATCCTGGAAAGAAAAACATTAATAAAGCATCAGGCAGGTCTTCGGACTTATCTGCATATCTTATTGGAGCCTTCCCATGATGTCCGTCGCATCACAGTGACATTTTGCCAATAAAATTCACGGCGAAATGCCGTGAACAGAAATACCGCAGCGGGACTGTCCGGGATTCGCACCCGTGTTCCCTTTTACTCCATGTCGATATTGACATGAACCAAATGCGACGCAAAATTACAAATTTTCTATGTAATTGCAAAACTAATATTAAAAAAAGTGAGAGATAATTTTTGTCTCTCACTTTTAATAGCCGTTATTTTTATTTGTAATATATAGTCATTTAAGTATTTTTTGTCCATCTGATGATATAAATAGACCATGATTCATAGTTGTGCCGGTCACTTCATTGCCATTGATATCATACCATTTGACTTTTGAGTTTTCTGTTTCAGAAATGGTATTGACACTATTATTGTCTTTGGCAAAACTGCAGATGGTAGTCAAAGCAGAAGTCGCCTTCCCGGTCAAGCTGTCGAATAGTGGGGCGTTATACCATCCGCTGAGCGAAGTGTCAAAGGCATTATATTCCATCCACCACCATAGCAATCCTATCACTTGGTCATGTTTCAAAAGCATATCTACCAAGTCTTTAGCAAATTGATTCTGACCTTCATCTGAATATGGATAATCCACTTTTTCTGATGTCCCCGGCACTTCCCATTTGTATGAATACCCGGTTTCTACTACCATTATATCCTTATCCTTGAAATTTGCTTCCAAATCATTGATGGCTGTTTCAAGCTTGCTCAGCGATCCGTGGAAATATGGGTAATAACTGATGCCTATGATGTCATAATCCACATTGAGTTTTTTCATTTGATTGTAGAAATTCCGTTGCACGTTGGGCGCCGCAATTCTCTCCGTATGAAGTATAATTTTAGCATCAGGACACACTTCATGGCAGGCTGAGATTGCATTATTTAGCAAATCGCCGAGACGCTTCCAATTTTTATCGCTGCCCATGAAAGTTTTCTTTAGATTGCTTTCTGAGTCTGTATTTGATCCCCAAAGCATCCCATAGCTTATTTCATTTCCTGTCTGAATGAAATCGGGTATCACTCCGGCTTCTTTTAGCAAAGTCAAAGAATTTTTTGTGTAGTCATACAGAGCCTTGCAAAGTTCTTCATCATTGAGATTTTCCCATTGTTTCGGAGTCCATTGCTTAGCCGGGTCTGCCCAAGTGTCGGAATACATAAAGTCGAGCACAAGGTCTAACCCTTGATCTTTAATTCGTTTGCAAAGAGGGAGTACGGATTCAATTGTTTGGCAAGCATTTGGATCAGCATCTTTCCCTGAGTAATCTTCGGGATTTACAAAAACACGAACTCTCATTGCGTTCATACCCTCTTGCTTGCAGAAAGAGAGAACATCCGAAATAGGTTCACCTTCATGTGTCTTGTATTTTGCGCCTGCTTCTTCGTAAAGAGGGAGCAGAGATATGTCTCCACCAACGTATCGTTTTTCGGCATTGGCTGTCCCTAAGGCCAGACTAAGAATTAGACTTAAAATAAGATGTAGGTTGATTCTATTGCACATTTTTATACTAAAATTTAGGTTAAAAAACTATCATGATAACATAGAATCATCAATTGTAGTTCAAATTGGATTTTAGTCCGAAGCAAATAGAATGGAGAAGATTTTAATTGTATTTTATAAACTGTCCTTTGTTATCACTGGCCCTTGCAGAGATAGATAAACCAATAATGGCAATAAACGCCAATAAAATTTTCTTAATCATAGCAGTTTAGTATAAAGTTTTATTGTATAGACAATTAAAAAAGAGATAAGTTTAATGGAATGTTTGAATCTGTGGATAATATTTTTAGAGTCGTAAATTTTGTGGGCAGAATTTGAAATTTTATTAAGGTTTTTTGCTAAATTTGCAAATCAAAGTGAATTAAATTAATTTATCAACTTAACTTAATAAAAAGATGAAAAGGTTAGCTACTATAGTTTTATCGTCGGTATGCGTTTTAGGAGCTATAGCTCAGGATGCAGAAAAAGCATGGACCGGAACGTGGGCAACTGCAGTGGAATTTACCGGACCTGGCGATATGCCTAAATCAAGTCTTTCCGGTCGTGCGCTGCGTGAAATTGTGCAGGTTTCAATACCGGGAGATGTAATGCGCATGCAGCTGAGCAACATTCATAGCAAGGAGCCGGTTGAGATTAAATCGGTGTTTATAGCCAATGCTTTGGATTCTTGTGATATAGATACTAAATCTGCAAAATATTTGACCTTTAATGGGAAAAAGTCCGTTACCATTCCCGCAGGAGAGGCTGTCTATTGTGATGAAATTAAGTATGACCTTCAGCCTTTGCAGAAATTGGCAATAACTGTGAATTATGGAGAGAATACTCCGGTAAATGCTTCTTCTCACAGAGGTTCGCGCACTACTTCTTACATTATAAATGGAGAGGCTAAGCCGAAGACCAAGTTTGTGGATGCAGAGAAATTAGACCATTGGTATAATATTTCGTGTATAGATGTTCAGACAGAGCAGCCTACTGAATGCATAGCAATAATAGGAAACTCTATTACTGACGGCAGAGGAAGCACAACAAACCTTCAGAATCGTTGGACCGACTTCCTTGCTAAGGCTTGTGATGGTAAGGTAGGCGTGCTAAATCTTGGTATCGGTGGAAATGCCGTAGTGAATGGTGGTCTCAGCGAGCCTGCTGTTATTCGTTTTGATAGGGATGTGCTTGGACAGACAGGTGTGACATCTGTAGTGATTTTTGAAGGGGTGAATGATATTGGAGGTCAGCGTCCTAACCATCAGGAGATAGTCAACAAAATTATTGAAGCCTATAGCAGCTTTATTCAAAAGAGTAAAGATGCCGGAAAGAAGGTGTATCTTGCCACGATAACTCCCTATAAAAACAGTTTCTATGAAAATTATTTCAGTGAGGCGGCACGTCTTACACTTAATGACTGGATTAGAGCGAACAAGGATGTCGACGGCATTATTGATTTCGATGAGTTGGTCAGAGATCCGTCAAATCCTTCGGCATTGCGTCCAGAATATTCCGACGACTGGCTACACCTGAACCCTGCAGGTTATGAAGTAATGGGCAAATTTGCAGCTGAGCAACTCAAATCTAACGATTAATGATCAACGATCAACGATGAATGATCAGCGATCAATGGGCAAAGATGATCCACTACAATGAAAAAGGATAATAGTGAAGAGATATTTCCTGTTGTAGATGAAGCAGGGAATGTCATTGGAAAAGCTACAAGGGGAGAGTGTCATAGTGGCAGTAAATTGCTCCACCCGGTGGTGCACCTTCATGTTTTTGATGCTGAGGGAAGGCTCTTCCTTCAGCATCGTCCTGAATGGAAGGATATTCAACCCGGTAAGTGGGATACGGCAGTAGGAGGGCACGTTGACTTCGGAGAGAATGTTGGAATGGCTTTGAAGCGGGAAGCACGCGAGGAATTGGGATTGACCGATTTTACGCCTGAATATCTGAAGAGCTACGTCTTTGAGTCGGACAGGGAGCGGGAGCTTGTCAATAGTTTTAAGGCTGTTGTAGATCCATCAGCTGTCAAACCGAGCGATGAGCTTGACGGTGGCAGATGGTGGACGGCGGAAGAACTTGCAGAGAACGGCGATGAGCTTACTCCTAATCTCAGACATGAACTTGAGTTTATAATGATGAATTATAAATGATAAACGATAAATGATGAATGATGAATTATGAGAAAGGTGGTAGCGGCGATGGACTCGATGAAGGGGTGTCTGGATTCTCTTTCGGCATCCCGGGCTATTGCTTCCGGAATAATTGGACAGGATGCGGATATTGAGGTAGTTTGTGTGCCGGTGGCAGATGGAGGAGAGGGGACAGCAGAGGCTTTGGCTTTTGGAAACACAAATTGTAAAAAACAGATTTCTAAAGTAACCGGTCCTCTTGGGGAGGAAATTATGGCTGAATGGTATTATGATGAGCAGGCGGGTACGGCTTTCATAGATATGGCGGCGGCAGCCGGATTGGCTTTGGTGGAAGAGAGCAAGAGAAATCCATTGCAGACTACTACATACGGGGTAGGGGAGTTGATTCTGGAAGCAGTCGGGAAAGGTGCGAGTAAGATAATGCTTGGATTGGGGGGATCAGCGACTGTTGATGGAGGTGTTGGGGCTCTTAGTGCTATGGGATTGATCGAGCCGGAGGCTCTCACACCTAAACAAACCATCCAAAGGGAAACAGATTCCATTAGTGAAAAGATAAAGAATGGGGGAGTTGAGTTATTATTGCTTTGCGATGTGTCGGCTCCTTTTACCGGGCAGAGGGGAGCTGCTCGGGTTTTTGGTCCGCAGAAAGGTGCTTCGGCGGAAGATGTTGAAGTGCTTGAGGCGAGATTGGAGGAGATCCGTAGTATGGTGAAGGAAGTCCGAAGGTTTGATTTGAATGATGTGCCGGGAAGCGGAGCTGCAGGAGGTTTGGCAGGGGGACTGATGGCTTTTGCGGGAGGACGGATTGTGAAGGGAGCATCCGTTGTATTGGATACAATTGGTTTTGATGATATTATAGAGGAGGCTGACCTGATTATAACGGGGGAAGGTAGCTCCGATAGTCAGACACTCATGGGAAAGATTCCATACGAAATTCTCCAGCGAGGCAAGAGGAAGGATGTTCCGGTTTGGCTTGTAGCAGGTCGTCTCAGTGATCGTGAAGCCCTTTTGGATGCCGGTTTTGAGAGAATCATTTGTATTAACTCGCCGGATATTGTATTGAGAAGTGATACCGAGGAGCAAGATCCGATGGATCCGGATGTTGCATCGAGAAGATTGGGTGCATTTTATAAATAATAAATATAAGTACTTTGAGTCTGAGTGAGGATGATTATCCTCGTCTTGTCCCTGACTCATTGAGAAAAAAATCATCTCGTAAGTATAAGAAATCTATATAAACAACTTAAAAAATTTTTTACAATCCAAAGTGAGTAAGGCGTTCCTCGCTTTCAGCCGGACTTTCCTTAACTGTACCGATGATTAAATCGATATCGTATTCATCGATCTCGCCCAAGTAATTCCATTCATTGAATTTCTGTGGATAGGCTACTTTCAATCGTACGCAGTCAACAAAAGAATCATACTTTAGAAATGGATATTTTGATTGCTTTATGGGCATGTGGTACATTTTCAGGTGTGCTGGAAGATTCTTATTTATTTGAGAGTTGATGATTACACCTCCAAAAGCTATGCCATTAGAGTCAAAACCAAGCACTATGAAATATTTATCTCTTGAAGAATCTCCTGCTTTGGGTTTAATTCCATTTGCCTCTGTCATTGTCATCTCATAGACATCTCCAATTTTGACAGTGTGAGATGCCAGCCGCGAAAGCTCTTCCTCGTTGAGAGCATCAGAAATTTTCATCATTTCAAAGCAGATTCAATTTGCATTTGCTCTTCAATATATTCAAGAATTGCATCGTCGGCATTTAGGACTTTTGCCATAGAGACTGGCGAAATGACATTTGTTCCATTGGGGCGACGGCTTGCTTCTTCCCAAGCTTGGTCATGGGACTTCCTCATGAGTTGTCCGAAAGTCAACGATTCGTTTTCCTGGATTGACTGTTCCAAAGCCCCAATTTCTGACTTGGATAGAAACTTTAGATTTGCCTCCCTTTTAGGAAGAAGCACATTTGGAGCATCTTCCCCGGCAAATTGAATCACTTTAGACAATTCTCCAGAAAGAATCATCTGTGGGTGATTGAGTTCCTTAACAGCATCATACAGTTTTGTGGGGACCGGACCGTATTTTAAGGCGCAGAACTCGTCAGGCACAATACCATAACCCCATTTAGCCAGATGCTTCATCTCAGCGAAATAGAGTATCTTGAAAGCATGGTAGAAATCAATGCCACCAGTCTTGCCAAGTATAAACAAAACTAACTCAGTGAGTTTCTTGCTGTCGTAAATTGTCATGTGCTTATGTCCTTATTCCTAATAAACGGAGAATACGCAATTGCGGTTTAATTTAGGATGCAAATATAACAATAATTATTCAAATTGCCAAATGTAATCAATCATAATCAAGTATAAACTATTAACTACGAATTATAAATGATTAACTATCAATTTTAGCTTCGCGTCGCGGTAAATCGAGCACGCTAAGATTATGGGCTGATTAGCATTGCCAGGAGCTCGCTGAGAATAAGGTCAGTGCCTGCGAAAAGAGATCGAATCTGTATACTAAATGAGGAAGAGGACTATTAGGGAGGAGAAGACGAGGGTGATGTTGGCGACAGCGTAGGTGATGGTGAAGGAGAGGTTGGGGACGTCGGAGCCGAGGGCGTTCTGGATTGCACCTATTGACGCAACGCTGCATCTTGATCCTGCTACGCATCCCAATACTTCGGGAGTGGAGAAGCGGAAAATCTTGTGCGCAATAAAGACGTTTATCACAATGCTTATGAGGGTCAGCAATAAGCCAATGCCCACTATCGCTATTCCTGCTTCATGAAGGCCTGCCATCAAGGCGCTTCCTGCCGAAAGACCTAAGACGGAGATGAACATATTTACTCCGAGATTATTCATAATCCAAAGCGCAGATGAAGGGATATGCCCGAATGATGGACGCTTGGAGCGTAGCCAGCCAAGTACAAGTCCTGAAAACAATGCGCCAACACTTACGCCTAATGCCATCGGTATACCATTTATCTTTATTGATAAAGCACCTACGATGCAGCCTAAGGCTATGCCTAATCCAACAAAGACCATATCTGTGACATTGGTATCACGGTCAGCATAGCCAATTTTGTTGGCAGCAGCCGCAACATCGCAAGGCCAACCTACGAGGGTGATTACATCTCCACCACTAAGTTCAGTATTGTTTTTGACTGGAAGCGACAGACCGTTTCTTTTCAGAGATGCTATGGCAATGCGGTCCATATATTCTTGAGAGCGTAACTGTCCGAGCGTAATACCATCGACATTTTTTGAAGATATCGTGACCGGAGTACGTTCTGCACCGAAATTCAGAAGTTCTTGGTCTGCAACCTCAGGTCCCGGAGGCGATGGAAGGGCAGCCATCTCTTGAGATCGTCCGCCAAGCACTATATGATCTCCTTTAGATAGACGCACATCAGGGGATGGATCTGCTATGACATCATTGATCCGGGCACGAACGAATACCACACGAACATTCATTGACTTATAGTGCTCCCGGATTTCTTCAGGCGAGCGAGGGGTATCGAAAAAACTGTCTGTTATTTCGTATGCCCGATATACCACAGGACGGCGAGCCGGTATCATGCCCGGACCGAGTGGTGTATCTGATCCTTCAAGTTTTTGCTCCATATCAGCCACGTCAGCCTGAACTTTCTTTAGTCCACCAATCATTTTGGGTGCCATAGAGGAGAGGAACCATGCCGTGAAGACCGTGCCGAGTACGTATGTTGCGGCATAGCATGCCGGAATCAATTTCAATATATGTTCTTTTGTCGCTTCTTCCATCGGCATCCCTTTCAGTGTGTCGGTCATCAATCCCAGAGACGCGGATGCATTCTGAGAGCCGGCAAACAAGCCGGCGGCGACGCCTTTGCTGTAGCCAAGAATTTCGGCTGCCAATACGACGACTCCTGCGCTGACAAGAGCGGCAACAGCCGCGAATGCCACTATCTTCACTCCATTTCCCTTGAAGGCACGGAAGAATTGTGGTCCAACTCCATATCCTACAGAAAACAGGAAGAAAAGGAAAAATACAGTCTTTACCATATCAGGAATCACAATGTCGAGTTGCCCGATAATGACACCAACGATAAGTGTGGCGGCTACAGATCCGAGAGAGAATGAGCCAAAACGGACTTTACCGAGCAGGAAGCCAAGTCCGAGGGTCAGGAAGAGAGGTATTAGGGGGTGGGATTGAAGGAAGGGGAGCATATTTTTAATTATGAATTATTAATTATTAATGATTTATCATGATTTATCATGGTTTATCATGGGGAATCATGTTCTATCATGGGAAATCATGGGGGATCATGGGGGATCATGGTGATTTTTAATTCTCAATTTCCGATTAGAAGAATCGTGAGAAGAGAATATAGGCGGAGATGGAGGAGGCTATGCAGAGGATTATGAAGCAGCCTTTTTCAGAAGAAGTGAAGAGGGGAGTGCTCGGGGCCTGACGCTCCTTGTGGGTCTTTATGTAAAATCCTGTGCCGAGGAGATAGAAGATTGAGGTGAGGAACATATTGAGCAGTCCTCCGGAATATGCCATCCAGATGCAGAAAAGTGTAGTCACGATGGCTATAGTCATGATTTTCCAGTTGTCTGCTTTCTTTATCAGGAAAAGACCGGTAAAGAAATATCCCGGAATGATCATTAGTCCCGTGATATGAAGCGCTGCAAGGTAGACATCGTCTGCCATTGCTACCATTATAAGGAAGAGGTTCATCACGATGCTTGATGCAAATAGTCCGTATGTAGGCATGTTGTGACGATTGACCTTACTGAAATACTTGGGAAGGATGCCGACAAGCGAAGCTTCGTATGGAACCTGCGCTACAACTAATGTCCACGCCACCCATCCTCCGAGCAACGAGACTATTACTGCGCAAATCACAAACCAATATGCCCAGACTCCACAGGTTTCCCTTAATATGTAGGCGATGGAAGGATCGGGGAGGTCGGCGAGCTGTGCTCTGCCAAGCAAACCGTAGCTGAGCAATGACACCGCCATATAAAGCGCAAGCGAAATCAGAAAACCGGCTATACCGGCTTTGCCGACATCAGAACTTTTCTTAGCTCTTGCCGACATCATGACGGCACCTTCTACACCGAAAAAGCAGAAGAGAGTGACCATCATAGTTTCCTTCACTTGCTTCCATGTGACTCCCACTCCTGCTACAGCTCCCCATACGTCTGTCTCATACAGTCTTGCCTTGAAGAAGATGATTAGGATTGTGATGATGAAAATAAGCATCAACACCTTGACCGCAGCAAGCAAATTGTTGACGAATTTTGCAGTCTTTATGCCGCGTGACACGATAAAAAACATTATCCAGATCAATACGCTTCCAAAGGCTACCATTTCCCAACCATGCCGTAGAAGCCCCGGGAAAAATGCTCCAATGGAGTCATTAAGCATCACGGCGTATGCTATGTTTGAGAAAGCTGTGCATAACCAGTAGCCCCAAGCGATGTTGAACCCTGCGTATCGTCCGAACCCCGCGAGGGCATACTGGTATATTCCTGCATTATATTGAGGATACCGGTCGCTGAGCCACTTGAAGGCAAGCACAAGAGGGAGTATTCCCATAGATGTGACAATCCATGAGAGCCAAACCGCTCCGGGATTGGCGACATGAGCCATATTTTGGGGGAGATTATAGATGCCTGTTCCCACCATTAGTCCGAATACGAGGGCTGTGAGACCCCAGAATCCGAGTTTTCCGCTTGATAGCATAATTTATAATGGATTCGTTAAAAAATACAATACTATAACAAATGATTTCAAAAAAATCATTAATTTTGCAGAATAAATTATGGAATACATTTTAAATAGAGATGCAAATACCATAAAGCGCCTCTCCGAGGCTACTGAGCTTCAGTATGAAATGCCCCAGACTGAAGTCTGGGGTTTTTGTATAATTATCAGCTCTCCGAGCTGACAAAATATAAGTATAATTTAATATAATAGTCAAATATCAGGATAGAAAATGAAAACGACTTTATTGACAGTAGGATTACTTATTATTTCCAATGTTTTCATGACCATGGCATGGTATGGCCATCTGAAGATGCAATCGCTTGGCTGGACAAAGAGCTGGCCTCTTTTTGCTGTAATTCTTCTTTCTTGGGGTATTGCCTTGCTTGAATACTGTTTTATGATTCCTGCCAACAGGATGGGATATGTTGAGAATGGAGGTCCATTCTCGATGATGCAGCTGAAGGTTGTTCAGGAGGTGATCACACTGACTGTATTTACCATTATATCTGTTTTTTTCTTGTCTGGGGAAAAGCTTCATTGGAATCATGTAGCTGCGTTTCTTTGCCTTGTAGGGGCAGTGTTTTTTGTGTTTATGCCCACGGGGAATAAATAAGACGCGCCGGGATGCGCACGGAGTGCGCATACTACTTTATATATAAAGGAGGATGCTCTCAAAAGAACATCCTCCTTTTCATACGTTTTCGAGATAATCAGACAATATCCGACGTGTTGCTGTCGGCCTGCTTTGTGGTAGGAGCAGGATCTTTGAAGAGACCCGAAAGGTACTTTTCATTGATACGCTGCATGAATTCCCAGAAGTTGGGAACGAAGAGGGTACCTATGAAGGCATTCATCGCCATGCCGAAGACTACGGCTGTGCCGAGTTCAATTCGGCTGTTGGCTCCAGCTCCGGTAGCAAACATCATAGGCATAACACCGAAGACAAATGCGAGGGCTGTCATCATGATAGGACGGAATCGGATCACTCCGGCATCGTGGGCTGACTGCTTGATGGATTTCCCACTCTTACGGAAGTCCATAGCATATTCCACAATCAAGATGGCATTTTTAGCCGACATGCCTATCAACAATATCAAACCAATTTGGGTGTATACGCTGATTGACTGACTCATACAGATACATCCAAGGATCGTACCAAGAATTGCTATCGGAGTAGCAAGGATCACAGCTATAGGGTCGGTCCAGCTTTCATATTGCGCTGCAAGCACGAGGATAGTCATGATGATTGCGAATATGAATACGAATGTGATGGTGGTTCCGGATTGAGTTTCCTGATATGCTATGCCTGTCCAAGCGTATGAATAGTTTTTGCCAAGAGTAGACTGCACGAGTTGCTCCATTGCTTCAATACCTTCAGAAGATGAGACTCCCTTAGCCGGGGTGACTGTCACGGATGCAGACTGATACATATTATATCGGTTGATCGAAGACTGTCCCATTACGGGTTCGATAGTCGTGAAAGAAGAGAATGGCACCATCTCACCTTGGGAATTTCTTACAGAAAGACGAAGCACATCATTGATGTTGTCACGCGCTGCCTGATCGCCTTGCATACGGACCTGGAAGACGCGGTCGAACTCTACGAAATCATTCACATAGTTGCCTCCAAGGTATCCACTTAATGTGCTGAAGATATCAGACATCACCAAACCTTGAGTTTTAGCTTTATCGCGGTCAATATTTAGCTGATATTGAGGTACAACTCCTTGATACATTGAGGTGAGAGAAGCAAAACGCGGGTCTTTGTCGACTGCCTCGCGGAGTGCATCTATAGCCTTTAGCATTTCTGTAGGACCAAGAGAGTTTATGTCGAGAAGATTCATTTCAAGGCCAGACGACATTCCGAGGCCCGGGATTGCAGGAGGATTGACCGAGAATATCATTGCGCCTTGATATTTTGCTGATATTTCGTCGACCTTTGCCATTACCTTATCAACGGAACCTTTCTTTCCACGTTCTTTCCACGGCTCGAGCATGACCATAATGGTTGCACCGTTTGAAGCTGCTCCTCCACCCATCATAGAGAATCCGGAGATAGTCATTACATCTTTCACTTGCGGCAACTCCTTAATGTCAGCTGCAAGGGCATTTGTGATTTTCTCCGTTCTTTCAAGAGAAGCGCTGGTCGGAAGTTGGACTGAGGTCATGAAGTAACCCATATCTTCTGAGGGGATATAGCTGGTAGGCCATTTCACGAATCCCCAGAAAGCGAGTCCTGCAAGCACAAGGAATGCAAGAAGGGAAGCAGCGGCATGGTTGAGCATTTTTCCTACTATTTTGTTATAGAGGTTTTCGACCTTAGTCCATCCAGCATTAAACCAGCGGTAGATAAAGAAATTCGATTGTTTTCTTGGAGTAAGGAAAAGAGCGCAAAGAGCGGGAGTAAGTGTAAGGGCATTGAAACCGGAGAAAGCTGTAGATACCGCAATGGTAAGGGCAAATTGCTTATAAAGCTGACCAGTGATACCGGAAACAAAAGCAGTAGGTATGAATACCGAAAGGAGTACAAGCACTTCGCCGACAACAGGACCGGTCAGTTCCTGCATTGCCTTAGTCGCGGCTTGATGACGTGTCATTTCTCCTGTATCGACAAGACGTGAACAGTCTTCTACAACTACAATGGCGTCGTCGACCACAATCGCGATAGCCAGCACGAGTCCGAAAAGCGATAGAGTATTAAGAGAGAATCCCATCAGTTTCATAACAGCAAACGTGGCTATCAAGGAGACTGGGATTGTAATCATTGGGATTACCACCGCGCGCCAGTTTTGCAGGAAAATGAGGATCACTACCATCACAATGAGAGACGTAAGGAGGAACGTTATAAAGAGATCGTCTACCGATTCCTTCACGTATGTAGTTTGATTCATGATGACATTGAGGTGAACGCCATCGGGGAGATATTGCTGCAGTCTATTGAGTTCTGCAGTCACAGCTTTTGCCACATCAAGAGCATTGGCACCAGGAAGCTGATTAATGCCTATGGCGCAAGCCGGTTTACCATTGATTGTGGAGGTATTGGAGTAGCTTTCAGAACCCAAGTCGATCTTAGCCACATCGCGCAGACGGAGCATATTCGTGCCATCGGTCTTTATCACTATATTCCCAAACTCTTCCGGAGTGGTCAGACGTCCTTTGCTGACGAGAGTATATTCAAATGCGTTGTTTTCGTTGAGAGGAGGTTGCCCTATGGAGCCGGCACTGACTTCCATATTCTGCGATTGAATGGCGCTTGAGACATCGGCAGGGGTCAGATCCCTGATACGAAGTGCCTCCGGATCGAGCCATATACGCATGCTATATTCACCTCCACCGAAAGCCTGAACACCACCGACGCCATCAATGCGGCTAAGAGGATTCACAAGGTTCAATTGGGCATAATTGGTCAGATACAGGGCGTCGTATCTCTTGGAATCATCGGCTGTAAGAGAAACGAACATCAGCTGATTGCTTGATTCCTTATTGACGCTTACCCCTTGCTGTGCTACTTCTGAAGGAAGCGTAGCACTGATCATGGAGATGCGGTTCTGAACCTCTACGGCTGCTTGGTCGAGATCTGTACCGTTTTCAAAAGTGATGGTAAGGCTGTAGCTTCCATCGGATCCGGAGTTGCTGCTCATGTAAAGCATCCCTTCTACTCCGTTGACTTGCTGCTCGATAGGAACACCGACAGTCTGAGCTACTGTGGATGCAGAGGCTCCGGGATAATTTGCACTGACCATCACTGTGGGTGGTGTGATATCAGGATATTGTGCCACTGGAAGGGTAAAGTAGCACATCGCGCCGGCGAGTACCATCAAGACGGCTATGACGGTAGCAAAAATTGGGCGGTCTATGAAGAATTTTGAGAACATAATCTATCTATTTAATGCATAATTCATAATGCATAATTCATAATTTACACTTGGCAAAGTCTCTCGCTATTTTGTGGGGTTGGGTTTGACGGTCATACCGTTGCGGACAGAGAGGAGGGCTTCGGTGACGTAGCGGTCAGAAGGGTTAAGACCCTCGTTGACAACCCTGAGGGAATCTTGGTAAAGTTCGCCGATCTTAATTGGTGTGTAGACGACTTTGTTTGAGTCGTTGACTACATAAACGTATTTGCCCAGCTGGTCAGTGCCTATTGAAGCATCTTTGATCAAAATAGCTTTAGGGTTAACTCCGTATGGAAGTTCTACGGTGATATACATTCCATCTTTCAATTCATTGTCGATATTTGTGATAGATCCCTTCAATTGAAGAGTACCGGTAGAGGAATTGATAGAGGGAGACTGGTAGGTCAGGTCGGCAGTATATGAATGGGGTAAAGGTTGTGCGAATTTAATTGGTACGTTTCTATAAAGAGAATGTTCCATACCTCCGTTTTGACCGATCATTTCTTCATATTGCGCGTCTTCAATATTAAATACCGCGGTCATCTTTTTATTGTCATATATGTGACTAAGCTGTACAGGCGCACCTTCACCACTGATATATTCACCTACGTTGACTAAGTTGGAAGCAACGTAACCGTCAATCGGTGCCCTGACAGTGCAATATGAGAGGTTTAGATTAGCTTGGCTTAGGGCGGCTTCTGCATTCTTGACAGACGCGGCAGCCTGCTCCATGGAAGCTTTTGCTTGAATCACTTCAATTTGCGATACTGCATCGCTTTTTAAAGCTTCACTTAGTGCTTGATAGTTTTTTGTTGCATATTCAAGTTGGCTTTTAGCTGTCGCGAGGGAAGCTTGTGCTTGTTGTACAGCGTCGCGGTATTTAGTGGATTCAATCGTGAAAAGCACAGTGCCCTTTTTTACGTATGATCCGCCTTGGTAGTTGACAGCCTGGAGTGTGCCATTTACCCTTGCGACAATATCTGCATGATCAGATGCTCCAAGCAGACCAGGATATGTCTTGTGTAGCACGATTGAATCAACGACAGGGGTTGCTACTGATATTTCAGGGACGTCTGATGTCGTGTCTTTCTTATCGGATTTCTTGCAAGAAACAGAAGAAATGAGAATGCAGCCGGCTGAAAGTATGAGATATAAGTTTTTCATAATTCTAATATTTTGAGAACATAATTATTATAGATAATAAGAGTTAATCTTTACCATAAAGCGCCTCTCCGAGGCTACTGAGCTTTTGCTTGGGCAACCCCAGACTGAAGTCTGGGGTTAGCACATTATATTCAGGTCTCCGACCTGAAGAGCTATAGTTTAGCTATTTCAATTTTTAATTATTCCATCCGCCTCCGAGGGCTTCGTAAAGATTGACTACGGCAGTTAGGGCTTTGCCTTGCGCTGTGATCTTTGAGTCCTGGTTGCTTAGATAGCTTATCTGGGCATCTACTACATTATTGAATGGTGAGAGTCCCTTTTTATAGCGATCCATTGCGAGATCGAGAGATTCCTTGCTGTTGGTGATTACATCTTCTGTCAGTTCGATGGCTTTCATAGTCGATTTGAAAGTGGTAGTGGCGTTTGAGACTTCTATTACAGCATTCATTACCGTGTAATTGTAGGAATCTATAGCGGCTTCAAGAGCTGCTTTGGCTTCAGCTGTCTTGTAATTGCGGGCGAGCCCATCGAAGAGTGTCCAGCTCAAAGTCGGATTTACTTCCCAATACATACTATGTTGGCCGAAGAGATTCTTAGCGTCGTGTGCTTGCGTTCCAATCGAACCGGTCAATGAGAGCGTGGGGAGAAAATCTTTTTTCGCAATACCCACCTGGGCTGCATATTGTGCAAGCTGATATTCTGCTTGGACTATGTCGGGGCGTCTGCGAAGCAGGTCGGCGGGGACTCCGAGATTGGCACCGTATACGACATTGGGCATTGGAGCCGGCGTTGAGAGCCAAGAGCTTATTTCCTCAGGATACTTTGCCGTGAGAAGACCGATTGAATTAATTGTAGATTCAATCATCGCTTCAAGTGATGGAATAGATGCTTTTGTAGAGGCTACAACAGTGCGTGATTGAGACACTTCGAGCATGCTTGCAAGTCCGGCGTGAAATCGAGCTTCCACTATTTTCAACACCTTTTCCTGCTCTTCAAGATGACTTTTAGCCACTCGTAGTTCATTTTGATATGTGCGGAGATTAATATATGCTTTTGCCACATTTGCAGCCAGGCTTACCATTACTCCGTCATATTCCGCTCTTGTTGCATTATAGGCAGCTTTGTTAGCTTTTACATTCTGTGTGATTTTGCTGAAAAGATCTATTTCCCATTGCATCGACGCTCCAAGTGAAAAATAGTCGTATGGAGATGATTTTGCAACCACCGGACCGGATGCTCCGGAAGATTGACCTTTTGACCAACCGGCAGATAGATTTATAGTAGGAAAATATGCGGATTTAGCCACGTCGAGAGTCTTCTTTGCCATTTCTATCCTTGCGAGAGCTGCCGAAAGATTATAGTTTTCTTTTTCCGCTATGTTTATTAGGGAGTCGAGGGTAGGATCACCAAAAGTTTTCCACCATGCGTCATCGGTAGGAAGTTTTTGAGAGTAGGCGGATTGATAATTCCATTGTTGAGGAATGGAGTCGAGCAGCCATTGGCGAGTATCGTCGGCTTTAGATTGGAATATGGCTCCTGAAAGGGTGATTGTAAATAAGGCGAATTTTAGAGGTGTTTTCATAGTGGGAAGTGTTAAAAGTCCTTTGAAATGTTAACGTATTTTTTGAGAAAATGTTCATTTCAGGATTCATCGCCGAAAGTATGAAATCTATCTTTTGCACTTAGTGAATTGTGACATTTTGATTGATTTGGTCTGATCTTTTTGGTGATGTCTTAATAAAAATATAGAAAAGTGTTGCAGTGTATGTTTTTTTTTGTTATCTTTGCGCTTTGAAAATAATTATCACATGTCTATAAAAAAACCGAAAATACTGCTTATATATACCGGAGGAACTATCGGAATGATAGAAAATCCTGATACAAAAGCGTTGGAACCTTTCGATTTCAATCATCTTCTTGACAATGTGCCAAAAATTAAGATGCTTGATTTTGAAATTGATAATTTTCAGTTTGATGTGCCGATCGATTCTGCTGATATGAATCCTTCGCACTGGGGACAAATGGCCAAAGTCATTGAAGATAACTATAATGAATATGATGGCTTCGTAATTCTCCATGGCACCGACACAATGGCTTACACTGCTTCGGCATTAAGTTTTATGCTTAATAATCTGACAAAGCCGGTAATAATCACGGGTTCTCAGTTGCCAATCGGTGAAGTGCGTACTGACGGGGAAGAAAATTTGATTACAGCTCTTCAAGTGGCGGCTGCTAAAGATACTGATGGCGGACCAATGGTTAGGGAGGTCGCTATCCTGTTTCAAGATTCGTTGCTGCGTGGAAACAGAAGCACAAAATTCTCCGCTGATAATTTTGATGCATTTCAATCGAGCAATTATCCGGCACTTGCCCATATAGGTCTTGATATCACATACAATAAGGATGCTTTGCTTCGCCCGACCCAAGGAAAGGAATTCAAAGCTGAATACATTATGGATACAAATGTGGCATACCTTGATCTTTTCCCGGGTATACAGGAAAGTGTAGTAAAAGCTACATTCAATATTCCGGGCTTGAAGGGTGTAGTCATAAAGACATTTGGGGTAGGTAATGGCCCAAGCAGCCCTTGGCTAATTGAGTGCATTAGGGATGCCGTTGCGAAAGGATTACTTGTAGTAAACATTTCTCAGTGTTCGAATGGAATGGTTTCTCCAATGAAGTATTCAGCCGGCGTCGGCCTTGCTAATGCCGGGACGATATCCGGACATGACTTGACCTCAGAGGCAGCCATAACCAAGATGATGTATCTATTTGGTATTGGAGCCACTGCTCAACTTGCAGGTAAATATATGGAGAAGAATCTGCATGGTGAGTTGACGGAGTGAGTGATGCGTGGTGCATGATGCGTGATGCGTTGAGCGAGGGAATGATAAAAAAAGAATCCACGATTTGGATCGTGGATTCTTTTTTAATAGCCGAGTTCTTGGCCCTTGCGGGTGATTGGAATGCCATTTTTCATCCATTCCGGCATTGGGTCGCCCTTCAGGTAGTGGTCGAAAAATTGCTGAAGACGCACTGTAATGTCTTTACGGTTGCGGCGTTCCTTCAAGTTGTGGGCTTCTCCATTGTATTGAAGCATCCATACAGGTTTCTGTAAGCGACGGAGAGCCATAAACATTTCAATCCCTTGATACCATGGCACTGCTCCATCGGCATCATTATGCATTATAAGCAGTGGAGTCTCAACACGATTAGCATGGAATACCGGCGAATTTGCAATGTATAGTTCCGGTGCTTCCCATAGATTTCTGCCTATTCGGCTTTGTCCCATCTCATATTGGGCTTGACGTGAGTCGCCACTTTCCCAACGTATTCCACCAAATGCAGAAGTCATATTAGATACCGGAGCCCCGCTTCCGGCACAAGCAAACATATTAGTTCGAGTGACGAGGTAAGCAGTCTGATATCCTCCCCAACTTTGTCCGTCAATTCCGATTCTATTTCGATCGATCCAGGGATAACGATCACACATGGCTTCTGCTCCTGAGCAGACAAAATTCCAAGCGCATTCTCCGGGGATTCCTGCCTTATAGTGTATATCGGGTACGAATATTACATATCCTCGGCTAACGTAGAATGGATAGTTGACCCAACTCCATGATGGCTCCATATTGAAATGATTATAAAGTTTTTCAGAGCCGGTCTCATAGAAGACACAGAGCATAGGATATTTCTTTGAGGGGTCAAAGTCTTCAGGAACATATAGGACACCGTCGGAAGGAGTTCCATCGTAAGCATTCCATCTTACGAGGCGTGCAGTGCCCCAGTAATAGTCTTTTACCTGTGGATTTGAATCGCTTGCCTGAACACCCTTTGCAAAAACTCCTTTAGGGGCAATCCAGACATTAGGCATAACGGAGAAATTTGCTTCCACGTATGAGAATGCCGGTGCATTCAGCGCTTGTTTGATCTGAGTGAAACTCAGTGTGTCGATATACACGTTGTCCGGCTTTGCCGGCGCTCCATACCTCATTGATGCAAGCCCATTGCGCTTGTCAATATAATTGAATAAAGAAAGCGTCATCAGATCGCCATTCTTAAGAAATCGTCGCTCATTGCCGTGAGTGTTGACATATCGTATCATCAGGTCGTTGTCTCGTCCATATCCTTTAGTGAGACATTCCGGGATAGCCTTTCCCGTTGGGTCAACGCTCCAGATATCATAGCGGTCGTAGACGAGAAGTCGCGAATCTCCTTCGGTCCACGATGCATAGCCATAATCTTGACGTACACTTGGGTGATCGTCAGTCTCATCCCAAACAGGGAAAGGAATATTTTGAGTTGCATTTACAATATTGCCCGTTGAAATATCGTATGTATACCAATTCCCATCCTTAAACCAGAAGACATATCGAGCTTCCGGCGAAAGTTTAGCAGAGCCTTCATAGACAGTAGTGATTTCTTTGCGAGTGCCGTCATTGACATTTATCACGCTTATCTCTTCGGGCGCATAATAGTTCCATTGCTGGCTTACTATTTCCTTACTCGGATCGCATATAAGAGCCCAGTCTCCATCCCATCTGTCAGGCGCCTTCACCGTTGCTAAAGGATTGGAACATAGAAGGCGATAGTCGCCACTTTCAAGATTGATTACAACAGGGAATGTCAATTCTTTGATTTCATCAAGATTATTCTTCTCCTGAGGCGGAGTGTATGGAGCATCCCAACGCCATATATCAAGTTCGGGAAGTTCGAAGCTGACAAGTGTGGTGTCATCCGGGGCTACCTCCGGAGCTACTCCAATTACAAGACGCTTACCATTATGGCTGAATATTGGCTTAGAGTATTGATTGATGAAAAGTTCGGATGGAGCAGTCTTAGCCATTTTCTCCTTCCATTCTTTCATGAGTTTTTCTTGCAATTCCGGGTCGGAAGCATGTGGAGGCTGAAGTTGAGGACCCTTGTTGCCGGTTTTTACATTCAAGTCAAAAGTGGCAGGTTCTGAGGGTTTTGAATCAAGTTTCGACATCCAGAGCTTCATACGTCGTGTTCCGGTCTCGTTGCTGTCGTTAGTTGAAGTGTATGCAAGCTTCAATCCATCGGTAGAGAATATAGGATTGCCATAATATTTCTTGCCTTCATCAATACGGAAATCTTTTCCTTCAGGAAGATACAAGACGGTTATGGCATTTGAGAATATAGAGTCATCTTCAGCCGATCTGCTGACAGCCACAAGTTTCTTTCCGTCCTCGCTGAAAGAATAATTTCCAATATATGGGTACACCTTTGATTCTCCGGTGGATAGATTTCTGACTACCATAGGTAGTCCGGCATCTTTATTAGCGAGTTTCATATCTTTGGTGACAGTAGTGTCACAACTGCTGTAAGCGACCCATTCCCCACCTTTTTCTCCGATTTTAAAACCCTTGACAAGAGGAATTTTAGTTACTGTGATATTCTTTAGGTCAATGATGGCCAAAGAATCTTGAGGCATTTCATAATTTTTCTTCTTGTCAATTTTTGCTTGACGTGTATCCTTGAACAAAGGTTTGATATTGGCAATTGCCCAACGACTGTCTGCTGTGAAAGCTACGCCGGATCCTCGTGAGATATTCACTTCCTTGCCATTAACGGTATTCCTGAGCGTAAGAACTCCATCACCTTCCTGCGGGTTTACGCTGTATGCAGCCCACTTGCCATCGTTGCTGAGACAATGATTGGTCACTTTCTTCCAATTGTCAAAACAAGTATGGTCGAGTGGTTTCTTGGCTTCAGATTCTATAGAAAAGGGGATTGAAAGAGAGAGAAATGGAATGAGAAACAGATTTTTCCTACCTTCCATAAATTAGCTTAATTTAAGGTTATGACCCATGCGCTCCTTTTTAGTGTGCATATAGAAGCTATTGTATTTATTTGGCAAGACTTCGAGAGGGACATTTTCTACAGTCTCAATTCCGAAGCCTTCAAGACCGATGCGCTTCATAGGATTATTGCTCATAAGACGCATCTTTTTGATGCCAAGAGCATGGAGTATAGATGCACCTACACCATAGTTTCGTTCGTCGGCTTTGTGCCCGAGGTGAAGGTTGGCATCTACTGTGTCGAGACCTTCTTCCTGAAGTTTATACGCCTTTATCTTATCCATCAGGCCAATGCCACGTCCTTCTTGATTGAGATATACAATAGCGCCGCGCCCTTCTTTCTCGATAAGTTCCATTGCTTTGTGAAGTTGTTCGCCACATTCGCATCGCTTGGATCCGAATATGTCGCCCGTCGCGCAACTGCTGTGTACTCTGACAAGGACAGGCTCTCCGTCTGCCACATCACCCTTTATGAGAGCTATATGTTCCAGCCCATTGACTTTGTCGCGGAATGGAATGAGCCTGAAGTGACCGTATGCGGTAGGCATATCCACTTCTTCTCCCTTTTCAAGGAGATTGTCGTTTTGAAGGCGATATGAGATGAGATCGCGTATACTTATTAATTTCATTCCCCATTCATCTGCAAGTCTTCTCAATTCAGGAAGACGAGCCATAGAACCATCTTCATTCATGATTTCCATAAGAACGCCGGCTGGTTCGAGCCCTGCCAAGCGTGCAAGGTCTACGGCAGCTTCCGTATGCCCTGCTCTTTCAAGTACACCTCTGTCTTGAGCATATAGAGGGTTGATATGCCCCGGTCTTCCAAAAGTAGAGGGTGTTGATTTTGGGTCGGCGAGAGCATTAAGTGTGGCTGCACGATCGTTGGCACTGACTCCGGTGGTGCAGCCTTCAAGCTTATCAACAGTTATAGTAAAAGGAGTGCCGAGCATCGAGGTGTTTTCTTGCACTTGGAATCCAAGATCAAGTTCCTTGCAACGCTTCATAGTGAGTGGAGCACAAAGCACTCCTCTTGCATTCCGGAGCATGAAGTTGACTTGCTCGGGAGTAATTTTCTCAGCAGCAATGATGAGGTCGCCTTCATTTTCTCGGTCTTCGTCATCGACTACAATTACAAATTTCCCGTTCTTAAAGTCTTGAATAGCTTCTTCTATAGTATCTAATTTAATGTTTGTATCCATGATTGATGAATTATATCAGGCTAATTTGTTTAATCTGACTAACTGGGAGTATTAGTCAGGGAGGCGGAAGAGTGAAAAATTGACAGAGCCGTATGCTCGGTGCTGTTCAAAGTGAGGTAAAGAGGAGAAGTCGTGCTTGTCGCTATGTTCTATTATCACGAGAGAGCCGGGCTTTACAAGAGTAGAATTGAGAATTATCTCCGGGATTTCATCAAATCTCGGATGGTCGTAAGGAGGGTCGGCGAAGACTATGTCATAGTGCTTTTTAGCCGATGCAATGAATTTGAAGACATCTCCTCGGATCACACGAAGGGCTTCATCACCGAGTTTTTCTTTTACGCTTCTTATGAAATTAGCTTGAGTCGCAGCCATTTCTACCGATGTCACCGATTTTGCTCCTCTTGAAAGAAATTCAAGACTGATCGCACCGGTGCCGGCAAAGAGATCAAGAACGTCTTTCCCTTCGATGTCTTCAATATTTTCGATGACATTGAAAATGTTTTCTTTTGCAAAGTCGGTGGTAGGCCGCGCCGTAATATTATGAGGCACGTCAAAACGCCGCTTCCCATATTTACCTCGTATGATACGCATATTTTTTCTTTCTATTGATAGCCAGGTAGACGGCAGTCGGGATTTCCTTACCATCTAAGTCATGGTTTTTCTGGCTGATTGTCTTAAAATAAGGTTGCAATGTCTTGCCAAGAGACTGTCGCACGTCGCGGATTCCACTGAATACAATTTCTGTCTCGGGCGATGGAGCATCGTATGTCTGGAGAATATTAAGAAGAATATAAGCTATGTCGGTGTCTGTCTTCCATAGATGTGTTGATGCACTAAGCAGTTCTCCTCGCCTAAAAAGTATTAAGTCGAAAGAAGACTGGCGGATATCGAGAAGACCTTTAAACGACTCGTGGGGTTGAGACGATGCTTCCAATAGGAGAGCTTGCTGGCTCCAAATTCGGGCGCCGGGGAATGATCGCTGCATAAATGACTTGAGTCCCGGGGTCAGCATAAATGCACACTTCTCATTGCGCAGGTCATTGACCATTACATCAAGGATATCTCCCCCATAGACCGATACGTATGCATCAGCGCAATCCTCATCAGTAGGGTATAAAGAGGCTGGAAGCCAAAGTTGTCGGTCTGACTCCAATATGATGTCAGCTGAATAATCATCGAGCACTGTAGGATTATCATATACAGTGTCTTCTATTCTTTGAAGCAGTCCTTCATCAGATGGGTGCCACGACATTCGTGAGATCATACGAGGCGCAGCATTAAGCGACTCGTCAGGGAGTAGCCAAGCGCCGAAACCGTGCCTTGATATGTCTACGGCGAGATGCCACTGCCCGTTGTCAAGGAAGTCAGGGTGGCTGCCGATATGGGATATATTTTCAGTCATAGTGCAAAATTAGCAATAATTTCAACTAAAAACAACTTATTTCTTGTAAGTTTCGCATTTTTTTTTGAACTTTGTAGTATGAATCGCGAGAAAACTTCTGTGGAAGAGTCTTTAAATAGGAAAATTGTGCGGATGACGGTGCCAACCATTGTCAGTAATATTTCTGTGCCATTGCTCGGTATATGCGATACGGCAGTAGCCGGACACATGGGAGAAGAGAGATATTTGGCAGGGATGGCTATAGGATCGGTGATGGTGACTACGATGTATTGGCTTTTCAGTTTTCTTAGGGCTGGCACTTCCGGTCTGACTGCGACTCATTATGGAGCAGGAAATAAGGAAGGAATGAAAATCAGCCTAAGGAACTCTATGTCGGTAGCTATCGTCATAGGAATTCTTCTTATGGCGATTCATTCTCATATACTTGTACTCTTACAGAAACTTATGGGAGCCACTCCTGAAGCCACCGAATTGTCTGGAGAATATTTTTCCGTATGCATTCAAGGTGCGGTGCCGATGATGTTGCTGACTGCTTTGAGCGGATGGTTTATAGGCATGCAGTCGACTGCAACAGCTATGGCTGTCAACATTGGTATGAGTGTGCTTAATGTGATAGCTACACTCACTCTTGTGTATGGCTTCGGAATGGGATATAAAGGTATTGCCATTGGCACCGTAACGTCACAATGGCTGATACTGATACCCGCTTTGTGGTTTGCATGGCGCATGTGCAAAAAGAATGGTATAAGCATTGCGACCAACCGTATTTTCTTGGACTCAAAGGAATGGAAACAGATGTTGAATGTCAATTCAAATCTATTCTTCCGATCGGCTTGCCTGATAGCTCTTACAATGATGCTCTATGCATATAGCGCCCGGCTCGGAGATGTGGAAGTAAGTTCTAATGCAGTGATAAATCAACTGTTTCTCTTTTTCTCTTATTTTATGGATGGATTTGCTTTCACAGGGGAGGCTTTGATAGGGCGCTATAATGGATCTAATGACTATACAATGCTTAAGAATTCGATGAAGGCTCTACTGAAATGGACAGTTGGAGTCACTGCTGTTTTTGTAGGTGTATATAGTATAGCGCTCTCACCAATAGTAAGCTTACTAAGCGATTCGGAAGCAGTTGCGTATAGTGTGGGTGAATGTCGCTTGTGGGTTTCATTGCTGCCGGTAGCCGGAGCTATGGCATTCATCTATGATGGCTTCTATATAGGACTTACCAAGACTCGCCCTATGCTTATATCAACATTGTGTGGCGTTGGGCTTTTTGCTATTCTCATCCATACATTGAGCCATACGCAATGGATGCTGTGGATGTCATTTACTTGCTATTTGGGGTTGAGGTCTTGTGTGCTGATGCTGATGTATCCATATAATAAGATGAAAACTAATCAGTATAGTCAAGTCTGAATACTCCATCAATTCATGATTCAAAATATATATTTAATTCTAAATTCTAAATTCAAAATTATAAATTATTAAGATGATAAAGTTTGTAAATGCCAAGTTTAATCTTGGGCTTAATATAGTGAGAAAGAGAGAGGATGGATATCATGATCTTGAGACAGTGTTTTATCCTGTAGGTTTGTATAATGGATTGCCTCAAAATCCGGAACCATTCTGTGATATTCTTGAGATAACACCTGCCGAAAAGACTGAGTTTCGTTTTGTAGGTAGGAATGTTGATTGTCCGCTTGAGAAGAATTTAGTCTATAAGGCTTGGATGGTATTTAAGGAGGCATATCCTGAACTTGGTGATTATTTGATTACTCTTGAGAAGCATCTGCCGGATGGAGCAGGACTTGGGGGTGGAAGTGCAGATGCTTCCGGAGTGCTATGTATGCTAAATGAACTTAGTGGAGAACCTTTCAGCAAGGAAGAGTTAGCAAAGATTGCCTTGAAGCTTGGTGCCGATTGCCCTTTCTTCATATACAATTGTCCATGCTATGCAGAGGGAGTAGGGGAGAGGATTAAACCTATATGTCTTGATCTATCCGGTTGGTGGAGCTTGCTCGTTAAGCCTGAGGTGTCGATATCGACGAAAGAGGCTTTTGCCGGAGTGACCCCGTATAAACCTGATTTTTCACTTAGAGAGACTATAATGCTGTCTCCGGAGGATTGGCAAGGAAAGATGGTCAATGACTTTGAAGGGTCTTTGTTTCCCAATCATTCAGTACTTAAGGATATTAAAGAAAAGATGCTTGAAAATGGGGCGGTTTATGCTTCAATGTCAGGTTCAGGATCGACAGTGTTCGGACTTTTCCGTACTAAAGAAGATGCAGAAAAGGCACGTCATATTTTCAGCGACCACTATGTCACTCTATGTCTTCTCTAATACATACCCTCACGCGTTCTCTGCCCAACTACTTATATGCATGAGGAAAAATAAAAAAACAGCTACTTTCTCAAGCCGCTGTTTCTTGAAAGTTTTCCATAATACTTTCGAACTAACCTAACATCATGAAACGATTTTTATACCAATAAAACAACAGAGAATGTAAATTGTTTTGATTAAGCTAAAAATTTTTTTTAGAAAAAATATATATGAAGCGTAAATCATTTATAATAATGTTGATTGTATTGATGACTCATGGGTGGACCATCAATGCATTTTCAGAAACTCTAATCATATCTTCTCCCATTCAGGAGGGTCAGTATATTGATCGTGCTGATATAACCGAAGTTATAGTACAACCCGGAAAGGGAATTAAGGAAATACCCGACTATGCGTTTTTAGGGTGTACGTCTTTAAAAAAAGTGACATTGCCAGAGGGTTTGAAAAAGATAGGATTTCAAGCTTTCAGTGAATGTTCAGTATTGGAGTCAATAAATTTCCCTTCTTCACTTGAGGATATAGGGAGCAATTCGTTTGCTTATTGTAAAAGTCTGGATGGATTGGTATTTCCATTTGGACTAAAGCATATCGGACACAATGCATTTTCTTTTTGCTCTTCTTTGAAGGAGGCAATTCTCCCCGATAGTATTGAGGAGATAGAGTCGTATGCATTTTCAGATTGTGATTCTCTGATGAAAGTAAGGCTTCCAGCCAATGATAGACTATTGGGAGAGTTGATGATGAACTGCTGTCCTAAGCTCGTGGAGATAGTAGCTCCGTCGGTAAAAGCGCCAAAGTTCGATTGCGATAGCTATATTTTTGACCCCTACGATGCGGAATCATATAAAAGATGTGTGCTTAAAGTGCCTGAAAATTCAAGAGATGCCTATAATGTTTCAAAATCATGGCAAATGTTTAATAATATTGTAACATACAGAAAATGAACCAATAAGGTTTAAATAATGTTTAGAATGTATAAAAATCAAAAATAAACTTGATTTAATAAAATGAAAAACACGCACGAGAACACAACTTAATATTCACACACTTAATCTTTACAACTATGAAAAAGTTATTTTCCTCTATCGTCGCTATCTCTCTCTCAATCGTAGGTTTCAACGCTATGGCAGAAAGCAGTGCATATCCTGATGCATCACCCGAAGCAAAGGCAAGTCCAGCACCGGTAGCAGCTCCGTCGCCGGCACCGGTTCCGGCATCAAGCAGCATCGAAATACCTCAGGCGATATCTGAGCATTTGGCTCTTCGCTTCCCGGGTTCGACAGTATATGAAATTACGCGAGAAGGTGTTACATACGTGGTAGATCTTGGAGACGGACTTCATATCCGTTACGACAACTGTTTCAATCCAGTATGTTATGGAGATCATAGCCATGAACAATAAATAAAATTGAAGATAGACTAATAAATATAATATAAATATTGAAGAGGCTCGTCGATTGGCGAGCCTCTTCAATTTATTAATAAGTGTAATCTTATTTGATTATTTTGAAAGTGTTGTCTTTTGATTTGATGATGTAGATTCCCTTCGGAAGAGAAGATACATAGTCAGAATCAGCATTCTTCTTGATAAGAATTCCTCTTGCAGAATAAATATCCAGCGGCAGATCAGTATCTACAATCGATGCAACGCCCGATGCATCAACAGAAATTGTGAATTTCTCGCTGATTATGTCGCCGTATTGATCGAAGAAGACTATATCATAGAGCCCGGCCTTAAGATCAAAGACAGAGGGAATAGATGAGTTAATTTTCTTTTGAGGTGCGATGGAATTGAATGCAAGATAGGTAGTGTATAGTGCTTCGTCTGAATCATGAGGATAGACAATATATTTGATAAAATCATCATAATCGTATTCTCCTATATTTTCTAACACTATCTTCATCATGCATACTTCATTGGATATAATTTGCTCTAAAGGCTCGAACTCAAGTACACGAATTTCTGCTCTTGCAGATGGTTCGCCAATGGTGCAAGTGATTTTTCCGGAAGCATCGACATCGATATAGAAGAAAGAAATGGAAGTATAGGGGAAAAGCAATTTCTGTATATTTCCTTCCGGAGTCTTGAAAACGATATATGCTTTATATTTTCCGGCAGGCATATCGGTTGGAAGTCCGGCACTGAAAGAACGAAATCCTTTACTTTGAAGATTTTCAGCTCCGGGGAACTTTAAAGTAGAGCCTTGGTCGGAAATGTAGGTCTTTCCATCTTCTGATTCAGCTTGGACTAACATAGTGACAGTGACTCCCTCCGGTGATTCATTTAAGATTCCACCTTGCTCAAAAACTATATTGATATTTGAATTGGTGTAATTAGAGAATCCCATTCCACTGTTTGCATAAATAGGATACCATATTGCAGAATCCTCTTTAGCAGGCTTGATGCCACAGACAATTGTTTGGTTAGAATTATACCCACCATTATGTCCTCCTGTGCCTTGCTCTTCAGGATTGAGGGCAGAGAGGAGGTAGTAACCATCACTCATACCTTCCCATCCCCAATTGATATGGAAAAATCCGTCGCCATCATACCCATCGCAAATGAACTGATGTCCACCCGAAGGAGCTTGTCCTCCCATAATGACGGGATGCTGTTGCTCGAGTTCTGAATAAACAAGGTCTATCCATTCTTCTGAAGAGAAGAATGAGCGTTTTAGGAGTTTTACTTCATTGTCGTATTTGAAAAAGTGACGAAGAGCGTATGGAATATAAATATCTGAAGCACCACTTTCTTTAGCTCCGTAAAGCATATTTACGGAGACTCCACAAGCATACATGAGTTCGGCTACAGCGCTGTCCTGAGATTCATCGGAATCATCCTTATAATTATCCAACATATCGTTGAATCGGAATTCAGTTGCACCAAAATCGAATGAAAGAGTGGTGTCGTTCCATTGATAAGAATTTTCATCAAATCCTGTAGCTGGATACTCATGGAATTTGAGTATTTGAGCCATGGCAGTAGCAACGCATCCCGTAACACAATTATTATTGTTAAGCTCCGGGCATTTAAGATTATATGGATTTCTCTGTCCCCATTGAGTTTTGATAAGATATGGGATTTCTTCTTTTTCTACTTCAGGAGCGAGTCTGGGATGAGAGTTAGATTCCACTTTGAGATCAGAAGAAGAAATTGAGAAAGCTGCTTCCTCTGCGTATTGCGACAGCCACCATTTGAGTGATGGGGCGACTTTCTCTGGATTAAAACTTCCATTATTGGAATAGCCGAGAAGTGCAGGCATCGAATCATCTGCAGAAACTACAATAAATCCATTTGATTTCTTGTTGAAAATATAGACGAAATCTTGATTTTCTGCTGATTCTACGTAAGCGAGTTTAAGTTCTTCTGAACCTGCCATTCGTCTCTGAGATTCATTGTTTAGTAGGCGAGCTATTGCTTCGTCAGGACTCATGTGTCTGGCATACGCTCCAAGTAATGGTGAGGCTGCGATTATAGAGCAGCAAAGAGCTTTGGCTAATGGTGAATGTTTCATAAAATTTATGTTTGATATTTTTATAAGCGATTCTAAGCTAATTATTCAATAGTTGAATTATTTTAGTGAAATAATGTACAAAGTTATAAAAAAAAGAATTTAAAAACAAACATTTTTTCAGAAAAAAGGAAAAAGGCTGTCGCGGGGAGCGACAGCCTTTCAGAATTTATATTTGAATGTTATTTCTATCTGATAGATTTTTGTATGCAATTTATCAGAGTCCGAGGAGGGCGAGTGGCTCCCACATCGAGAGTTCTACAGAGTTGACGAGCCATTGGTAGATTGGGCTTACGAGACCGAAGAAGAGGATGCCGATAAGGCAGAGTCCAAGTCCGACTTTGGCTACGCATGTGCTGTTGAACGATCCAATGACAGGCTCTTCATTTGAAATCCACATTGCCTTCACAACGCAGAGATAGTAGTAGAGGGATATCACAGTGTTGATGAGGGCGATGAGCACGAGCATATAGAGTGCCATTGAATTTGTGGAGCAAACGCTTGTGAAGATGAGTATTTTGCTAAAGAATCCTGCAAATGGAGGAATACCTGCAAGAGAGAACATCGCAAGTGTCATTGCCACGCTGAGCCAAGGATTTGTCTTATGGAGACCGTTGTAGTCGTCCATATTGAGTTTGCCTGTATTGTCTTCAATAGTCTGGATTACTGCGAAAGCACCAAGGTTGCTCACTACATAGACGATGATGTAGAACATCAAAGATGCTAATCCGAGAGCGTTTGCGGCTATTACACCAAGCATTATGTATCCTGCCTGTGATACAGAAGAGAATGCCATGAATCGCTTCATGTTCTTCTGGCGGAGTGCGAAGAGGTTGCCGACAGTGATAGTGAGGATAATGAGTGCGTAGAGCATCCATTCCCATGCATCGCTGTATACCTGACCGAAGCACTGTGTGAAGATGATGAAGAAAGCGAATGCTGCAGAACCCTTGGAGATGACAGAAAGATAAGAAGTCACCGGAGTCGGAGCTCCTTGATATACGTCGGCTGTCCAGAGATGGAATGGAACGAGCGAAAGCTTGAATCCGATACCAGCCATCACGAATGCGAGAGCGAAGAGCAGCAGTCCGCTCATCTCTCCCTGGGCAATAGCCATCGAGAGATCAGAGAAGTAGAGGCTTCCCATTGAGAATGCGTAGACGAAGCTAAGACCCATCATCAAAATTGCAGAACTGAAGACGGCAGTAAGAATATACTTAATGCCTGCTTCGTGGCTTTCGTAGCGGTATTTGTCGAATGCGATCATCGCCGCAAGCGGGAGAGATGCTGATTCGAGTCCGATAATGAAAAGAAGGAAGTGGCGAGCCGAAACCATAAGATACATGCCGAAGAGAGTGACGAGAAGTAGCTCATAGAACTCACCCTTTCTTAAGGTCATTTCCTCGCTGTCAGCCCATTTGAAAGACTGAAGCAGCACAAGAAATACGCCTATGTTTAGAATGCACTTCATGGCTTTGCATGCAGTGTCATTGACATACATGCCTCCGAAGATTCCTTCCGGGCTGCTCGGAGCAAGCCAGATGGCTACTGTACCGAGAAGGAAGAGTACTGCAGTGAATGGGGTCAGAATCTTCTTTACCCCCTCTCCTCCGAATGTGTCCATAAAGAACACAATGAGGAAGATTCCCAATACAATCAGTTCGGGAAGCATTGTCCCAAATTGTGAATAGTCCATTGTTTTTGTTTGTTTGAAAGGTAAAGATTTAGATTAGAGAGCGGCAGCTTGTATTGCTGCTATAATCGGATGGAATGAATGCTGAATAGTCTCATTGATCCAGTTGGGGAAGCAACCTATGCCTGCAATGCAAAGGATGAGGGTCACTGTGCTCAGACGCTCAAACCAAGATGCATCTGTCAGCGCAAGGTGATGTTCATCCTGAACCGGGCCAAGAAGGAGCTTTCCGACAACACGAAGGATGTAGACTGCAGTGATCACAATTGAGCAAGTAGCTGCAATCACAAATACTCTGTGGAAAGTGTCAGCATCCTGGAATGAACCGAAGAAGATTGTCATCTCAGCAACGAAGCCTGAAAGACCCGGGAGACCGAGAGATGCAAAACCGGCGATCATGTAGCAGACACCGAGGTAAGGCATTATCTTCATCAAGCCACCCATCTGACGGATGTCGCGTGTGTGAGTCCTTCCGTAAATCATACCGATAAGAGCAAAGAAGAGTGCTGTCATTAAGCCGTGAGAAAGCATCTGCATGATTGCACCGGTCATTGCAGTGGTGTTAAGCATCAAGATTGCGAAGAGCACCATGCCGCAGTGTGACACTGAAGAGTAGGCATTGATATATTTGAGGTCGGTCTGTACACAAGCTGAAAATGCACCATATACAATTGAAATACCGGTGAGCACGATAAAGATCCAAGCGAGTTCGTTGGCAGCCTGTGGAAGAAGGAAGATAGCGATGCGGAAGCAGCCGTAACCACCAAGCTTCATAAGCACACCTGCGTGGAGCATTGACACTGCAGTCGGTGCACAAGCGTGACCATCAGGACTCCATGTGTGGAATGGGAACATAGCGCCAAGAACGCCAAAGCCAACGAATGTGAAGCAGAAGAGAAGACGCTGCCAGCTTGGGTCGATGCTTGAATTGTGAGAAATTTCAAGGATATTCCAAGTGCAATTTGCAAGATCCGGAGCTGAGTGCCAGAAGATACCGAGAAGACCAAGCATAAGGAATGCTGAGCCGCCCATAAGCATAAGAGTAAGCTTCATTGCGCTATATTCCTTGCGACCTGTACCCCAGACACCGATAAGAAGGTACATCGGGATAAGTGCCACCTCATAGAACATGAACATTGTAAACATGTCGATTGAGATGAAGAATCCGAATACTCCTGTGCTGAGGAGGCAGAACCAAAGGAAGAAATTCTTTGGAAGTGGGTTGATTTTCCAAGAAGCGAATGTTCCGGCGAATACAATCACGCAGCTTAGGAGAAGCATGAGGACGGAGATTCCGTCGACGCCAACTGCAAGATGAATATTAAGAGGAGCATACCAGAGCCAGCTTCCCATGTAAAGCATTTCTTCAGTGTTTCCGGCAGCGCGGAGGCTGAGGAAGTCTACGGTAAGCCAGATGCCAAGCACCATCAGAGCAGTGCTACCTATAGTCATCACCGCGCGGATGGCATTCATACTGCTGTTGCGGCAGAAGCCGAGTCCCGCCATCATCAGGATGGGGATGACTACAAACCAAATTAAAATATTTCCAAACATTGTCTTATATTTTTAGCAATATGAATAACTTATCAAACGAGGCACAGCCAAACTACGGCAGCAAGAGCGAGGGCTCCGAAGAAATACCAAGCCACGTAAGCCTGAATATGTCCGTTCTGCATGCCGCGGATAGCATAGCTTCCTTTCTGAGTGATCTTTGCAAAGCCATCCATCGTGGCGTCAATGACGTGACGGTCAAACCATGCTATGCTGTTGCAAATGATACCGAAGATAATCTTGTGAGTGATGAATTGATAGATCTCATCCCAGTAGAAGCGACGGTGGGCTGCTTCCCAAAGAGTTGGGAGCGCTGCGCGCATCTTGGCAGGACGATCGTTTTTCTTAGCATAAAGCCAAGTTGCCAATGCGATTGCGATGACGGCAATCGCAACGCTTGTCAATGCAACTGCTGCTTCAAGATGGATGTGGTAAGGTTCTCCGTTGTAAGTGACGAACTCACCGAATGGAATGAAGCCGGCGACGCAGCTCACGAGAGCAAGGATGATAAGCGGGAGCGACATCTGCCAAGGAGCATCGTGGGGCTTGTGCTCTTTGTAGTGAGGATTCTCTTCCCACCAGAAGATGAGATAATAGAGACGGAACATATAGAAAGCAGTCAGACCTGCTACCATCGACATCCATGCACCCCAGAAGAAAGAGTTCTGATACATTGCTGCCAGCATTTCATCCTTTGAGAAGAAGCCAGAGAATGGAGGTATACCGGCAATGGCGAGACAGCCGATGAGGAATGTCCAGTGAGTTATAGGCATATATTTGCGTAGGCCACCCATTTTTGTGTAGTCGTTTGAGTGGACAGCATGTATAAGGCATCCTGCTCCAAGGAAGAGGAGGGCCTTGAACATTGCGTGAGTGAAGAGGTGGAACATGGAAGCCATGTAGCCGAGACCCGGAGCATGCCAATGTTCACCAACCGGAACATAGTCGCGAGCCACAGCGAGTGATACCATCATGAATGCAATCTGAGAGATTGTAGAGAAAGCAAGCACACGTTTGATGTCGATCTGAGTACAAGCTACTACGGCAGCGTAGAAAGCAGTGATAGCACCTACGACACCTACAAAATCCATAGAAGCCGGAACCTGACAGTAGCAGGGGAACATACGGGCAACGAGATACACACCGGCAACGACCATTGTGGCAGCGTGGATAAGGGCAGATACCGGAGTCGGACCTTCCATTGCGTCTGGAAGCCATATATGGAGAGGCATCATTGCAGACTTACCCATACCACCCATGAAGATGAGCACCATTGCCCAAGTCATCACGGAAGCTCCCATGAATGTAGCGCCGCCACATTCTGCCATCACGAGTTCCGGATTGGAAGTGAGAGCCTGGAAGTTGAACGTATCAGTATAGTAGGAGAGAAGTAAGATACCGATAAGAAATCCGAGGTCGGCGAAACGAGTTACGATAAATGCCTTCTTAGATGCAGACACTGCCGACGGAAGCTTATAGAAGAATCCGATAAGCAGATAAGAGCTGACACCTACGAGCTCCCAGAAAATATACATCTGGAAAATGTTGGTAGCCACTACGAGGCCGAGCATAGAGAACGAGAATAGGCTGAGGAAAGCGTAGTAGCGTTGGAAGCCCGGTTCATGCTCCATGTATCCCCATGAATAGAGGTGTACGAAGAATGAGATTGTAGTGATCACAATCAGCATCATTGCAGAAATCGGATCAAGAAGGAAACCGATTTTCACAACGAGTTTCTCAGTAAAAGCAAGCCAGGTGACATCGAATACCTGATATTGCAGACGCTGACCAAGATCAGTGATGAAGTCGGGCGCACCACTGAAGAAGTATGTGAAAGCCACTGTGTAGGCAAGCACTGCACAAGTGCCCATGCCAAGAATGCCGAGCACACCGGCTACTTTGCGTGGCATCACAACGCCTCCGATTCCCAAGATGAGGAACATCGCAATTGGGATCGCAAGGATTAAAATTGGAAGTGTTATGTCCATATCTTAGGAATAGTTTAGAATTTCATTTCTTTAATATCCGTCACATTTGTATTCCCGATAGCGCGATAGATGTTGATGATCAGCGCGATAGCGATAGCTGTCTCAGCTGCTGCAATTGCTATGGCAAAGAGAGAGAAGATCATGCCTTCCATTGAGCCGGGGAAAAGATAACGGTTGAAAATCACAAAATTGAGATCGGCTGAATTGAGCATAAGCTCAAGAGATATCAGCATAGCGATCATATTTTTTCGAGTAATGAAGCCGTAGACACCACAAACAAAGAGTAGAATGCTCGGCACTAAATACCATAAAATGCTTATATCCATAATATAAAACTATTTTGGGATTATTTTTTACGAGCGATTACCACTCCTCCGATGATGCAGGCAAGCAGCAGCAAGCTGATGGCCTCGAAAGGAAGAAGATACTGGAATTTTTCTGATCCTACAAGTGCGGTGCCAATGTCGTGCATTGTGATTTGAGGTCCGCCATAAGCAATAGCCTGAGATAGTGACACTCCTTTTACGAGAGGCATCTTGAAAAGAGCCAATATCAAAAGGACAGCGCCAATCACAGAAGCCGAGATGCCGACAATCTGACGATGAGCCGCTAAAGGAGCGGTCTTATCGTTGGGCTTATGGGTAAGAATAATTGCAAACACAAACAGCACCATAATACCTCCGGCATAGACTGCTATCTGCACAGCACCAAGGAACTGATATCCCATCTGGAAATAGAATACGGCAGTGCCAATGAGCGAGAAAAGAAGATAAGTAGCAGCACGGAGGATTTTGGTCGTAGTGACAGCCATAAAGGCTGAAATCACCATTACAATGGCGACTACGAAGTAGAGTACTATGTTTCCTACTGAATCCATGTTGTTATTTTAGTTTTCGAGTTGTCAAGTTGTATGGATGTCAAATTGTCAAGATTGTGGAGTCTCGGAAGATTGATTCTCTGCGTTCTTAGCCGCTTCCTGGGCAGCCTTTTTAGCAGCTGCTTTTGCGAGGGCTTCAGCTTTGATCTTGGCGAGTTGCTCCGGATCCATAGCCGGTTTTGGTTTAGGCTTGGATGCTTCAGCGATCACTTGTGCATCTGTCATTTCAGAATGCGCGTTGAGCACCTTGACGAGTTTGTCTCGAGTGAAAACTGCCTGTTCGAATTCGTTAGAGAATTCAAGAGCATCCTGCGGGCAAGTAGTCACGCAAAGCATGCAGAATGTGCAGCTTCCGAGGTCGTAGTAATACTTGTCGAGCACTTTTTTCTTTTTGCCGTCTGGAAGCTCTACGAATCTTGTCTTGAGTTCGATTGAGCTGTTGGGGCAGTTCATCTGGCAGATGCCGCAGGCAATACACTTATTGTAAGCCGGGGTAGCGTCATCGCCAATCAGTGTAAGTTCCGCACGGAAACGGTCAGCAATCTTGAGTGTCTTACGGTTTTCGGGATATTGTTCCGTGATCTTAGGAGTCACAAGCTCCTTTCCTGTCACGGCCATACCCTTCGCCAGACTCACGATGCCTTGTCCTACCGACGAAAAATATTCCTTAATACTACTCATATAATGTGTTATTTTATGTTGTCAAGTTGTCAAATTTTTGATTTAGCGTTCTACTTGGCCTCCGAGTATATCGAGAAGTTCGGTTGTAATTCCTTCCTGACGCAGTTTATTATACTCAAGTTGTAGGCCTTCGAGGAGTTTCTTGGCATTGTCGTTGGCACTTTGCATTGCCATCACACGCGCTGCTTGCTCTGATGCCTTGTTTTCGATTGTGATTTCCTGCATTGTAGAAAGCACAAACATCGGTAGCACGGCATTGAAGATGCTATTGGCATCAGGTTCGAAGATGCATAAGCCGGTAGATACTTCATCGTCCGCACCTTCAAGGAGAGTTTGTCCGGATATCGGGAAGATAGTCTCCAGAAGTGGACGTTGGCGGCTCATTGAATAGAACTTCATGTATTCTACACAGACAAGGTCATATTCTCCGGAAGAAAATTTGTCTCTGAGGCTATGAGTGAATTCATTTACCTTGTCAGCCTCCATCTTAGAGTCGACTCCATCCAATCTGACCACATGAATATGCGGTCCGGCTATCTTATTGACAGCTTTTGCCATTTTCTGACCGATAGGGTAGATGTCGATTTCTACTGAAGGTCCATATTTAGCCTGTAGTCCTTTGAGCTCTCCGAGAGCTGCCTTGAAGATATTGATATTATATGCACCGCAAAGGCCATCGTCGCTTCCGAAGACTACGAAAGCAATCTTATTGACCTCGTGGCGGCTTTCGATCAGCGGGCTGCTGAAATCGGAGCCTGACTGTATGATATGGGCCATGATAGCCTTAATCTTACTGCGATAAGGCACCAACTGCTTGAGAGACGCCTCAAACTTATGCACCTTGGCAGAAGAAATCATCTTCATAGCGCCAGTGATCTTTTCGCTTGATGCTACAGAGCCTATTCGTGTCTTTAGTTCCCTTAGGGTTGCCATGTCGTTTTAATATTTAAGTCTCGCTTTGCTCAACTTAATGTTTATGGTTTTTAATACTAATGGGGGTATGCGTCGGGTTCAAGCGGCGCATACCTATGAGTCAATTATTTGTAGCGAGCGCTAATTTCTGTAGCACATTCGCGAAGTTTAGCTTGTACATCGTCAGAAAGATTGCCGGCTTTTATTTCATCAAGCACTTCCTTACGATATTTAGCTTCAAGGAGTTGGATGAAAAGAGATTCAAACTCATGCACCTTATCAAGAGGAACATTCTCCAACAGACCATTGACACCGCAATAAATTACAGCGACTTGGTTTTCTACGGGCCAAGGCTGATACTGTGGCTGGATGAGAAGCTGTTGGTTTTTACGTCCGGTATCGATCACCTTTGCAGTTACCGGGTCGATGTCGCCACCAAACTTGGTGAATGATTCGAGCTCACGATATTGTGCTTGTGCAATCTTTAGAGTACCTGCCACCTTCTTCATTGGTTTGATCTGAGCGTTACCACCTACACGGGATACAGAGATACCTACATTGACTGCAGGGCGAATACCCTGGTTGAAAAGTGCAGTCTCAAGGAAGATCTGTCCGTCTGTGATAGAGATCACATTGGTAGGGATATATGCAGACACGTCGCCAGCCTGAGTTTCGATGATAGGAAGAGCCGTCAGTGAGCCGCCACCTTTCACAATTGGCTTTAGCACTTCCGGAAGGTCGTTCATATTTGAAGCCACTTGCTGGTTGTCGATGATCTTGGCTGCGCGTTCGAGAAGGCGAGAGTGGAGATAGAAAATATCACCCGGATAAGCCTCTCGGCCGGAAGGACGCTTAAGGATAAGTGATATCTCACGATATGCAACTGCCTGCTTTGACAAGTCATCATATACGATGAGAGCATCGCGGCCAGTGTCGCGTATATATTCGCCGATTGCCACGCCTGCAAAAGGAGCAAAGTAGCGCATGGCAGCAGAATCGGAAGCAGTAGCTGAAACCACAACAGTGTAGTCCATAGCTCCATGCTTTTTGAGAGTCTGCACTATAGAAGCCACAGTAGATGCTTTCTGTCCGATTGCAACGTAGATACAATATACGGGTTTGCCGTCGAGGTAGTTTTGACGCTGGTTGATTATTGTATCGATAGCAATGGCAGTCTTACCGATCTGACGGTCGCCAATGATAAGCTCGCGCTGACCGCGGCCAATAGGAATCATAGAGTCGACAGCCTTCAGACCAGTCTGTAGAGGCTGCTTAACAGGCTGACGGAAGATAACACCGGGAGCTTTTCTCTCGAGAGGCATGCGAAGCAACTCGCCTTCTATTGGGCCGTTGCCGTCAATCGGTTCGCCGAGAATGTTGATTACGCGACCGAAGAGACCTTCGCCGACCGGAATAGAGGCAATCTCACCCGTGCGACGAACCGTCATGTTTTCTGTCACTGCATTGACATCGTCAAGAAGCACAACACCGACGTTGCTCTCCTCAAGGTTGAGTGCGACACCGGTAGAGCCGTTTTCAAAGACAACAAGCTCGCTGGCTTCCACATTCTCAAGACCGTAGACGTGAGCTACGCCGTCGCCGACGCTTAGCACGGTTCCGGTCTCTTCAAACTTGACCTGAGAGTTAACGTTCTCGAGTTGTTGCTTTAGAATATCTGAAATTTCGCTTGGGTTAAGCATTGTTAATTGCTTCTTAAAAGTTTTAAACGTAATTGTTCAATCTCATTGCTGATCGAAGCGTCGAGGCGTTTACCATCAACGTCTATTACGAAACCTCCAATGAGATCGGGATCCACATCGTAAGAGAATTCAAGAGTCATTCCTGGATAAGCCTTTGTCACGACATCACGCAGCTTTTGCATCATCTCATCGCTGAGTTGAGAGGCTGTGATTATTTTGACTCGGGCTATTTTATGCTCTTTCCTGTAGATATCACAATATGCAAGAGCCATAAGATGGGCGTATGAAGCCCTTTTCCTGTCAAGAATGAGCTCGACAAATGAACGATAGTCGTCTTCCACCAAGTCTCCGGCTGCACTAAGAAGGAGTTTTGCTTTATCCTCACGTTTCACGTAGGGATTTGAAAGCACCTTCTGAAGACCGGGATTCTGTGCAAACGAATTAGCCACCGTCTTCATCTCGAGGTATACCTTATCGGAATTCCCTCTTTCGACGGAGAGTTTATAGAGCGCTTTAGCGTAGCGCTGGGGTATAAGTCCCTCGTTCATTGCCTCAGTTCTTCTCTATTTCGTCCAACATCTTATTCACAAGTTTCTGCTGTTCTTCATCGTTTTTGAGTTGGTTGCGCACCATCTTCTCGGCGATGTTGATAGAGAACTTGCTTACTTCATTTCTGAACTGGAGTTCTGCTTCTTTACGTGACTGCTCGATAGAGACTTTAGCCTGCTCCATCACCTTACGAGCCTCTTCGGAAGCTTCTTTCTTTGCTTCCTCTATGATTTGGCTTTTCATTTTAGCAGCCTCACGAAGCATTTCAGCTTGTTTGGCCTGAGCTTCACCTATGACCTGCTGTGCAGATTCCTTCGCGTTGTCAAGCTGCTGCTTGGCTTCGCGTGCGTATTCCACACCTTTGTCGATAGTGTCAGCACGCCCTTCCATCTGCTTGATGATGACGGGCCATCCCCACTTCGCAAGCACGATGAAGAGGAGGATGAACGCGACGAACATCCAGAACACCAGTCCAAAATCGGGCGTGAATAATTCCATTATTTTAAGAAATTATATGGCTGAAGCCTATTAGATGAAGAGTGCGAGTGCAGAAACGATCACGGCGAAAAGAGCAACACCTTCGATGAGGGCAGCGATCACGATCATGTTAGAACGGATGTCGCCTGCGCTTTCCGGCTGACGAGCGATTGCTTCCATTGCGCTGCTACCGATCTTACCGATACCGATACCTGCGCCGATTGCTGAGAGGCCTGCTCCGAAAGCAGCGCCGAAAGATGCGAGTGCTTCGGCTACTAAAATCATTGAAAACATAGTCTTTTGGTTTTTTAGAGTTATTATTGTTTAATTCTTTTTTTTATTGGTCAAATTAGTCAAATTAGCCAAATTAGCCAAATTGGTCTAATTGGTCAAATTGGTCAAATTAGCTAAATTAGTTAAATTGGTCTAATTATTCTAATTAGTTTAATTGGGCTTTTGGGGCTGTAGTTGCTTCTGCATCATGGGCTTCATGGTGGGAGTCATGTTCTTCATGGACTGCCATCGAGATAAAGATAGTCGAGAGTAGGGTGAAGACGTAAGCCTGAATGAAGCTGACCAAAGTGTCAAGCAGTAGCATGAAGATGGAGAAGAAGAGAGATACTACAGTCGTAGCTCCTGCTACAGCTGCGCCGTAAGCCGCAAAGATGAAGATAAGGAGAGTAAGGGTGATTACAATCATGTGTCCGCCCATCATGTTGGCAAAGAGACGCACACAGAGTGCAGCCGGCTTTGTGAAGATACCGAAAACCTCAATGATCTGCATGATAGGAATCGGAAATTTCAGGAACAAAGGCACATCAGGCCAGAATATTTCTTTCCAATAATGCTTGTTGCCATTTATGTTTGTGATCACGAAGGTCATCACGGCAAGCACAAGAGTGATGGCGATGTTGCCTGTAAGATTGGCTCCTCCAGGGAAGATAACTATCAGCCCAAGTAGGTTCATCACAAGGATGAAGAAGAATACAGTCAGAAGATAAGGTGCAAATTTTGGAGCCTTATCCCCAAGAGTGCTCTTGATCACACCGCTATATATAAAGTCGATGCAAAGTTCGAGAAATCCCATGCCCTTGCGTGGAGCCTTGTATCCGTTGCGAGTATAAAATCTCACGAGACCCATCACCATCCAGGTCACGATGATAGCAGCTATGAAAAGAGCGAGGACATTCTTTGTGATGGAAATGTCGAATGGGCGATACTCTTTGTAGTATTTACCATCATATTTGACAAAGCCATCTACGACTTCATCATTCTGGGCAGCAGCGATTCCGGCAGCCTCTTCTTCCTCTTTGGCGGAAGTAGGAAGGATTTGGATCACCTTGTCCTTGTGTTTGCTGACATGGGCAAGTAAAAACTGATAAGCCTCGGGATTGCCATCTTTTTCGATATAGACAATTTGAGGTTCACTTACTACATGAGTCTTACCGGTAGCTGGATCCACAACATCCTCGTGCATAATGAGGCGACCTGAAGAGAAGCAATGCCAGCTTCCGTCTTCCGCTCTCACTATGACGGGTAGCGGAATTCGGTAGGAGTGGCTGAAAGGTACTTCCCAACCGTATCCGTCAAGAAGGTGATGGAATATGTTTTCTTTCACGTCTACCTTACCTTTCTCCTCTTCATTCGCTTTAGCGGAGAAGGGGAGGGCAATAATAGATATGAGCAAAAACAGTATGGCTAAATTCTTTCTCATTACAGTTCTGTTAATAGATGCACACCGATATTACATTGTTGTCTACGTCTGCCAGCCCCCCTTTGATGGGGTAAGAATGTTCTTCACCGCCCGGAGTCCTGTAGGCAATAGAACCCTCAACAAGCACAGAAATCAGAGGCGCATGGTTTTTCAATACCGTAAACTTTCCAAGTTCACCCGGAAGAGTTACGGACTCTGCGTCGCCTTTGAAAACGACATCCTGTGGGGATATGATTTCTAAAGTCATTATCGAATTGTGCTATTGATTATACTTCAGCAAGCATCTTCTTGCCCTTGGCGATCGCTTCGTCGATAGTGCCGACATTTAAGAATGCCTGTTCGGGGTATTCATCCATTTCGCCACTAAGGATCATCTTAAAGCCGCGGATGGTTTCCTGAAGTGGCACCATTACACCCGGCACGCCGGTGAACTGTTCGGCAACGTGGAACGGTTGACTCAAGAATCGCTGAGCTCGGCGAGCTCGAGAAACGACGAGTTTGTCCTCATCGCTAAGTTCATCTACGCCAAGGATGGCAATGATATCTTGAAGGTCATTGTATTTTTGAAGAAGTTGCTTTGTCTGCTGAGCTACATTGTAGTGTTCTTCACCAATGATATTCGGGTCAAGGATACGAGATGTAGAGTCAAGTGGGTCTACTGCAGGATAGATACCGAGCTCTGCAATCTTACGGTTGAGCACTGTGGTAGCGTCAAGGAATGAGAATGTAGTGGCAGGAGCTGGGTCAGTCAAGTCGTCAGCCGGCACATAGATAGCCTGTACGGATGTGATTGAACCATTTTTGGTAGATGTGATTCGTTCCTGAAGGGCACCCATTTCAGAAGCAAGTGTTGGCTGATAACCTACAGCAGAAGGCATACGGCCAAGAAGCGCCGAAACCTCAGAACCAGCCTGAGTGAAACGGAAGATATTGTCGATGAAGAGGAGGATATCTTGTCCGCCTCCTTGGGCATCACGGAATTGTTCTGCAACTGTCAGACCGGAGAGTGCAACGCGGAGACGTGCGCCCGGTGGCTCGTTCATCTGTCCGAACACCATTGTCACCTGGCTCTTCTCAACCTCGTTCATATCCACATCGGCGAGATTCCATTCGCCCTTGTCCATACCTTCTTCAAACTTCTTGCCATATTTCATGACACCGCTCTCGATCATTTCACGCAAAAGGTCGTTACCCTCACGAGTACGTTCACCTACACCGGTAAACACGGAGAAACCATTTGAACCTTTGGCGATATTGTTGATGAGCTCCTGGATAAGCACTGTCTTACCTACACCGGCACCACCGAAAAGACCGATCTTACCGCCCTTGGTATAAGGCTCAAGGAAGTCGATAACTTTGATACCTGTAAGAAGAATCTCTGTAGAGATGGCGAGATCCTCGAAAGCTGGAGCCGGCTGATGTATTGGGCGGAGATTGTCGCGGTCGAGTTCCGGAAGGTGGTCGATAGGTTCTCCGATGACGTTGAGCAGGCGTCCCTTCACCTGCTGGCCGGTTGGCACAGCGATAGGGCGTCCGAGGTTTTCTACTTCCATACCGCGGCGAATGCCGTCGGTCGATTCCATTGCCACACAGCGAACTGTCTGTTCGCCAATGTGCTGTTCGACTTCAAGAATCAATTCCTCACCGTTGTCGCGCTTAATGCGAAGCGCGTCGTAGATAGGGGGAATGTTCTCTTTGCCACCCTCGAAACTTACGTCGACGACGGGGCCGATAATCTGAGTGATCGTTCCTTTATTTGCGCTCATTTTTAATGTCGAAAATATGTTGTTAATATTAGTCCGGGAGATCGGGATCAGACGGTCTCCCGGTAAATGTATATTTAAGCTTTTTATTTTAGAAAGTCCAACCTAAAGATACGCAGACTGCCATAAGTACGAGGTTGGCAAGAGCGATAGGCATCAGATATTTCCATTCAAAAGCCAGAAGCTGGTCGATACGTACGCGCGGGAAAGTCCACTTGAACCAGATGATGATATAGCTGATGAAGAAAGTCTTTCCGAGGAACCAAACGATGCTTGGAATCCAATTCATCACAGTGTTGAAACCATCCCAACCTGCAATGTGGAAAGGCATCCAACCGCCAAGGAACATCAGAGAAGCAATACCGCTGACGATGAAGAGGTTGAGGTATTCTGACAAGTAGAACATACCGAAGCTGATACCTGAATATTCAGTGTGGAAACCTGCTGTAAGCTCATGTTCTGCTTCAGGAAGGTCGAAAGGACCACGGTTGGTCTCAGCAGTTGCTGCAATCAGATAAAGCACGAAAGCGATGATAGCAGGAATCTGTCCTTTGAAAATAAACCAGCAGTTTTCCTGAGCCCAAACAAGTTCTGTGATATCCATAGTTCCAGCCAAGCAAACGATAGCAAGAAGGGCGAGACCCATTGAGATTTCATAGCTGACCATTTGAGCACCACTACGCATCGCTCCAACGAGAGAATACTTATTGTTGGAAGCCCAACCGGCAAGAAGGATACCGATCACTCCAAGGCTTGAAACTGCAAGCATGAAGAAAATTCCGATATTGTAGTTGATCATCTGTAGTCCGTAGCCCCAAGGGAGGCAAGCGAACACCGTCACAGAAGCGGCTACTACAATGTAAGGTGCGAGTTTGAAGAGAAACTTATCAGTACCTTTCAGAGAAATAATCTCCTTTATGAGCATCTTGATGACGTCGGCAAAAAGCTGGAGCAGACCCCAAGGACCTACACGCATCGGGCCGAGTCGGCACTGGAAGTAGGCGCAAAGCTTACGTTCATAGAAAATGTAGAACATTGCCAACACTGAATAGGCAGCGAGGAGGATGACAGCGATTACAATGCACTCCACAAGGACAGCAGCCCACTCCGGCATACAACCCAACAATAGGTTGTTGAACCAATTGGTTATTATACTAAAGTCAAACATGTCGTTTTCTATCGTTTTGGTTAGCGGTCAATATCTGGAATCACGAAGTCGAGTGCTGCGCCGATTGTTATGACGTCGGCGATCATGTGGCCTTTGCAGCAGAGATCCATAACCCCTACGAGGTTGAAGCAAGGACTCTGGAAGTGTACGCGATATGGGTTCTTCGAACCGTCGCTTTCAATATAGACACCGAAAGTGCCGCGTGAAGCCTCCACCTGAGTATACCAATGTCCTACGGGGAGCTTGACAATCTTTGGCACTTGGGCACGTATATCGCCTTCGGGTATGCGGTCTACAAGTTGCTCAAGTATGCGGCAACTCTGTTCGATTTCTTTCATACGTACCATGTAGCGGGCGTATGAGTCGCAACCGTCAAGGAGAACCTCATCAAATTCTACTCTGTCGTAAGCAGCGTATGGATGTTTCTTGCGGCAGTCGCAGCTCCAGTTTGAGCCACGTCCTGAAGGACCGGTGATGCAATAATTGATAGCATCTTCTTTAGAGAGATGACCTACATGGAGACGATTCTTGGCAATGAGGTTGCCAGAGAATACTGTATGATACTCCTTCAGGCGTTCCGGCATGATAGCGAGTAGAGCCTTGACGTCTTTTACAAAATCAGGGTGAAGGTCAGCCATCACACCGCCGATCACGTTATAGTTCATCGACATACGCGCACCGCAAGTCTTCTCGAAAATATCAAGCACCATTTCACGTTCGCGGAAACCATAGAAGAATGCGGTAGTCGCACCCATATCCATAGCTGTACATCCGAAAGCAAGCAGGTGGCTTGAAATACGCATCAGCTCATCCATCATTGTGCGGATTACGACTGCACGATCGGGAACCTGAAGGCCAAGAGCCTTTTCGATGCACATGCAGAGACAATGACGATTCTGGTGTGCACTCATATAGTCCATACGGTCTGTGAAGTGAAGGATCTGAGGATAACCGAGTTCTTCACACAATTTTTCTATTCCACGGTGGATATAACCGGACACGACGTCGATTTTCTTCACTTCCTCACCGTTGAGGGCTACGCGGAAACGCATTACGCCGTGAGTAGATGGGTGCTGAGGACCAATGTTCATCACATAATCGTGCATTTCGAACACCTTAGAAGGAATCGGTTTGATCACTCCGTTAGGATCTTCTACGTATGAAACGGTGTTATCCTCGTTTTTCTCGTCGTTTTCCGGTATAGGATTGAGTTTTGGATCTTTGTCATAGTCTTTGCGAAGAGGGTATCCCTTCCAGTCGTTGCGCAAGAAGAAGCGGCGCATGTCTGGATGGTTGATAAACTTGATGCCGTAGAAATCATATACCTCACGTTCCTGGAAGTTTGCAACTTTCCAAAGATCGGAAATTGTGTGGATATAAGGATTTTCACGATCAGCAACAGCTACTTTCACTGACAGCATCTCCCAATTGCGGCTTGTAGCAGTGAAATAATACATGACACCGAGAGTCTCTTTCCAGTCCATTCCGACCACTGCGGTAAGGACATCAAAATTGAGTTCCGGATCATGCTTGAGTGCTTCTGCAAGCGCACGCCAATCCTTTGCAGGCACATTGACGAGAAGGACATCTCCTTCTTCAAATGTGGCAGACGGGCAAATCTTGCTTATTTTGTCTTTAACGCTCATTTTATAGGTTGTGTATTGTTGACAAATATTTGATTAATACTCGCCTGCATCTTCAGGATGCTTGCGGAAGAAGTCTTTGATCTTCTCTTTACGGTTGACGCCGCCGAAGAACTTCTGGATTTTGATCTTGCGTTGGAGCTGCATCAAGCCGTAGAACATTGCTTCCGGACGAGGAGGGCAACCGGGGATGTAAACGTCGACTGGAAGAATCTTGTCGACGCCATCAACAACGCAATAAGATTTCTTGAATGGACCGCCGCTGACAGCGCAACCGCCACAGGCGATGACATACTTGGGCTCGGCAAGCTGGTCGTATAGACGGACAAGCGCTGGAGCCATCTTGTGGACGATAGTACCCTGCACCATAATATAGTCCGCCTGACGTGGAGAGTTACGAGCCACCTCAAAACCGAAACGAGCCATATCATAGCGGGCAGCTCCGAGACACATAAACTCGATAGCGCAGCAGCTTGTGCCGAAGCAAAGAGGCCACAGAGAGTTAGATATACCCCAGTTGATAAGCTGGTCGAGCTTGCCGACAGCTACGTTGGCACCGGTAGCGTTGAGTTCTTCTACGAGTTTTTCGATGTATTCATTGTCTTTGAAGTCTTCTGTCTTCATCGACTTGATTTTGACATCATCAATAGTTACTGCCATTTGAGAGCTCCTTTCCGCCAAGCGTAAGCAAGGCCTAAAATAAGAATGAACATGAAGATAGCGATGCAGAGGAGACCGGAAGGACCGAGGCTACGCATGATAGTCGCCCAAGGGTAGAGGAAGATGGTCTCGACATCGAAAATGAGAAACAGGATAGCGAAGATGTAGTATCCGGTCTTGAATTGAATCATTGATTCGCCTCTTGTAGGGATACCGCATTCGTAAGTCTCTCCTTTTTTTACTGAATAGGATTTTGGTCCTATCAGTCGAGCGATCCAATAAGCCGCAAACACCAGAGCCATACCGGTGAGGGCGGCGGTAATCGCCAAATCTCCGTTGCTGATTTCCAACAGTAAATTCATATAATAGTTTATGTTTTAATAATTTATTCAGATGTTAAGGTGCTTTTGGGCAATAGGTGTCCACTAAGCAAGTGCAAAGGTACTTAAAAATTCTTAAAATTCCAATAATTTTTTTGCATTTTTTTGAATTACTCCATCACAACGAATGACACAAGGGTGGTAAGGCATAGAGCTTGCTCCGACTATTTGTTTGGACGGAGAAAATTTCCTAATTTTTGGAGAAGAGTTTTGCCACGCTCCATATCATCGTGAATATGGATTTGCTTCAATTTTGATATTTTCTTGAGACTGAGATTCATCTCGACCTGCCTCATGAACGCTTTCCGATCCTCCATTCATCGTGCGGCGCGTCGTCCTCTGCAGCTCGAATTTCCATACAGACCATCATGCATATTTGTCCCATGCCTCATTGAATTCCTCCGCCGTGATAAATTCATCTACATCCCAATTCGTCTCCCAGAATAACGGCAGATGAAGCGGATCGCCTTCTTCGGCAGTAGAAAGACCGTTATTATCAATTACTAATTTCTGGATTACGTATTCACCTTTAAAGTGCAGATAGATGGTCTTATTATCCAGTTCCTTCCGAATATAGCTGTCAACGTATGGGTAAGGTCGCCTCCGCAGAAGATTATGCGCGGGAGAGTTCCACATATAATATCCATACTTGATCCGATTGACAATATCTACGTCAGCTTTTACAGGCCCCCAATCTACTAAGTCTCTGTATTTCTCGGGTAATTTACCTATCGATTTAAAAGGACAATTGATTTTCCATATATACCATTTATTATCAGGATCAACTTTAATAATATCTCCGTTTACATATTCAATATCATCACACATGCCGAATAAGGGTTTGTTCTTTTCTTCTTCAAACTCACCTTTTGCCTTTCCCACTTTATACCACAATCCATCTTCAATTCCATTACGCAGTATGGTATGCGCATAGAAATCCACTTCATCCTTAACGATGTCTTCCGGTTTCGGCTTATAATCCATCTGATATCTTTTCTTGAAGACACGTATTACACTGCTATTAAGTTGCGTCATATCATTGCAGAAGTACTGGAAATACCTCTTGTAGGCATTGTCCACTTCCACACAGAAGACATCACCAATCTTTGTCACAATTCTTTTTGCCATAGTTCATTTCTTTTCCTGAGGTTAGGTTGACATATCGATAGCTTACCCTATTTGTTTGATCGAAGGAAATTCCCGAATTTTTGGAGAAGAGAATTGCCCCGCTCCATATCATCGTGAATATGGATTTGTTTCAATTTGGATATTTTCTTGAGGCTGAGATTCAGCTCAACCTGTCTCATGAACGCGTCCCTATTCTCCATTCTCCGATATAGTTCAGCTTTCCATTCCTCTTTTGATACTCTGAAAAGTACATTGAACCTCTCTTGAGTCCAATTTCTCACTTCTTTTTCTATCTCTCGTTTTACTTTCAGTATTAGATCTTCCCGATTGAAATGATATGCTAAAGCTAACTTCAATTCAAATAAACGGTACCAATCCAAAGGGTTATTTCTGTCAAAGACTATGGAGGAAGTATGATTGTTGATTAAGCGAAATATATCGCCAAGACTAACATACTCCTGCAAAATAGCATCGAACTGCTTATGCACGCATTCCATAGCGTGATCTATAATCTTTCTTCGTGTCGATCTCTGAATCTCAAATTTCATGAGGTCGATCTCAGCTCCGCGCTTCGTCTGCGCTTCTACATAGTCAAGGAGCAATGGATCGTGCAGCTTAATGTCAATAAAGACTTGTAATCCCTTTTCATTACGAGTCTCTTGTTCGAAAACTGGAATGATGATTTTTTCCTTTGGTACCCACAAAGGAAGAATTTCCAGAAAGACTCTATAGTCATAATGGTCTCTCTCCAGTCTTAGCCCTATCAAAACAATGCCGGCCTTAGCAAACAATGTAGTAGGAGTATACTTAGATAATATTGGAAACTGTTCATACCACTCCTTTACAATATCTTTAAATTCCATAAATGTTACATTTTTTCGATAATACTCACCACTAACACAATTTTGATAATTTGAAGTTGTTTAAACTTATTATTAATCTTCCGCCATCATTTCGGCGTATTTTCCTTCATTTATCAGTTACGACGCCCACATCGCTCCTTCTTCATGAAGAAAAATCCGCTCGAAGATCTGACGAAATCTTTATAAAAATAAGTTTAAACAACTTTTTTGTATAATATGGACTCGCAATAGTATCAGATGAATATTAAAAATGATGGTTATTATTAAAATTAAGGTTTTATGATTACAGATGGCCATCCCCACAACTCTCGATACATTCGCATTTGTCGACTTTGGTTCAATTGCCATGGAGTTTTATTAGGGTATCCAAATTTAAAGTCATATATAATTTTGTTTTTGAGATCTAATATATCTGGTTTCCATTTCCTTCCGAATTCATCCTTCCGAAAACCTTTAAAATCCAAATATCTGTTCTCATACCAATTTTGATATCTCGTCAAATATATTTCTGCGGCTTTATGTTTTTTAGTCCCCGCCACATGGCCAGAACCACCTATAAGATTGTCAACAAATGTTGCAGATCTTTGAATTAATGTGCGATTGGTATATTTTCCTGAGAAGAAATATCTACCATTATTTACTGCCCTTACGCCTCCTTCAACACCACCACATATTACTCCAGCCACACTCTCTGTGAGAGCACCATAAAGTCCATTACCCAATGATGTCCCCAAACTTTCACCCTCGATCAGAGAATTTGAAGTATCCAGTAAAAAGCCATTTATTGCACCAGCCGCTCCGCGTGAGAGGGCCCCGGAAACAAATCCTGTTGAAGCAGTCGCCAATCCGGTAGCTGTCACACCCAACATACTTCCAAAACCAACTGCTGCTCCTATACCCACTGCAGCACTTACGCCGCCGGCTGCAGCACCTACCATAAAATATTTTGTACCCTGCCATACTCCGTTCCAAACTCCGGCAGAGGTTATCGCATCCCAATTGCTAAGCACATTTAAAGTTCCCCCTATGACAGCAGCTGCTCCTACTGCAAACCAGAAGAACTGCCCATCCTCGTCTATATAGACAAGAGGATTATTAAGGGCATACGTATAGCGGTTAAAGTTCTGGCTCCAGTCCGGTATTTGAACATACGGATCGGGAGACAGGAATCGACCTAATGCCGGATCATAAAGTCGGGCGTTCATATTGATCAGACCTGCCTTTACAAGATGTTCGTGGCCGGTATAACCTCTACCGATAAACGGCTCTGGCTCTTCTCCGGCAGAATAGGTATCCCATGTCTTAGGATCCCGAAGCCTTCCCCATGCGTCATAGCTGAGTTCCTGCTTGGGTGTTCCGTCTAAAAATATGACATGGGTGATGCTTCCAAGGTAATCCCGCAGGATATAATACAAATAGGTATCATTCATCAGACTTTGAACAGAACTTGAAGAGTCGCTTACATCCGATATATTATCCATCAAATAATTATGGATGCTAAGACTGTCAGTAACAGTGCCGTATGTCAAGGCGTCGTTCTTTTCTATACGATATGATAACTTCAGTAATACAATAGGAGAAGAATAATAGTCTCCGAGGAGATAGAGTCTTTCCGTATAGAATGGGGATCTAGATGTCTTTTCTATTTCATAGCATCCTCCGAGATAATGGCGTTGAGAGATTATCTTTTTATCCGAGGTTACAGTCATCTTCACTCTATCATAATCCTCGTTGTAGTCAAAAGTATAAGAGTTGTCAGTCTCTGATATTGTATTCGGTCGTGAGAAGGATGCGTATGTTACGTTTTGTGTTAGTGAAGGGATCGATTCCGAAGTAAGGTTTGCCTCAGTGAGAGCATAAGGCTTTAAAGCATTTGAATACGCAAAAGAGCCGATATCGGTTTTTCCGTTGATATTACCCATGTTGTCATACGTAGCAGTGTTGCCATCATATCCTGTCAGACGCTGGAATTGGTCATATTCAAATGTTTCCTTAAGATTACGTTTATTGTCGGATCTCCATAGAAGGTTCCCTGTCTTGGAGTCAAAACCGTACGAGACATCCTGATATGATATTGTGAGATGATGGGCTGACCGTTTTGATGGGAATCCTTGAGGCGTGTATTCATACTTTCGTGTGATTTCTCCTGTCCTTATTAGTGTTGGATTACCATATTCATTTTCCTGCTCTATCTTGAATATGCTTGTTCCATAGTCAAGTTTGACTTCCTGCAGGCATCCATTGGAATAAGCATATCGTTCAGTTGTGATAAAGCCGTATTGGGAAGTGTATGATATTGCACTTATGACGCCTTTTGAGTATGTAAAGTCTTTTCTTAGCCACATACCGTCCATCCCGGTTTCGGTGCAGCTGACGATCCTGCCGACTTTATCGTAAGAATATTTCTTTGAAGTGCCATTGCTGCTGCAAATGGAATCGATGTCTCCGTATGAATTGTAGGTATACGTTGTTGTGAATTCATTGGAGCTCTTTTTTATCATACGTTGAAAAGAATCATACTCATAACGAATGGTTTCACTGTTCGCATTTGTCGTTGACACAATATTTCCGGCAGAATCGTATGAATACCTTTGGTTTCCGAGACTTGGATCCGTCAGTCCGCTTCTTCTTCTGTATAGGTCATAGCGTATGGTAGTCTTTATGCCGTCATGTGCGTTGATGGATGTGAGCAGCCCGTCGGGTGCCACTTCGTATGTGACTGTTCCTGATGGGTCTGAAAGTGAGATGAGGTTTCCGAACGGATCATATTTTCTTGTTACAATAACAGATCCGTCATTAATAGTAATAGAATGTGGATTGGTCCCATACGTGTATTTGACAGTGCTTCCAGAAGCTCTTTTCTCAACGGTAGTTCTCCCAAACCAGTCATATTCGTAAACATTCCATAAAGACGGAGAAGTGCCCGTGAATGGTTCAGATACCATCCACAGATTTCCATAGGAATCGTATCTACGTTCAGTCGACTTTGTGATTCCTCCCAGTCCCTGCTCGGATGATCTGACTTCACGATTAAATGCATCATAAAATTTTCTTACCATTGGCTCTCCATCCTTTGTTTGGGAAACTGAATAAAGTTCGGTAGAGCTATTTGGATTAAATAGATATTGAATTCGCCTTACTGTAGTGTCAGGATATGATATGGATGACTCCCGTCCGTACATGTCATAAGTGAAGGAAGTTTGTCCTCCTCTATGGTCCACAATACTTTTCAGTTGACCGGTATCATCGTAAGTATAGCTTTGTTTTCTTCCAATATGATCTGTTTCAGTTAGTTTCCTGCCTTTGCTGTCGTATGTATACTTTGTTGTTTTTCCGACAGTTGACTGATAAGGTTTTACACTCTGTAATGTTAGATTTCCATGAGTGTCATAGATATATGTGATATTCTGTACGGTATATCCATTTTTGGTAAGTGTTTCTTTCAGAGGTCTTCTATTTTTATATGAGGGAGTGGATAGTTTTTCAGTATATGTCGATCCATTTCGGGTAATCTTCTTTTCGTAACCGGATTTCCAGTCAAGATGGTATCCGTCTCCGACAGTGGGGTTAGAGACGTAATTGTTTGTGAGAGTAATAATAGTACCGTCCGAATATTCAACAGTCTCTTTTGTCGGATTGCCGTATATGTCGCAAACAAAGGTAGTGGTAGCGGAATAACCCTTTAGACGATCTTTCTCTGATTTTGAGACTGGTATTATAGATACCAATTTGTTAGGTTGGATTATAATGTTGTATGTAAAAGAGGCCTCAAATTCTGAACCGATGACGCTTTTCTGAATTGAATAATTATAGGGGTCGTAGGTTTCTTCCTCTATTAGACCACGCCTATTGGTTCTGTTAATTGTCTTAAAGCCGCAGAATCCCAATCCTTGCTTGTGAAACACTCCTTCTGAATACTTGTATTTGAGATGTTCGGTAAGTTCTCCGTTGAGATATACTTCCGAGGAAGATAATACTGTGAATGGTTCAAGAATATCTATGTATGGATATACTGAAGTATATCCTTTGGTATAGAGATCAGATAACCTTCCGGAATCGTTAAGCATTCCATAATCATTGATTTCTACAACACCCAGACTGTTGATCATTCCTCTGAGTAATGTGGATGTACGGTTATTATCATAATAGGAATACTTAGTTGCAGTCCGGTCAGATATGCCGATAAGTTGCGTGGGTCTGTTGGTGCTGTTGATATTTGTAGGAATAAGAACTGAATTATCTGTCTGGATGGTTGTTGTGGGTTTGGCTTCATACTGATTATCTTTGGCAATGAAAGTTGAAAAGCCTTTATTGTCATATCTGATCATGTCAGGAATCCCATCACCATTTATGTCCTGAATTAAGAAGCCTCCATTATCTTTGGATGGATATGTAGGTCCTTGGAAGTCTTTTCGTTCGAATGTCCCGTCTCCTTTGGAGTTGAATACTTCCCAATCTTGCCAATTGCCATCGTTGGTACATGAAAGCAGGATGTCCATCAAACCGTCTCCATTAAGGTCGGTAATAAACAAGTCTCTGTTTCTTAATTGTGTTCCTCTTTTTAATTTGTTGTCAGTACTCCTTTTACTGACAGCGAGCCCTGTTTCAACAGATTCAAAAGAATACAAATCTGTCCCGTTGATGTTGATGTGACATAAATCAGTCTTGCCGTCTCCATCAAAATCAATGGGTAGCACTCTATCTGAGTTATACAACTCCCAATATTTATCGTGTCCCTGGTTGTCTTCAAAATAATACGCATAGTCAAGAAAACATCCTTTGTATAAGGATTTGTTTGCCTCTAAGTCGAAAACCTGACAGGTGGAAGTATCAGTGTTATTACCAAAAGGATGATGTGTTGAAATGACCAGGATCTCCGTCTTTCCATCTCCATTGAAGTCACCTGCATGGAAGAATTTTGGATATACGCTGAACCTACCGGTACGGTCTTTATGTGCAGCACCCCACTCAAATGTCCTTGTGTACGCCTTGTTGGGGAAGGTGCCAAAAACCATTTTATATACGGAAAACTCTACAATATCCTTATTGCCTGATACATAGTTGTTGATCTTGACAATTGACTCTTCCATCTTACCTTCAAGATCTGCACACAGAATGTCAATGAATCCGTTTCCTGTAATCAGAGGATCATTTGATAAATCGTATTCTCCATTCAGATCAGAATAAACCAAAATTTTCGCATCTTCAGGATACTGGTTAAAATAGACGTCATATCCGCTTTGAGAGCTTGCATATCTGTAATATGGATTGGCTTTAGGATACACTATAACAACATCTTCATTCGTGTCGTAATTGAGTCTACCTCGGGATGATTTAAGTCTTTGAGGAGGCTCTTCATAGTAGATACCCAGTTTGGTGGAAGATGTCTCAAATCCTTCGGTAATGTCTGCATCATCGTCATAAAAGAACTTCAATGGATTAAGGGCTTTGGCTCCGAAAGAATATGTAATGTCTGAAAGTAGAGCCGTTCCACTTACGTACGTATATGACAGGTCGTATGAACCGATAGAAAATGTACCGTGTTTTGCAGTTATTCTTTTAAGCAATGAGGATTCAGAAATTTTTGTCCCTCCGCAATACATCAGTATCGGATCTTCCCTACCAATGTATGAAAATTCCACAGAACATCCGTTGTAGGATATATTGGTAATCCTGAAGTGTCCTTCCGCATGGTCGTATTTGTACTCTATTCTGTTTCCGTCAAGATCAGTCATTGTGGTAAGGGGATATTCTATCTGTTGCGCATTGGAGTCTTTATAGCCGAAGATCCCTTTTTCTCCATTTGGATAGAACACCTCAAAATATGTCTGCACGTTTCCTGTACTGTAACCTTTGACTTTGATGTGTCCGTACTCTGATTCATACAGTATGCAAGATTTATCTGATGTGTCAGTCTTTATAAGGTGAACTCCATCAAGTGTGAATGAGTCATCCCATCTCATATTCACACCATCAACCATCCCATCATAATATAGGTTTTTTGGGATCCTGCGGATAGAACTTATTCCGGACAGTGTCCATCCCTTACCCGTAATTGAATTTCCGTTCTGGCTGTTGTATGAAAGTGCAAGTGCCGGCTGGAATCCATTTATTCCAGGATATACATCAATAGGAACCTCGTATGTCTTGGCTCCGGTTTTAGTTGTTGAGGAATTGTAGGGAATTTCTCCGACCTCTTTGGTTCTATCTATTTCAAAAGTCTTTGGAATATGGCTGCTCCCTCTTGTTGCTGGAACTAATTTTTTATTTGTTATCTGGGTTTCATTAGTGGATGATAGCTCCTCTTTGACTATCTTTAAAGATGGTCGCAATGTAGATAGAATGGAATCGAAATAAACCTCAGAAGCTTCATTTAGATCCGCATTATGGTTGAAATCATTATATGAAAATATCTGGAATGTAGTTGCGAAGATAGTCAAGCACACAAGTATGGCTTGGAGATTTATGAGTCTGTGTTTCATGGAAGTCTATGTTATGTTATTAGATTGTGATTATTGCTTGATAACTCTCCAAGTAGTTGAGTTTCCATTCAGTTGAATGTTAAGAAGGTAGATTCCATTTGGACTGCTGCTTATATCAATATCTGTCAGTGGTGATGATATTTTCGAATGAATTATTGAGTGTCCATTGATGCTGTAGACATAAATGTTTCCAAGGTCGCCCGATTCGTAATTTGTGATTTCCACTTTGAGCATGCCTGTGGTGGGATTAGGATGAATTCTGATGTTTTTATCCGCTATCATATCAGAAATAGGCTGCATCTCATTAGTATTTTCCTGAGATGCCGGTTTGCCTTTAGGAGAAAGAACGATCTCCCTTTTTATTCGATTGCCTGCATTGTCGTAGGTATATGTAACTTTCTGAGCTGATACTTTCGGATATCCGAGGAATATCAGCAGGAAGATGAAAGGAATGAGTTGTTTCATGGTGGCTTGATTTTTTAGTTGAATTTAAGGTTGTATTCCATGGCAAAGGTAATACATTCTTTAAGATTTGGCAAATTTTCTCAATGATAAAGAATATGTTTTACAGCATATACAGATTCTGAGCATATCGCGTTAATCGGGAGTTTGACAATTTGATTTCATAACTTATTGACAAAATTTTATGAATTCACCAGTCATATTCAAGTCGAAGGAGAAAATAAAATGAGAATGATTGAATAGAAAAAAGGACGCACATGCTGTGCGCCCTGTCTCAAGTGTCCAATATGAAATATGTTTTTATTTGACTTGTATTGTTGAGCCTGCGGAGTGGGCTACGGTAGAAGGAGAGTATTGGGATTGGGCGGTGGCTATGCCGCAGCTGAATGTGCCCTCTTGGCTTACGGTGCAATCGTAGCTTATCACATGCTGTCCTTTGGGGAGCCAACCAAAGAAAAGATTGGTCTGAGTGTCGCGGACTTCCCTGTAGAAGCCTACTCCGTCGGAGGAAGTGTAGCCTGATAGTTGGACCGTTGGTTCGAGGCATGCACAGCGTTCGTCAGTTACTGCCACATAGTCCATATCGCGTCCCGCTGTTATGAAGAGTGTCACTCTTACTTTCATTCCCTTCTCAAGAGTGATTCCTTCTTTGGGTGTGAGTTCTCCATTGTCGCCTTCTACAAGAGCCACGATACTCTTCCTGATTGAGAGTTCAGGAACTTCTGATGCCACAACTTCAAGAATTGGGGATTCATACTGGTTTATAACACCGCCCCAAGCCGGCGAATTACCTTCCCTTACTACATACAGAGTCTTCTTTGAGGCATCCTTGGCAGCGAGTGTCATAGTGAATGAACCGGTTAGTTTGGCAGTCTCAGGAATAGAGAGTTTTTTACCTTTAATGTAGAATTTCGGTGCATCATTGCCTTGGACTGTCCAATCTGTACCAGACGTAAGGATAGCGTTCACCGTCTCAACAGTGTAAGTTCGCTTACCCCAATCTTGATATTGACGGCAGAGCACGAGCCATTGACGTATAGAGTCAACAATCTTGTTGTGTGGTTGAATCTCTGCAAAGGCTTCAAGCACAAGGGTAGTGGTCTGAATGGTATTCATTCCGCCCCATCCTGAGTTAAGATTATCAAACCACATACCTTTTCCCGGAGATTCACTCGAGTATTGGCGTAGTGATTCAAGGATCTCGTTTGCAGTCTTATTATCGCCTGCTCGCCATAGCAAAGTGGCTGCTTTAGCCTTAGTACCGATACCAAGATCTTTCCATTCTTTTGCTATATCCTTATATGCTTTATTTGCAATTGAGTTCATTTCAGATCCGGTAGCATCTTTAGGCATCATATTGGATGGGAAAGAACTGCGCACATAAAGCCAATCAAGGAGATAACTCAGAGATTCCCCTTTTTTATGATATTTTTTATAGTCTTTCACTGTCTCTGAATCCACATATCTGATAGCAGATTTCACCATTCCTTCAGCTCCGTCGAGTTGTTTCATTGCGCCAGCCTTCATGATCATCGCAAACTTGCTTAGCACGTCGCGGGTGATATATGGGGATGGTTGCATTTCAGGACACCAGCTCCAACCTCCACTGCGGTCTTGAAGAGAACGGATGTCACTGACAATGTTTTCGATAGCCTTTATAGCTTCCTCTTCATTGAGTAGAGAACCGAGACGACTCATACGAAGAGTCTCAGATTCAGCATTGTTAACCCACGGGGTATTATTTAATTGAGTGATCTTAAGATTTCCATCTTTTTCGAGGTTGCTTTTCAGGGCAGAGAACTGAGAATTTTGGTCAGATAGGAGAATTTCAAGACCTTTCTTCAAGTTTGCATTGGAAGAAATGAGATTGTAGGCAATAGCATTTCCATATAGTGCATTCATTTTCGACGTCACACTCTTAGAGTCAGGCACCACAATGTCGGGAAGAGCAGTGAGGCAATACCATGCAGGATTGTCGCAATATTGTAAAGTCACTTGGTCAGTATCCTTAAACTTTGGAAGTTTAATTTCAACTTCGCTGCCATCAGGAGCAATCCAGAAAGGAGTAGACTCCACCACGGGGGAAGAAGCCGGAAGCACAGGAATAAGTGCCTGTTCGCCATCGCGATGACCATCAGCCTCGGCGTATGCTCTGAACCCAACAGAAGATACATCGGAAGGCACACTCCATAGCATAGAGATTTGAGAGTTTTCTGCAATTGCTATCTGGTTGAGATTGAAATCTTTTACTTCTATTGTCTTGCCTGAGATGAGGTCAACAAGTTCAATGCAGCATTTTGGAGAGCATGGAGCATCTGAATTATTGAATACGGTTGCAGTCAACTCGATGACATCGCCGGTGCGCACAAATCGAGGAGCGTGAGTGGAGACCATAATAGGTTTGGAAGCAATGGCCTCAAGTGAGGTCTTGGCTACCTGAAGTGAGTTGTCATAGCCCAAAAGTTGGAAAGCCCAAGTAGTATTAAAGTTAGGTACTGTAAAGTCGATGTTGACAACACCTTCCTTGTCAGATACAAGATAGGGCAAGAAGAAAGCCAGAGGATATTCAGTCTCTCGAAGGTCAGGAGTATCGTTAGATTCCGAAGCACCGGCATCTCCATTGCCGCGTACCATAATAGATTCTTGAGCCTCCTCTTCTACAGCTTCAGCTTCTACGGCATCATCCATTGCGAGGTCAGCCATAGCTGCCTCTTCTTTAACAACTGAAGTTTGTTTCGCCATCAACTTCATGGATGTCGGAGCTGCGGAGCGCATTACAGCCATTTCATTTACGGCTCCTGTAAGATATGCAACACCGTCACTGTATCTACCTCCATTTAATCCCCAACTTTGTCCGTAATCGTTGAAATTAGGGAAATAAAACGACTTATATCTCAGGTATTTGGAATCCTTAAGGGAATAATTATAGTTTCTAAGATCATTGAAGTCACCGCGCATCCGATAGAAAGAAGGATGACCGTTGCTGTTTGGATTGAAACTCCATGAGAAGGGGGTAATTGCATTCAAAGCGGCATCAGTCATCACAGCCATAGCCGGAATATCTGAAACTTTGCCGGAAGGTCGGTAGAATCTGAACGACCATTTTTCTTTGTCGCCGGCAGAAATCTTGTCACGGAACGCCTCTGTTGCAACACTCAATTTATCTTTAGCCGAAGCCGGATAGATTGACACATTGGTCATCTCTAGATTCAGATTTGAGAGATAAGTGAGATTTAGCGTATAGTTTTGGTCGCCTGTCGGGACTTTTACAGGGACTGAAAGATTATCTTTTTCGACATGTAGCCATTGCGTGTCCAAAATTTCACCGTTTGCAGAAATCACTGCCGGAATCCAACGGTCGGAAATTCCGCTACCCACAGTCACATCTACTTGGTTTTGACCGGTTTCAGCGATGACGCTCATTACCGGGACCCATAGATGAGTGCCTTCCGGAGCTGCCTTATCTGATTTGTGCCAGAAAGTAATGGGAGTCTCTGCTTGAACAGTAGAATCTTCCTTCATCCACACCTTGATAGTATAAAGAGCCGAAGGATAATTTTTCTTAGGAAGAGATAGTATAGGCGACATGAAGTTGCCCTCCGCCACCGTTGCTTTGGATACAGTGTTTATCAATTTATAAGAGAGCTCCTTCTTGACATTTCTGCCCAACATATCCTTTACATAGTAGATCATATCCGGGATACTGTCAGAAATATCTAACTTCAGGTCGGAGAATGAAGATTGGATGTGATACTCCTTGCCAATAGCAAACCTTTCGGTAGGACCGGATTGAGTCTCTCCGGCGAGGGACGTGGCAGATAGATTTACTATGAATATACCTCGTTCAAACTGTGTACCTTTCAGATTGGCAGTAGGGAGCTCAATCTCGTATTTGCCATCGGCATCCGCAGTAACTGAAGAATCAAAAGAAGCAGAACTATAGGAATACCATCTCATCGGGGGTTGGTAATTCACATTATATTTCACTTTAGCCCCGGAAACCGGCATACCGGAGTATGTCAGCACCTGACCTTTGAGACGAATCACGTCGCCGGGAGCGACATCTTCATCAGAGTGGTCGGAGGTGATAAAGAAAGTAGGAGCTACATAGTCAGCCACCTGGAAAGAGGCGTAGCCAATACGACGGTTGTTCTCATCGTAAGCCAGAAGTTGCCAATTCCCGAGAAGACCTTGTGATGGGAGTACAAAATTTGCGGTGCCACGTCCGAAGCCATCAGTTACAATAGAGTCAACAGCAACAACATTGTAATTGGCATCACGAAGTTCGAGTTTCAGTTGCTGTCCTTTATCAAGCCATCTATTGAAATACTGATTACTATATGCTATTACAGCAGCAGATACGCTATCTCCCGGATGGAATATGGCGCGGTCGGTCAGTATTTGGGCATATTTTCTTATCGTTGTGTCTTTACGGAATGAAGAGTTATAATACTGTGAGGAAGAACTCCATTTTGAACCGTTGAAAGTTGCCTCAATATCGAAACGCTCTGCCTTGACAGTTGCACTGCCTTCCTTGTCAGTAGTGAAAGTGTCAATCAATGTTCGAGGAGATGAATAGTTCTTTCTTGTAAATACCTTCACGGTTGCTCCTTCGATAGGTTTTCCGTTAGAGCCATCCACTACAAACAGTCGCGATGAAGCATCCGGACCTTGAAGAGTCAAGACACTGATGTCGCTTACGGAGAATGGTTGGCGCCAAGTGTCGTTTAGTATGGTGCTATAAATTCCTTTGCTGTCGGGTGTCGCACTTGGAATCACTACGTAAGAACCCTTAGGAAGATTGCCTATAAACGCTTTGTCATTAGCTGAAAAAGGAACTTCTCCTGATGCTTTAACTTTTGTAGCCTTGACAAGGCGACATTTAGAAGCGACCTCACGAGTCTTGGGCGACTGTACTGCATTAGTAAATGGAGAATAGTCGTATACAAGTACCCAAGATTCTGTACAATTCTTCAGATTCACATCCATTTCTATATCTTCAGATGATAGATATTGAGATTTGAACCTTATTTCAGATAATGGACGAGTCAGATCGTTGAGGATGTTTGTGAGATTATTGGCATACATTCCTTTCGGAAACTGGACTAAGGATTTGCGCAACAATTCGATATACTCCTTTATAGTATAAGGGAAAGGAGATTCAATTCCGGGTAACTGATCTTCAGAAACATAATCGCGCATTTCAGAGAGTATCAACTGTTCCCCTTCCGACCCCTTTACCTTTTCGAGAGCAGAGACAAGATAAGTCATTCTCGCGCTATGCGAAAGGGTGTTGGCCTTGTCAGAGAGTGCTTTAGCAAGAATCATCATTCTTTTGCCTGAAGATGCTGATTCAATAAGGCGGTCAATAGCTTTGTCGCGAAGTTCAGCACATTTCTGTGTGGCAGTCACTGCTTCAGTCTTATTGGAAAAGAATGGGATAATGTCTTGAGATGCATCTGCAAAAATATTGAGATTTTTAAAACATTGATTACAAACGTATTCCTCTACGGTCATGCCTTGTGAATATGCATCAGACGCATTCTCGAGAAATTTGCCCCAGTCTTTTAGAGAAAGATTATCAGGGATAGGAGTCTCTAATGCTGATTTGCAAATCTCATAGTTCTTGAGAGCGAAAATATCGCGGCTCCATTCTTTGGGGTCAGAAGGGATAGAGTCGGAGGGAATCTCACGGCGATCCGCTTTCCATCTGATGGAATTATAGATGGAATTATAGATTTCTACTTTCATGAGTAAAAATGCAGGACGCCAAACCTCAGGGGCAATTGCAGCGACACTGTCGATTTTTGCAATGCCATTTTCGGCATTGCTATAACTGACCATATTATTGGCAGTAACGGATTGGATCAACGCTTCTACGGCTGAAGGCCAATCTCCATGAGCAATGGCTTTGTCAAGATTGGCAGAGGCATTTTTCTCTACTGTTTTAGGATAAGCAAAGTCGGGAGTTGTCATTGTTTTAGTTGATATCTTTTTTGCAGCGTTCGCTGAGAAAAGCAAACCTCCAAAAAGCACGACAGTTGCCAAAGAGGCAACTGCACGCAATGAGAATATATGTCTTGTCATAATTCAAATATGTCAAAGTTCTAATGGCGCATGAGGGTATGCTTCAGGGGCATCAAAGCCATCGTTATGGTCTTTATGCTTTTTCCCGGGAGCTTTTGATCCCTTTTTATCGTGAGGATGTTTTTCACTGTGATTCTTCTTGCGCATATCCTTCATCTTTTCGAAGAATTTCTCTTCAGCTTGATGCATCGTATAGATTTGCTTGGCAGAAAGGGTTGATTCAAACTTTGAATCGTATTTCTTCACTATTTCATTATCTTTAGCACGAGCCGCCTGCTGCAGCTCGGAAAGTTTTTTATAGTCTGCTTCTGAAGCATTATTTTTCTTCTTGAGTTCACGTTCAAACTTCCAAGCTTCTGATCCAGCCTGCCGACGCTCCTTATCGTACTCTTTGTATAAGGGTACAAACTCAGCCTTCTCCTTTTCAGAAAGCTGCATTTCCTTGGCGAGGTAGTCGAGTTTGAATTGCTGCAGTTCCTCCATCATCTTAGCTTTGTCTTTCTTTTCTTGAGCCATTGCGCAGGGGAGAGTCAAAAAAGTGATGAGGAGGAGTAAAAGATGCTTTTTCATGATTTTTTATTAGTTATCAGCGTTGTCAACTATTTCGTCGTTGTCGACGGTATTGGAAAATTTAAAGGTTGGGGTTATCGAAATCATTTTTGAAATCTTCAATGGAAGAATACTGCGAGCATATATCCTCTTCGAGGATGAAGAAATCAGAGTTGTCGGAAGGTGCATACCAATCAGCGTGGTCAGGATCTGCCATAGCAAGTGCTACGGATTCTGGGGGATTGTCAAGGCTCAGATCGGTAGTCGTCATCATGTGGAACATCTTCATCATACACCAGATGCCGGCAAACATAGCCGCCATATAAATATATGGTTGCACCTTGCGCCACATTGATATTTTCCCCGGTTTCTTTTCCTGATATTCCGGAAGATTTTCCAATATTTTGCTCCTGACACTGTCGAAATAATTGTCGGGAACGGTGTACCCGGTCTTCCGATCTACTTTTTCGAGGATGTTGTGTTCAGTTTTCATGTAGAATTATATCAATATAAATGTGTGAATTATAAATTATAATAAATAGAAACGAGGCAATTTTGCTTTGCTTCTGAATATGTGACAAGAATCATCCTTGTTGGTTTAACGTTAAAAAATAAAAAATGCTATTGTAAAATCAGAAATTTTGTGTTAATTTTGCGTCCAAATGGCAAATTCTGCAATACCCATAGACGAGAAGAAGCTCATAGAGCAGCTCCAGAATCCGAAGACAGCCTCTGCAGCCTTCGACAATCTGATGCGCATGTATGGAGAACCGGTCTATTGGCAGATCCGTAAGCTTGTAGTGAAGCATGATGATGCTGACGACATTCTGCAGAATGTATTTCTCAAGGCATGGAACAATCTTCAGAATTTCCGAGGAGATGCAAAGCTCTCTACGTGGCTCTTCAAGATAGCAATCAATGAATCGATCAATTTTCTCAATAAGGAGCGCACACGCAATCAACTGACAGTGGATGAAGGGGATGATTCTTACCTCCTTAATAATATAGAAGCCGACGAATATTTTGATGGAGATGAATTGCAGGCAGAATTGCTTAAGGCAGTTGCCAAATTGCCGGAAAAGCAGCGCCTTGTCTTCAATATGCGTTATTTCGATGAAATGAAGTATGAGGAAATCTCTGAAATACTTGGCACTTCAGTAGGAGCACTTAAAGCAAGTTACCACCACGCAGTGAAGAAAATTGAAGAAGTCTTCTCCGAAAATTAAGATTTCATGTTTGAGGACTTAATTTGTGATTTGTTAGGTAATTAAAACTGAAAAGAGAGAGCCATTCCGTTGGTCTCGCCAAGCATAGGTAGGATAGCAAGAGATTTGTTTCGCTCGTTGTTTTTGTCAAGTTTGAAAAGTTTTTGTTCAAGCGGCATGAGCCAGTATCCGACTCTGGCGCTAAGAATGCCAATTGCTGCACCTCCAAAAACGTCAGTGATCCAATGTCGGTCGTTGTAAATTCTTAACATTCCAACGGTCAATGCGACGGCATATCCTGCGCACCCAATATAGTTACCATATTCAATACGCATTAGTTCAGCTCCCGTAAAGGCAGTGGCAGAGTGCCCTGATGGGAAAGAATTACGCTGTCCGGAATCGGGCCGAGGATGTTTGAATGTATATTTCATAGCGTTGACTGTCACTGCCATGACAGCGTATGCAGTGACTCCTGCCATCAGCCGTTGTCTGAAGTTGCTTCTGGTCTTTATGCCTGGAATGAATCCCATGCCAATATAGCCGGCAACCGGCAAATACTGAATATACTCGTCTGCTTTAAATTTACGTCCGGCTTTATATCCAGAAATATGGTCACGCACCGAATTTTTCAAATTATCTAAGGTATAAGTCCCGACAATGCCGGCAGCTAAGAGTGCTCCGGGCAGGATCAACTGTGTGGGTTTGAAAGTGTACATTGTCCGGGATACAGTAGGATAATCGCTATCCTCATCCCCTTCATAAAAAAAAGAAAAAGACTCTTCCTGCTCTATGTCGACTACTTCAGCAGAAGGAATAGAATCTGGAGTGACAGAATATGCCAGACATGAGTCAAAGACAGTAATGAGGCAAAAAATAAATGCAATAAGTTTCATATTGCAAAATTAATGAATTTTGCTTAATTAACAACGAATTTCAGATGAATTTTTGTGCACAGAAAGTAAGAAAATCGTTTCATGATGTTAGGTTAGTTAAAATTGAATTATGGAAAAAATTGAAAATGCAGCTGCCTGTGAAGGTGGCTGCATTTTTATTGTATCTTCCTACTTCCCTACAAAGAGAAGGAATTAGTCATCGCAGGATGATGGTCACTCCACAAAAGGACTGAGCACCATATACAAGAGCTTGCTCAATATCTGCCGTCTTTGAAGGGCCGGAGATAAATGCTCCAAAACCCATCTCAGGCATTTCTATCATAGTGTAAGCTTCATGCATATTGCTGACGATGTTTTTTCTGTCTACTATTATCACCAAATATTCACAGATGAAGATTTCAGCTCTTTGCTTCATAGTCTGAGGAATCCATACGCAGGCATTTTCAGCACAAGCAATAGTCCCTTCCACTACCGTAACATCTGTGCCATCGAGAGCTTGTGGCTTTTCTGTCTCATCCGGATTACGGTCAGCCTTCACACCCGGCACATTGCTCGTGATGACTTTCGCATTAGGATAAGCACGACGGATCAAATCATTTATATTCTCCCCATCTTTCATCTCAACTACCGATGCTCCTGCTGATGTGGTTGCGGTCTTGATGAACTGCGCTACCGGATCATCGAATTTCAGTTTTGCAAATGAGAGGTCAGGCTTTTCATATTTCTCACGCACATTCTTGCGTAGATTGCTTAATATTGTTTCCTTTGTTGCCATAATTATCATTTTTCATCGTCGGCAAGCCATTTCTTCCACAGCTGATGGAAAGATTTCTTAGCAAAGACAGGCATAGTGTGTCCTTCACACCATGGGCCAAGAGCTATGTTTGTAATCCAAGAAGGAAGATAGTTGGCTGCGGGAGCCATCTTTAAAGTCGTAGTATAAAGCCCCGGGTTGTCAAACATCACCTTCATTCCTTCCGACATTGTTTTCTTCATCGGATCTGCATGATGCATACTGTCGAGTTGCTGACGCCACTTGTATATTTGTGTGGAAAGGTCCACTTTCACAGGACAGACATTATCACATGAGCAGCAGAGCGAACATGCAGAACAATTATTGAAGTTGACATCCGGATTTTTTAGCATACCAAGGTTAATACCAATCGGACCCGGAATGAAATATGTATAGGAATATCCACCGGAGCGGCGATAGACAGGACACGTATTCATGCAAGCACCACAACGCATGCATTTCAACGTCTGCCAATGATCTTCATTCCCTAATATGTCGCTCCTGCCATTGTCTACAAGAATGATGTGCATTTCTTGTCCGGGACGAGGTTTGCGGAAATGTGAAGTGTAGACTGTAGTAGGCTGTCCGGTCCCATTGCGTGCCAACAGACGCTGGAATACAGCCATGCACTCATAGTCAGGAATGAGTTTTTCGATACCCATCGAGACGATGTGTAATGGCGGAATAGAGGTGGACATGTCGGCATTTCCTTCATTTGTGCACACCACAACCTCTCCGGTCTCAGCAATGCCGAAATTAGCACCGGTCATTCCGCAATCTGCAGTCATGAAATTTTCACGGAGATGGAACCGAGCGCAACGAGTCAAGAATGTCGGGTCAGCTTCAGCTTCAAGCACTTTCAGGTCGCCATTCATGCTGTCTGCCGCCTTTTGCCCCTCCTGGTCTATGATTCCTTTTTCGTCAAAGCATTCATATACTTGCTGACGGGTGATATGGATTGCGGGCATAACTATATGGCTCGGTGGGACACCCATCAACTGCAATATTCGCTCTCCAAGGTCGGTCTCTACGACGTCGATCCCGTGTTTGATGAGGCTGTCATTGAGTCCGCATTCCTCAGTAAGCATTGATTTACTCTTAACTACCTTTTTCACACCATGCTCGCCGAGTATCTGAAGCACAATGGCATTATATTCATCTGCATCTTTTGCCCAATGCATATAAACGCCGTTGCTCTCAGCATTTGAAGCAAATTTTTCAAGATAATCTGCAAGGTGTGTGACTGTATGCTTCTTTATTTGGTTAGCTGCCTCGCGAAGGTGTTCCCATTCGGGCACTTCATGTGCCATCTTATCCCTTTTTACACGCACTGACCAGAATGTAGCATCATGCCTATCTACTTTCTCAGTGTCTTTTACGAATTCATTCGCTCTTTTGGCATGTATTGTACTCATAAGCCGGCTGATAAAATTTGTGCTACATGGATAAATTTGATCGGAAGATTCTGCTTGGCAGCTATCCCTTGCATGTGCATCAGGCACGAAGAATCCGGACCTGTGATATATTCTGCACCAGTCGCGATATGGCGATGCACCTTGTCTGTTCCCATCTTAGTGGAAACTCCGGTCTCTTCGATTGAGAACATACCTCCGAAGCCACAGCATTCATCGGGACGTTCCGGTTCGAATACTGTGATTCCTTCTACCAATTGCAGCAGATCCTTGATCTTATTATATTGGGGGATGTTGCGTTCAGTAGGTGACGAAAGACCGAGTTCCCTAACTCCGTGGCAACTGTTGTGAAGGCTCACTTTATGAGGAAACTTTGCCGGAAGGGATTTCACTTTGATTATATCATGAAGAAATTCAACGAGATCTACTGTCTTCCCGGCTGCTTCGCATTCGTGCCCCACGATCTTTGGATGGAAAATCTTTACGTATGCTGCGCAACTTGCTGATGGAGCCACGACATGGTCAAAACCTTTGAAAAGCTCATCAAAACTTTTTACGAGTTTCTCTGCTTTGCCTTGGAATCCGGCATTTCCCATCGGTTGCCCGCAACAAGTTTGCTTTTCAGGATAATATACATCCAACCCCAAGCTGCGTAATAATTTATATGTAGATACCCCGACCTCAGGGTACAGGGCATCTACATAACAAGGTATAAAAAGTCCTACTTTCATTTAATGCATAATTCATAATGCATAATGCATAATCTTACGACTTAAGTATTCACGCGAAAATGCATTTATGACATTATACTTTTGTATTAAAAATTCAATTGAGAAATCAACGAGTCTGCAAATAAGTGACATGTGTGCGCAGATATTCTTCTACGCCATGCTTGCCGTCGGCACCGCCGATACCGCTCTTCTTAACTCCGGCATGGAAGCCCTGGATAGCCTCGAAGTGGAAACGATTGACGTATGTCTCGCCGAATTCAAGTTCGCGGATGCAACGTGCTGCGCTATTGATGTCGTTGGTGAATATAGAAGAGGCTAAACCGTATTCACAATCATTTGCCCAAGCTATGACTTGGTCAAGATTGTCCCACACTACAATAGGAAGCACCGGACCGAATGTCTCTTCATGGATGATGTCCATATCCTGACGGCAATCATCGAGCAATGTAGCTGCGTAGAAATACCCTTTTTCGCCTACGCGGTGACCGCCACACAGCACTTTTGCACCTTGAGCTATAGCTTTCTCTACCTTAGCCTCAACACTTTCGAGAGCACGTTTTTCTACAAGAGGACCCATGTCTACATCATCTGCTGAGAATGGATCGGCTACTTTCACAGCCTCGAATTTTGCAAGGAGTATCTTTGTGAATTCATCCTTGATATCTTTGTGTACGTAAAGACGCTCTGCATTGTTGCATATCTGGCCATTGTTGCCGATACGGCTGTCGAGTACAGCCTGAGCTGCGAGCTCGAGGTCGGCATCGGGGAATACAATCACCGGAGCCTTGCCTCCAAGTTCAAGCGACACCTTAGTAATATTAGTAGCAGCATCCTTCATAATGCTTTCGCCTGCACCAACTGAACCTGTGACACTAACAATATCAATCTTCGGACTTGCAGCAAGTTCATGCCCTACGACACTTCCCTTGCCTGTCACAACGTTGAAAAGTCCTGCCGGAAGACCACTCTCTGCTACAACTTCTGCAAACACACAGCAATTGATCGGTGTAAGCTGAGACGGCTTCAGCACGATGGAGCATCCTGCGATGAGAGCAGCGCCTGCCTTGCGTGCAATAAGGAAGAACGGGAAGTTCCATGGCAGGATTCCTGCTACCACTCCTATTGGTTTCTTTGTGAGAAGGATTGTCTCGCCTCTGTTATCGCTCGGAATTATCTCGCCTTCGATATGGCGTGCAAATGTAGCCATATATTCAAAATAGCCGATAGTAGCATCAACTTCGATGGTAGCCCAATTTCTGGTCTTACCCTGCTCTTCCATTATGATTTCGATAAATTCATTGCGACGGTCGCGTATGCCCTGTGCCATCTTCAAGAGATATTGAGCGCGTTCGATAGCCGGAGTCTTCTCCCATTCTTTCTGAGCCTTGCGGGCCGCATCAAGAGCAGCTTCTATGTCTTCTTTAGTTCCTTCAGGCTGACGTGCGATTACTTCCTCTGTAGAGGGATTGAGCACATCGATCCATTTGCCGGATGTGCTGTCGACGAACTTGCCGTCGATATACATTTTCAAGTCCTTCATGTGTATGGTTAATTTAATAGTTGGTTTATTGAAAAACAAAGGTAGTGAAAATATTTTATATCTGCAATTTTTTATTCAACTTTCACGAAATAAATTAATGAACCTCATGACCTGTCAAAACGTTAGACTATTGAATTGAAATGTATAACCCGGCCCAATAGCGATTTTAACGTTTATTGGCACAATATTTGATACTATGAACTACAGAAACAATAGAAATAACCGCAGAAGAGGATTCAATCCTTATTATAAAAATAACAAAAAGACTATGGACGAAAATAAAGAATATAAAGAAAACGATCAGGAGTCTGTAGATGACTCCAATATCAAAGAAAATGTAGTGATCGACGGCGATTATGCCGGAGATTCTGAAGACACTCAAGCTGAGCAGGAAGTCAACACTCTCGAAAACCAACTCGTCGATCTTCAAGCACAAGTTGAAAAAGAAAAAAAAGAATACCTTTTCCTTGCCGCAGAGTTTGACAACTACCGTAAACGCACACTAAAAGAGAAAGCTGAAATAATTAAAAACGGTGGAGAAAATGTGCTGAAGGGGCTTCTTCCAATCGTCGACGACTTCGAAAGAGGACTGAAAGCAGCCGAGTCTGACTCTGATGCGAAATCTGTGCTTGAGGGCATGACCCTCATCTACAACAAGCTTATTAAATATCTTGAAAGCATGGGAGTTAAGGAAATGGTTTCCACTGGAGAAGTGTTCAATTCAGATCTCCACGAAGCTATCGCTCAAGTTCCGGCTCCATCTGAAGACATGAAGGGCAAAGTGCTCGATACTGTACAAAAGGGATATATCCTCAACGACAAAGTGCTCCGTCACGCTAAAGTAGCGGTTGCTCAGTAAGAACCGGAAGACATCACCTATAAAGATCCACTATCATGGCAGAGAAAAGAGATTATTATGAAGTGCTGGGCGTCGGCAAAAACGCCACAGCCGACGAAATAAAAAAGGCTTATAGGAAGAAGGCTATCCAATATCACCCGGATAAGTATTCTGACAAGCCTGAAGCAGAACAAAAGGCTGCTGAAGAGAAATTTAAGGAGGCAGCTGAAGCTTACGATGTGCTTAGCGATGACAAAAAACGCCAGCTATATGACGCTTACGGACACGATATGGGTCCTAAAGGATTCGGTGGTGGCGCCGGAGGCGGAAGCTACGGCGGTTTCAGCGGATTTGGTGGCGGTGGCTTCTCTATGGAAGACATCTTCGCAAACTTTGGAGACATCTTTGGCGATGCATTCGCTGGAGCAGGATCCTATCGTGGATATTCAAGCGGTGGAGGCGGACGCGCACGCAAACCTGTGAATAAGGGCACTGACCTTCGTATCACTGTTAAGGTAAGCCTGAAAGACATTGCCAATGGAGTCGATAAGAAACTCAAGATTCCAAAATTTGTGGCTTGCTCTCATTGCAACGGTACCGGAGCAAAAGATGGAACAGCTTTCCACACTTGTCAGCGTTGCGGTGGCACAGGCTATGTCACTCAGATGCGCCAGACTTTCCTTGGAGCTCAGCAAGTGCAATCGGTTTGTCCTGAATGTAACGGCGAAGGTAAAGTCATATCTGAAGAGTGCACATATTGTCATGGCACAGGAGTCGAGAAAAAGGATACAATCGTTGAATTCCATATTCCAGCAGGAGTGCAAGATGGCCAGACACTCGTGCTTAAAGGAGAAGGCAATGCTCCGCGTCATGGCGGCGTAAACGGTGACCTTCTAATCGTGATCCAAGAGGAAAAGAATTCCGAACTTATTCGCGACGACCAAGATCTGATCTACAACCTCATGCTTGACTTCCCGACTGCAGCCCTTGGCGGTAGCGCTGAAATACCTCTTATCGACGGAAAAGCTCGAGTAAAGATTGCCCCGGGAACACAACCGGGCAAGGTGCTCAGGTTGCGTGGAAAAGGTCTGCCTGCATTCCAGAATGAACATGTACGCGGCGACATCTTGGTCAATGTTATGGTATACGTGCCGGAAAATCTCTCTGATGCTGAGAAGAGTGCTATCGAAAGCCTCAAGGACAGCAGCAACGTTGTCCCGACAGAATCTACTTCAAAGAGAATCTTCTCAAGGCTCCGCCATATCTTTAATAAGGAAAACCGCGGAGAATAAATCAAAAAAAAAACGACTACTGACGATAAAGGATAATAATGAAGAATGCCCCGACAATCAATCGATTGCCGGGGCATTCTTTATAATATTCAAATTTATTAGAAGACTACCTTTTTCCCATTCTTGATATAAATACCCTTTCCGGGATTTATGACTCTGCGTCCTGACAAATCATAATAAATATTGTCACTGTCATCGGCTGCCTCTACACCAACTAATGCATTTTCCCCTGAAGTCAAAGCATCGAAGCTGATTATGCCGTCTTCCGATTCGGCAATATTCTCTAAGTCGTAGGAAAGGCGTGCCTTCGACCAGCTTGAAAGCTGGGGCTTAGTCTCAAATCCAAAGGATGTGACATTTTTCGGACCTGGAAAGGCATCCGCATTTCTCGTAGTTTTAGTCTTAATATTATCTGCCTCAATTAAATCTACATATTGATGTGTAGCTATATTATTTACAACATTCAGTCGCCACATTTCCTCATCGAAATCTACATGCCAAACGAGCATTCCATGTCCCGGTAGAAATTCATCATTCCCATGTTGCTGTCTATTTTCGAAGAAATAAAATTCATTCTCACTATCTGTTGGCAACGCATACGCCACATTGGTTGTCGACAAATCTGTCAATTCCATTCTCCCTTTTTCAAAGGGTTTAAATTCAAGCCATCCAAGCGCGCATTTTTCATACGAAGAATAGTTGGGAGGAGTAAGGCGGTCATTATTATATGGTCCCTGATCCATTACACTCCATTCACCCGGTGTGAAACCGGTCGTATATGTGGTCACATATAAATCGGGCAATCCCATGACGTGGCTGAATTCATGCACAAATGTGCCAATTCCGTCAGGACGCTTATAACCACTCGGATATTCACATGTGCATGCATAGTGATCAAGCTTTACTCCATCGAAGACATACTCCTCGTCAGGACGAGCTAAAGATAGATCCCACGAGTGTGGCCACACTGTATTTTTAATTCCACTGTCATGCTCCCCTTTTCCGGCATAGAAGATAAAGACATTATCGACTACTCCATCTCCGTCTCTGTCGTATTTTGTGAAATCTATTTCATCGTCGAGCAGTCTGCAAGCATCTATTGCCATTTCTTCCGGCCTATTGTCATTGCCGTATGCGTCGTTGCCTCCATAATACTCTCTGTCGTTGGGCAATACTACAGGTCCATAAACATCGAAATCCGGCAGGAACTGTCCATTTGAGTTATAGACAAACCAGTCTCTTGCAGAGCCAAGTGAGCCATAATCGGAAAATCCCTCCTCATTGAGCATTCTATTGAAATAATCATAATCGCCATACTTAAAATCCAAGTCTTGATATGACACTAAGATCACCAATCCTTTTTGCTCGCCAAGTACGGGATAAGTCACATCACAGCGACCGAAATTATATGGGACAAGTCGATTTTCAGATTCTTCAGCCCGAGTTGATGCCTTTTTAATGGCAGATTTGGAATACAATTTTTCGAGTCGAGAATCCCTGTTTGCAGTCATCATTGAGGCCCACTTGTCGACATTCTCTTTGGGCTGAATTTGCATAGATGCTATTTTGGAATCATTCTCTTTAGTAGCTACAATTCCGGAAGCAGTTGGAAATCCTTTGGCATCAAACCGAGCATACTCCAGGCGTCCATCTGACTCAATCAGGAGATTCCCTTCTGCAGAATAGATCATGTGTCCATGTTCATCACCTACAATCTTGACATTGATTACACTCCCGTCAGGCTGGGTATATGCGACAAAACCCGGCTTTGCCGGGATTGCCATAGCGAACATACATAGTCCGCTTGAAAATATTGTTGATAATATGCGTTTCATCCGTTAAAGTTACCGTTAAAATTCTATTAACATCACCACTTAGGCAAATTCCGTCCGGTCACTACCATTGATAAGATAAGGTAGCACCTATAGAATTTAACGTACCGGAATTATTATTATTGTACCACCAATAGTTGCATGTCAATAATTGATATGTCACGCCAATGTTCACCGACCGTTTTCCACTTTTATTTGTTGGGATTCTCAGTCCTATTGAAGGTTTCAGCATAAAGTATTCCGAACCATTGATATAGCCGTTTTCTATTGCGAGATAATTCTTTCCTACCAAAAATGATCCACCTGCCTTTATGTCTATGAAGAAAGAAGGACTTGTGCTCCCCCCTATGTTGAATCTGAAATCTGTAAACAACGGTATCATTACTCCACTGGTGCTTGTCTGCCTGTCATAATTCCATGGATTTGCTCTATCGCTCGTCTTTGATGTCACTAAGTCAACACCCAGACCGGCTCCCATAAAAAGCCAATTGGCATATTGGAGACCTTGCACTGTGCTCACTCCGGCAAAGTTCGCTTGTAGATTACCTACACCTCCTGTATAGGAGACATCCACATATCCTCGATACATGAAACCACCCATCACTGCTGTCTGAAGCATATTGGCTGCTTGATTCACAATATTATAATACTGGGCAGTGGAATTGAAAATACCAATTAGGGCAAGAATAAGAGTCAGATAGATTTTTTTCATAATTTTTGAATTTGTGTGTTTATAATGGAATTAAATCTCTATACCTTCACAACAAACACACGCTTATAAAGTTCTAACAAACACCAATCATATACTAAAATTATTGAAGTTGTTTCGACTTATTTACGAATATAAAAAATATCAAAATAATATGAAAGGATCAATTCTTTTTATCAA
>JAIDTL010000108.1 GCA_029060725.1 Muribaculaceae bacterium | reverse complement strand
GAATACTACCATAAGTATGATGCTCAGAAAGGCACGCAGTTTGTTTTCAGCGACCTCGGCACTTACAAACCGGGCGAATGGAACGTATATTCCGAAATCAAACGCAAGCTGATAGAGGATTACGGTATTCCGGCGCATGAGATACGTTTCATTCAGGAATGTAAGACGGAGCGGTCAAGAAAGGCTGTAATCGAGGCTATGAACAGCGGTGATGTCCGTGTGCTGTTCGGGTCAACATCAATGCTCGGTACAGGCGTAAACGCCCAGCGTAGGGCGGTTGCGATCCATCATCTCGATACGCCTTGGCGACCCTCTGACCTTACCCAGAGGGACGGCAGAGCAATACGCGCAGGCAACGAGATAGCGAAGCTATACGCTGACAATAAGGTGGATGTAATCATCTATGCGGTGGAAAAGTCTTTGGACTCATACAAGTTTAACCTTCTTCACTGCAAGGCGACTTTCATTGACCAGCTCAAATCCGGCGCACTCGGAGCGAGAACTATCGACGAGGGTGCTATGGACGAGAAGAACGGAATGAACTTCTCGGAGTATATGGCAATTCTCTCCGGTAATACCGACCTTCTTGACAAGGCGAAACTTGAAAAGCGTATAGCATCGCTGGAGAGTGAGCGCAAGGCGCACAGCAAGGGTATCGCCGACAGCAAATTCAGATACCAGACCATTACGCACGACATTGCCAACAACGAGGCGGCATTGGAGAGGATGAAGGCAGACTGGGAGCGTTATCAGTCCGTTGTCAAGCTTGACAAGGACGGCAATCCTCTGAATGACCTGAAGATTGACTCCTGCAACCTTTCCGATGAAAAGAACATGGGTATCCACCTGCAAGGTCTGGCGCAACGTACCGACACGCACGGTCATTACCAGCGTATCGGCGAGGTCTATGGTTTTCCGATTTCAATCATATCTGAAAGGACATTGGTTGACGGTAAGGAGAGTATTCAGAACCGTTTTGTGGTAGAGGGCAATTACAAATACAAGTACAACAACGGCTACATCGCCATGAGCGATACACATGCCGCCTGTATGAACTTCGTCAACGCTCTGGAGAAGATACCGGGCATCATCGCCCAATATGAGGAACGGACGGCAAAACTAAAAGCCGATGTTCCTCAGCTCGAAGCCATCATCTCCAAGACGTGGGGCAAGGAGGATGAGTTGAAGCAGCTCAAATCCGAACGTGCCGCCCTCGACCGCAAGATAACGGCTGAACTGGCTCCAAAACATGATGAGAATGACGGCACTGAGAATGAACAGGCGCAATCCCATCAACCTCAGACGGAGGTCAAAGCTGAAACGACTGTCAAGACCGTAAATGTCCACACAACCGACACTCCGCAGGGACATAAGCCCTCAATGGTGGCTGAACCTAAGTCAAGTTATCTAAGTGGACGTAATGTTTTGCGGTTATAGCAACATCGGTGAGTATTTGATACCAACCCAAATACTCACCGATTACTTTATCACGTTATTATAAAGAATTTTTACTTCTATAAATGTCCTTTTTTTACTATCATAAGAGTAAAATTCGATGTAATTTTGCAGAATGCAGTCTTTTAGAATAATATATCCTTCAAAGGAATTGCAACCTTTCGTCAGATACTATTGGATCCTGAGGGTTACGGCAGACGGTATTGTGAGTCAACGTACTTTACCGACAGGCTGCGTATCTCTTATATTTCACCGCAAAGAAAGACTATTTTCATCAAATCTTAGTGACCTACAACCTCGCAGTTTCATATGTGGGCAGGAAACCGTCTTCTCAGACGTAAGTTCCACAGGTGAAACAGAAATGATAGTAGTGGTATTCCAACCACATACTTCCAAGTTATTTTTTAATAATCCTATCTCATTATTCCGTGATTTGAATATCTCAATAATTGATACTGAGGATAAAGAGCTTACAGAATTATCAAATAGGATTGAAGATAGTATGAATAATGAAAATTGCATTAAATTTATTGAAAGTTTTCTACTCAAAAAAATCATAGTCAATACCTCATACTATCTTCCACGATTATCTGAAGTTATCAAAAGCATTAATTTTACTCCCAATATATCCACTAAAGAGCTTGCCGATATTGCCTGTCTGAGTGAAAAGCAATTCAGTCGAGTATTCTCTGATAATGTTGGATTATCACCTAAAGAGTTTAGCAGGATAATTCGTATTCAACGGGCTCTTTCCATTTTGCAAAACTCGCAGAGTATTAGCTTTGCTCAACTCGCTTATGATTGTGGCTATACCGACCAATCTCATATGATAAAGGAGTTCAAGCAGTTTTCCGGAAATACCCCAAAAGAATTTCTCTCGCTCTATAGTCCGTTTTCCGATTATTTTTCCTTTTAACTTAAGAAATATATAAGCTCTCACTACCAGTGTGATGAAGATGTCCATTTTCTACTATCCACACTAACACCCTCATAGTAATTTTGCGGTGTGTTTAACAAACAACCCAAAAGTATGATAGCATTTTTTGAAATTCCCACCAATGACTTCAATAAGTCGGTGGCGTTCTACCAGACTCTGTTTGGAGAACAACTCGCATTGTCCGAGTTCGGTGACGAGAAAATGGCGTGTTTCATGAAGGATGGTAAGAGTATAGGTTCTATCTCCTCCGCTCCCTCTTTTAACGGCTTCATTCCATCCAACGGAGGTGTGTTGGTTTATTTTGCAACCGACGACCTTGAAGGAGATGTGAAGAAAGCCACTGCAAACGGCGCAACACTCATCACTCCTAAAACTAAGATTCAGGTTGAGGGCTGGGGGTACTTCGCAATTATCGAAGACCCGGTAGGCAATCGGATTGGGCTTTATGGAGAGAACTAAGCCAACTCAACTTCACATTGGTGAGGAAGGTCACATGACTTTCCTCATTTATGTATCAAAATTATTCTCTCAGGAAGGAATTATTTTGCTAACTCATAGAAAATGATTAACTTTGCGAAACAAATAGAAAATACAGCACAGTTCAACAATATGAAATGGCAGTTGTGCATATAGCTACACTCAACGAATAGCAATCCCAACTAATGCTATTCAGCAATAGGTAGGCTTATTAAAGCCTGCCCTTTATTGCTTTGCCATATATTCCCATTTACATTTCATGATACATTAAGCAGCGTTGCACCGCATGTTGTGGTGTGGCTTATTGCATCTTATCATATTGATTTGAACAAGTGAACTATAGTTATAAAAAAATATGGCTCATCACATTCCCTGTGATGATGAGCTTTCTCATTGAACAACTGATAAATATAACCGATGCCTTGTTCTTGGGGCATGTCGGTGAGATAGAACTTGGCGCATCCGCACTTGCCGGAATATGGTTCTTGGCAATATATATGCTTGGCTTAGGGTTCAGCGTAGGGCTACAGGTTGTAATTGCACGACGTAATGGTGAACAAAAATACGAAGAAACTGGAAAAACGTTCTTTCAGGGCTTGTTTTTCTTGCTGATACTTGCGTCATTACTTTATCTGTTGTCAAAGATTTTTTCTCCTATCTTTTTGAGGTATCTAATTGCCTCTACCGATGTTTATAACACAGTTATACAATATCTGGATTGGCGAATAATAGGACTGTTGTTCTCTTTTCCGTTCCTTGCCATCCGTTCATTTTTAGTCGGTATCACCCAAACAAAACCTCTGAATTTGGCAGCTGTGACTGCCGTATTGGTGAACATTCTCATTAACTGGCTCTTGATTTTCAGATATGAAATGGGTATATCAGGGGCAGCAATCGGATCTTCATTTGCAGAATTATGTTCACTGTTGATATTGGTCAGCTATATGCTTCGTTGTGTAAGGAAACGAATGTATGGCTTATCTTGGCATATAGACATACGAATACTAAAAGAGGTGTTTTCTGTTTCCGTCTGGAGTATGCTCCAGTTTTTTACAAGCGTAGCTATCTGGTTTTTGTTCTTTATCGCTATTGAGGGATTGGGAGAAATCGAATTGGCAGTATCAAATATTGTAAGAAGTGTTTCCGCTTTATTCTCTGTTATAGTCACCGCGTTGGCGGCTGTCACAAGCTCATTGGTAAGCAATTTAATGGGTGCCGGGGAAAGAAATGCTGTTTTCCCACTTTGTCAAAAGATAATCCGATTGGGACTTTATATAGGTTTTCCACTGATTGCTGTTGCGTTACTTCTGCATCAGTTCATAATAGGGGCATATACCGAAAATCCAGTTGTCAGGCAACTCGCACAGCAACCGTATATGGTCATGCTTTTGAATTACTTCTTCGCGCTGCCGGGTTATGTTTATCTGAATGCAGTGACTGGTATCGGTGCAACAAAGACCGTATTCATTTTTCAAGTGATCACTACTATTGCCTATTTATTCTGCTTATGGGGATTAGGTAATCTCAATGTCAATTTGGCAACTTATTGGAGCGTAGAGTACCTGTATGTGATTATGCTCGGTATTCAATCTTTAATTTACTTAAAACTATATAATTCAAGAAATAATAAGATATGATGAATAAGATATATCCCCGTAAGGGTGACACCCAAACCGTTTATTTGAACGCAGTTGTCAAAGACCTGTCGATTGAGGTAGGTGATTATACAATCTACAACGATTTTGTATCAGATCCTCGTCTATTCGAGAAGAATAATGTACTGTATCATTACCCGATAAACCATGATCGACTGATTATTGGAAAGTTTTGTTCGATAGCCTGTGGAGCTAAATTCATATTCAACTGCGCCAA
>JAIDTL010000107.1 GCA_029060725.1 Muribaculaceae bacterium | reverse complement strand
GAACAGAGAAGTTAAACCTTGTAACGCCGATGGTACTGCGAAAGCGGGAGAGTAGGTAATCGCCGCCTTAGAAAGCCAGGATCGAAAGATTCTGGCTTTTTTATTTAGTCTAATTGGTCTTATTAGTCTAATTGGTCTTATTAGTCTAATTGGTCTAATTGGTCTTATTAGTCCAATTAGTCTTATTGGTCGGATTGGTCTTATTGGGGTAGTTGGGCTTATAAAATTTTGGATTCTTGGCTTTTTAAATATAGAGTTTTGGTATTTTTTTATTATCTTTGCGTTTTCTTTTCTTAACTCTAATACCAAAATTACATGCGTAACATCTACCGCTATCTGATTGTCTCTGCTATTACTTTAGCCGGAACTTCGACCGTTTCCGCGGATTTAGTAATTAATGAGATCATGCAGTCTAATATAGATTGCATTATGGATGATTTAAATGAATTCCCCGATTCTTGGGTGGAACTCTATAATCCGGGTCCAAATGATGAAAATCTTGCTGACTACAAGCTTGGAGTCAAAGATAAAGTGAAGAAGGCTTATCAACTCCCTGCCCTCACTATTCATGCCGGTGAACATATCGTGATATATTGCGACAAAGCAGATCAAGATCGGCACACAGATTTCCGACTTGAATCAGGCAAAGATGGAGCTGTATATCTCTTCAAGAATGATGAGATAATAGACAAACTCGAAGGACTCAAAAAGCAACCTGCTCCTAATATTGCATACGGCCGTGTGACTGACAATGCCGATGACTGGGGCTACCAGGCTGTTCCCACTCCAGGAGCCTCTAACTGCGGCTCTGTCTGCAAGAATATTCTCGGAGACCCAATATTCGATGTAAAAGGAAAAGTATTTACTGAAGCAATCACACTTACTCTCTCGTTGCCGGACGATGCTCCTGAAGGGACCGTAATTAGATATACCATTGATGGCAAAGAACCTACAGAGAAAAGCTTTAAATACTCAACTCCCATCAAAATTCAAGCATCGAAGGCAATTAGGGCAAAACTTTTCTGCGATGGATATCTTTCTCCACGCTCCACTACTCACTCCTACATCAAACATCCAAGAGAAGTCTCTCTCCCTGTAGTATCAATTGTCACAAACAATGATTACTTCTATGACAATAAATTGGGTATCTACGTACAGGGTACTTACACCAATGGCACTCCCAATTATGAATATGACTGGCGACGCCCAATAAATTATGAATATTTTGAAGGATTCGGAACTCCAAGCAGCATCAACCAGCTTTGCGAAACACGTGTCAAAGGGGGTGCGACCCGTGGCAACGCGCTTAAGTCGCTTGCTGTGTACGCCAACAAGCGTTTCGGAGAAAAACGCTTCAACTATGAGTTCTTCCCCGATCAGACTCCCGGCATTGAGGAATTCAAATCGTTTGAGATGCGAAACTGTGGCAATGACTTCGACTCCATGTATATGCGAGATGCCATTATTCAGCAGAGCATGGGAATGAACTGCGACATAGACTGGCAACCATCCCGCCCCGTGATTCTATATATCAATGGCGTATACAAAGGAATCCTCAACATACGTCCTCGTAGCAACGAAGATTACGTATATTCATATTACGACGGGCTCGAAGATATCGACATACTTGAGAATTGGGAGGAACTCAAGGAAGGAAGCATGGACAATTTCAATGCCTTCAAGGATTTCTATACTGAAAAGGGTCATTCATTTTCTGAATTCGATGCTCTTATGGACACAGGCGAATTCTGCAACCTCATGATTATGGGTGTTTACTTCGACAATGAAGACTTTCCGGGTAACAATATCGTAATGTGGCGCCCCATAGCTGACGGCGGCAAATGGCGTTGGATATCTAAGGACACAGATTTCGGATTGGGACTATATGGCCAGAGGGCTACATACAAGACACTGAATTGGATCACAACACCTGGCTATGACAATAACCGCAATAATTGGGCAAACACAGCCGATGCCACCCGACTATTCCGTCGCCTTCTTGACACCCAGGAATTCAAGGATATGTTTATCGACCGCTGTGCCGTATATATGGGAGATTTCCTTCGTCCGGAAGTGGTCAACGGGCGCATTGATAAAAGATATAATGAAATAAAGACTGAATATAAATTCCACCGCGATCTAATCAACCCATGGTGGCCTAACCATAGCCAAGAGATTGAGTACGGGAAGAACTGGGCAAAAGACAGATGGAACTTCTTTTATGTTCATCTTTCCGATTTCTTTAAACTGAACAAGCCGGTTGCCCTGACCATCGCCAAAGGAAGCGGCTCCGCACGCAATCTGATTATTAACGGTATCCCACTGACAGCATCTGAATTTGACGGGAAATTCTTCCCCGGACGAGAACTGACCGTGGAGTCTGTATCTGAATCAGATGGACTTTACGTCAACGGTTGGGAAGTAGCTGTTACTTCCGGCGGACAGACTTCTACATCTACCTACCAGACTGAGATATTGACATTAGAAATGCCTGAAGGAAGCAAAGTAGTGATCAATCCTATCCTTTCTACAGAGCCTCTTGCAGTAGATGAGCTTAAAGCTGAATTTGACCCCAATGCTCCTTGCGAAATATACGACACTGCAGGACGCCACCTTAGTACTTCACCATCGAATCTCAGCAAGGGTATATATATCTTCCGCCAAGGCAACGTCACCAAGAAAGTTATCTTAAAATGACACTTACTGATCTTCCAGTCTGACAAACAGTGGTGATCAACTATAAAACAAGGGCCGGCTGTATTACACAGCCGACCCTTATTTTATGTGAAAATGGATCGATCACTTTATTATCTTCACAGCTATCTTCTTGCCATTCGTTAGCGTCTTCACTTTAATGACAGCACCTTCGTATGACTTGTCTACAGGCATACCCTGAAGATTGAAATATTGTGAGCTAACTACATCATCAGCTTCTGCTTCAAGACCCTGTATGCCTGTAGTCGATACTTCTACAACGGGACCGAAACCACCGCGGCCATTTGCTTTACGCACTTTAAGATTGTTGCCAACCGGAAGTTCACCAGCATAAATCTTTCCGTCTACCAAATAAACATTACCTGTAAGATCCTCATTTTCTGTATATACTGCCTGTGAAGCTATTGCTTCAGGATCCCAATCAGGGAAGACTTTGTCGATAGCATATTCAGCGGCTTGCTCGTCGGTGAGAATTGTCTCATATTGCTTGTCGCCTGATGCGTGGGTGAAGGTCAATTTATTGGAAGAGGGTGATATGCGGTTGCCTTGAGAATCCATTGAATTATACTCTACAAACTTATCAGCCGAGCAATTCATACCCTTAGTGGTGAAGCGAGAAGCAACCAGTTTTGATGGCTGATTGATTGTGGTGTTAAGCCATGCAAGACCGGAATATGTACCCCAAGAACGTCCGAAATTGAATGTAGAGCAAAGAGTCTCAATAGTGCAATTATTCATCACATATCCTAATTTCTTAGCTCCGTTGGGAGCCGCAATCGTTGCATTCTTTACTGCCTCGTTGACAAACTTAACACGGTTGAAATATACATCACCCCCGCCACATACATAGTCTACAACACCATGAATCTCTCCGTCTTCAAAATAGAAATATGTAGAATTGTTATTGCTGTAATATGTATCTTGATGTGACTCGAGAATTACGTTCTTGCAGATTGTCTTCTTTCCTTTATCCTGAAGCGTCACTGCACGTCCGGCTGCAGCCTTACCATCGAAAGGCATTGCATTTCTCAGGGTAAGATCTTGCAAGTAGAGATTTTCAGACCGGTTGAGTAATGTTGCGGTCACGCTTATTCCTTCAGCATCAAGAGGTGGATAATTCAAGATTACAGTTCCTTTTGCCGATTCTCCTATGATTGAGATATTCTTTCCGTTGACAGGCGTAAGAGTGGTCGTGCCGAGATCGTAAGTTCCATTAGGGAGGAAGATCTTAGCTCCGTCTTTAGTAGAAGCAGATTCCAAGGCAAGAAGGAAACTTGTGACATCGCCTGCAGGAATCACATAGTAACCGGTCGATTCGTCGTATGAAACGAAATCCACTACATTAGATACAGTCACGGTGTGAATATAAGCACCACTTGGGAAAGTGATTGTCAGCCAGCCTGCATCTCCATCATATTGGAATGTTTGTTCTCCACCATCACTCGCAGCTTTTACAGGGAACTCAGCCACTGTTTCTCCGGCTTCGTTTGTCACGACAGCTGTTGATTCAGCTGAGTATAAGCAGCAACCTACAGAAAGGCATGCTTTGCCGGCAACTTTCACCTTGATAGCGCCACCGTTGTTTAGTAGCCAACCGTGGTTGTTATAATACTTTCCGTCAATCTCTATGGCTTCGTGATCCTCTACATAGAAATAAGGTTTTGTAAGGTCATAAATGAAGCGGGATGTATAAGTCGGTTCCTCAATCTTAGTAGCTCGAGCAAAAAGATCAGTATCCATCTGAATAGAAGTCCCTTCTGCAACTTTTTCTGCTGTTGACTTTGTGGAGGCAAACCATCCGCGGAATGCCTCTCCGGCAGGAACAGCCACGTCGTTGACACTATACTTATAATTGAGAGTCGCGCCACCGGCCATCTTATCGGTTCCGATTAGCGAACCATCGGTATTGTAGTATGATACGGTCACATCAGGGATAAAATCACAGGCTTCCACAGATAGCGACGGGCAATATGATGGAGTGATGATGGTCAGCACTGCTTCATCATCGCTATTGTAGATCCATGATGTAGTCCCATTGCAATCGCCAACGCAAGCTAACTCAGCCAATACGTCATTTCCTTTCTTGATAGTGGCTCCATGACCGTTGTAGGTGCAATTACCAAAGGTGATCCTTACAGCACCATCAACGGGAACTGTGACCACTGAAGAATTATAGCCATGCTGATCATCATGCCAAGAGCCATCGACAGTCACACCTTCAGGTAGGATTCCGTCTGCCGGTTTCACTACAGTGTAAGGATTGCTTGTAAAATCAATCAGGAAGTCAGTGAAATGACGCTCTTTCTTTATATACGGGTTAACAGTGATTCCATAAAGACGGAAACCCTTGCCGCAACTCATTTTCAGAATAACATCACCATCTTCTTTCACACGTGTTGATATTTTCGACTCATCACACTGCTTACTGATGCTGGCATCCATCTTAAGATCCTTAAGAATATTCTCTGAAGAGACAGTTGCCTCCCCTCCGGCTCCACTAAAGTCGATGATAAGCTCATCATTCGCTCCACAATCCGGAATACGGACAGTCATAGACCCATTTTGGAAGCAGAAATTCTGATATATACCGTAGACTGCACCGGACCCTACAGTAAAATAGAGACCCTCCAGGCCTGTCAAGGCACCACCTTTATTAGAAGGCAACTCCTTATTGTCGATAGCCTTAGCCAAAGAATAGCGTCCCTTACTACTCTCGCTCCAATAGTCACAATTTTTCACTTCTTCAGCGTGATTCTGACCTTGTGTAAGGTCCCAAAAACGAACGGACTCTACATGGGCCCTCTCATTTTCAGATGCAAAAGCCGACATTCCTGTTAAAAACAGTATCATCAGCCACAGCACACTTAAAGCATACTTTTTCATGAAATTAGTTTGTTAATATTAGTTGTTAGATTTTACGTTGCAAAAATACAAAAATTTTTTGATAAAGAGTTTTCTTTTTTTGGATATATGGTCAAATATTGCTATTTTTGCATCGGATAACACTTTGAACAAAATCTATGGCACGTACAAAACTAATCGCTAAATATGCGGCTCTTGATACTCCCGACCTGGGCGAGCGCATTCACAAGACTATTACTGACTACATTGAAGAGAATGGAATCGAGCGACTCCCCTATCTTGAAGTCAACGGAAGATGGACCGGCACACTCTCGATTTCTGATGGAGGATGGAGAGGAGATTATGATTTTCTCTATCCGGTGCTAAGCATGTGCAAGGTAGACCGTAAGGGGAATGTATATGCAGACATGACCAAGATAATGAAGAGAGTGGCAAATTGGAGAGACATTCTCCATACTCCTCACGACGATGATAAGTATGTCGGTGTGTGTGATGATACATTCGACCATGATGGATATCTTGAGGATGATGAAAATGAGTTTTATTCGGCAGCTTATAAAAGCGAGCTACATTCGTTTCTGAGATCAGAAAATCCTGACATCGTAGAGCATGACAAAGCCTTGACGGAGATTGACAATCTATTTAGAGATGATAAGAAAAATCAAGGAGTAGCCAACCAGCGAGTATTCGGTGACGGATTTGCAGTACAACGTATTGACAACGCTGAAGACTTCAGAAAATTGATGGAGGCGATAGAGGCTGATGTAGCTGCCGGGGGTGGCTCTTCGTGGATCAATCCTGATTTTGATATGGACAGCATAGAAGATATGTTTGCAGAAAACAATAAGGAACAGGATTGGATGCAATGGATCGACGACCTCCGTAACGGCCGCTTCGGAGAACTCCCCGAAGACTTTGACGGCCTCGCCGAAGAAGAATAACATCGGCTGACGCATGGAAGGGATGGCAGATGGGAAAATGTTTGTGTGGAATATTTTTTGAGGGAAATGCTTGCAAAATGAATATTTTATTCGTATATTTGCATCAGCAAAAGATTATTTATCAAAAAACACCCTTGAATTATTTTACCATGAAAAGAAATCTTTCTTTGGGGGCAGTTGTCGTGGCAACCGGATTTGCCTCGATATACGCTCAGACTTACAAGGAGTGGGACGACGTAAGCGTCACTCACCTAAACCGAGAACGTGCTCATACGCTTGGCATTCCGCTTGCTGATGCTTCTGCAGTAAATTCAACAGAAATAGAACAGTCTCCCTATTATAAATCACTCAATGGAGTGTGGAAATTTAAATGGGTGGCTGATCCTACGAAGAATCCTGCGGGTTTTGAAGCTCCTGAGTATTCAGTCGACGGATGGGATGATATCAACGTGCCGGCTGCATGGCAGGTCTATGGGGTGCGAAACGACAAGAAATGGGACAAGCCCCTATATTGCAACGTGGCATATCCGTTCAGCTACGATGAAAAGACATACAGCGTTATGGCAAACCGTCCGGGATGGTTCACATACAACGAGAATATGAAAAATCCTGTCGGAAGCTACCGACGCTCGTTTACGGTTCCCAAGGAGTGGGACGGCAGGGATGTCTATGTGAGATTCAACGGTGCCGGACACGGCTATTACGTGTGGGTAAACGGGAAATTTGCCGGATATGCCGAGGATTCTTATCTTCCTTCAGAATTCAAGATCACTGATCTTCTTCAGGATGGAGAGAATACAATCGCAGTGCAAGTGTACCGGTTCACAAGTGGTTCTTTCCTTGAATGTCAGGACTACTGGCGAATGACAGGCATCACTCGCGATGTGTTCCTCTGGTCAGCGCCGAAGACACAAATACGCGACTATTTCGCCAAAACTACTCTTACCGACAACTACACCAACTCTACGGTAGACATAGAGACAACCATTGAGGGAGCTCCCATCAACGGCAACCTTACAGCCAAGATAATGGACAATGGAACGGTATTGGCTGAAAAGACAGTTGCCGTAAGCAAAACTGGAAATTACAATCTTTCCATCCCCGTCAGCAGTCCAAGGCTCTGGAACGCTGAAGAGCCGAATCTATATGATCTCTCTCTAACTCTTACAGACGAATCGGGCAATGATATCGACGTGCGCGGTCATAAACTCGGATTCCGCCAAATCGAGATTGGAAAGAAAGGTGAGATACTGATCAACGGACAACCTCTTCTCATTCATGGTGTAAACCGCCACGATTTCAGTGGAGAATACGGACGCACAGTGCCGCGTGAGGAGATGGAGAAGGACGTAATGACAATGAAGAGCCTCAACATCAACGCCGTGCGCACAAGTCACTATCCCAACAATCCTTATTTCTACGATCTCTGCGATAAGTATGGTCTCTATATGATAGCCGAGGCGGACGTGGAATGCCACGCCAATACAAAGCTTTCAAGTGTAGATGCTTTCAAGGACGCTATGGTGGAGCGTAATGAGAACCATGTGCTATGGATGCGCAATCATCCGAGCATCATAATATGGTCGTTCGGCAATGAGTCGGGCAACGGTCCTAACTTCAAGGCTGTATCCACAGCCATCAAGAATCTTGACAAGACTCGCCTTACACATTATGAAGGAAACAGCGACTATGCCGACGTGTCGAGCACAATGTATGGCGGTATCGAATGGATGGAAAGCATAGGACGAGACCGCCAGAACCAGGCTAACAGCGGACAGAAAGTGAAGCCTCACCTTCAGTGTGAGAACACCCACTCGATGGGCAATTCGATGGGCAACCAGCGAGAGTTCTTCGACCTTTATGAGAAATATCCTGCACTGGCAGGCGAATTCATTTGGGACTGGAAAGACCAGGGACTCAAGATGCCCGTTCCGGAAAAACCTGATGAGACATACTGGGCATACGGCGGCGATTTCGGCGACAATCCCAACGACGGAAACTTCTGCATCAACGGTGTGGTATTCCCGGACTGCTCATATTCCGCAAAAGCCCTCAACGTGAAGAAGATCTACCAACCGGCAGACTTCATCATGAAAGACAGCCTCAAATATGAGTTTGAGATCAAGAATAAACAGGCTTTCCGCGACCTTTCCGGATATGATATAAGCTATACTGTGCTTGAAGACGGTATCGAGATAAGCAAAGGGACTGTAGACAATATTGATGTGAAAGGAGGAAAGTCGCAAAACTTCACGCTCTCCAATCTTCTTCCTGCTACCCCGGCTGAAGGAGCGGAATATTTCGTACGCTTCTCCGTGACTAATAAAAATGAAACTCCTTGGGCTGAAGCTGGCTATGAGGTTGCTTCCGAGCAGTTCAGACTGCGCGACGCCATACGTAAGGATACGTATATAGCCAAAGCTGACGACAAAATCGAAATCGAGGAAAGCAACAACAGCTATACACTCAGCACTCCTGCATTCAAGGCAGTTTTTTCCAAGGCTTCCGGACAGCTTTCCACATACTCGCTTGGAGAGAACAAAATTATTGACAAGACAATCAAACTGAATGCCTTCCGTCTGCCTACCGACAACGACGGACGCCAGAAGGGCACATGGGAAAGTCTTGGACTCCGCAATCTGAAAGTGACCCCCGGCAAATGGACTACAACCGAAAACGACAACGGCAGCGTGACACTCACAGTAACCAACAATTATAAAGGAGATGGCAGCTCTCCGATGTCGTTCAAGACTCAGATGTCTTACACAGTGATGCCCGATGGCGCAATAATAGTAAGCTCAATTATCACGCCTTCGAGGAAGAATGTGATAATACCACGTCTCGGTTTCACTTTCGATATGCCGAAAGATTATGAACAGTTCACATGGTTTGGCCGTGGTCCTTGGGAAAACTACCGAGACCGTAAGGAATCTTGCTTCCCGGGTCTTTACCACAGCACTGTCACAGACCAATGGACATCATATATCTTGCCGCAAGAGACCGGGAACAAGGAAGAAGTCCGCTTCCTGACATTGACTGACGGCAATGACAGCGGACTGATGGTAGTTGCTCCGAGCCAGATGTCGGCTACTGCAAGCCACTACCGCGCCGGCGACAACATTACCGGTCAGAATCGGGCCAAGCATCCGTATGAGATGAAATTCACAGATAAGACTGTAGTATGCCTCGACGCAGATATGCGTGCTTTGGGAAATGCAAGCTGCGGTCCTGACGTGCTCGACAAATATGAACTGCGCTCACAGACTACCGCTTTCGATTTCATATTGTTGCCGATCAGCACCAAGCTCAGCGATAGCGAACTCGTTGAAATGGCTCGCGTGGCAAGTCCACAATGCCAGCCTGTAGTAATCTCTGCCGAAAAGGGAGTTGTCACACTTACTACTTCTACTGAAGGGGCTACAATCAGCTACAGCCTTGATAATGGTGTAACTTTCCAAGTATATACAGCACCCTTCACTCTTTCTGAAGGAGGATACGTGATGGCATATTCAGAAAAGGAAGGTATGGCACGCAGCCTTGTGACAGACGCGGATATAGAAATGTTTGTAGACAAAAGCAAATGGAGCGTATATCGCGTAGACAGCAACCAAGGAGGGGGCGAGGATGCAAGAAACGCTATCGACAATAATTCCTCCACTATCTGGCACACGAGCTACGGCAGCAACCAGACATCTTGTCCTCACGAGATAATCATCGATATGCACGATACTTACGAAGTGACAGCCTTTGTATATGAAGGACGAGGCGACATGAGCAATGGACGAGTGAAGGAATTCGAGGTATATTTTGGCAACAATCCTGAAATTTGGGGTGCTCCCGCTGCCACCGGCACATTCAAGGACATAGCAGGAGAGCAAATCGTAGAACTTCCTTCGCCTGTCAATGCAAGATATTTCAGGCTCATAGCTCTTTCAGAGGTGAACAACAATGCATGGTCTTCAGCTGCAGAACTTGGAATCCTTACATTAAAAAAGACAGAACCTATATCGGATGCGTCAGGTACAAAGATATTCGAACCATCTACAGTCTACTATCTTCAGGAAGCTGAATCGGGATTATTCCTTCACAGCGATACGAACGGCGCTGACGGCAGTTTTCGTTTAGGAGAACTTGATATCACAAATCCCTCTTATCAGTTTACTCCAAAGCTTAAGGACCACTTTACATCTTTCTTCAGCCTACGCACTGGCGACGGGTATATGGCCGAAGGTGACAACTACTGGAGAGTGGGACTTGCGGGCAATGAGCCGGCGACGGCAAAGTCTGTGCAAATAGAGAAAGCCAACGGAGGATATAACATGCGCGGAATGTGGAAAGGGAGCACTGATTATTTTGGCGTCGACAGTAGGAATGTAGGTTCGTATATCTATACTGATAAGAAGAATCCGGTGCTATTTAAGTTCCTTACGGCAGACGAAGCAGGCATAGGATTCACGTATGCCACGCAGGCCAGGGTATATGACGCCGACGGAAAGATAGGAGTCAAGGTTGATGGCAATGCTACCGTATCGGTAAGCGATATCGACGGTACGCTTCTTGCAAAAAAGACTGTCACAGATACAGGCCTTGTCACAGTCTCCCAACCAGGAGTATATATTGTGTCGGTAGCAACATCCGGACATCCTGCATCAGTACATAAGCTCATAGTGAAGTAAAAAAACGTAAAAAAATCCTGTTCTATGACACGCCTTTGGCTATAGGCCAAGGGCGTGTTTTGCTTGATAATGCATTGTAATGAAATATTTATTGGGTCAATTCTTTTAATAATTAATCTACAGATATTTATCATCGAGTAGAAATTAATGGATGTAATGCCGTGTGATGCGATGAAATTTGCATAAAAGAGCTTTTTTATCTAATTTTGCAACCATGAAAACAACGATTGCATTCACATTGATAATAGCACTGATGGCAGCCGGATGCGTCCACAGAAACGCTCGTGAGGCTCTCCAAGAGGCTGATCGGTTGGTGAACGAGCAACCGGATTCCGCACTGAAGATTCTGGAGCAGCTCGATAGCCAGGACGCAGACCCGGAGACCCAAGCATGGCATGCCGTGCTGCTCGCCAAAGCCAGCGAGAAAGCATTGAAACGCTTCCACAATGACTCGCTGACAGAGATGGCGGCGGATTATTTCAGAGGGCGCGGCGACAGCCTCGAGATACAGGCGCTGTATTATAATGGGGTGATCCACGGGTATAACAAAGACTATGCCGCTGCCTTGATCTCGCTGATTGAGGCGGCGAAGAAGGCAAGCGCTGCCGGCGATGATTTCTACAGCGGTATGGCATACCGTGAGCAGGCGGATATCTACCGTTCGCTGTTGGTGGAGTCGAAGCATCTCGAGTATGCCGACTCGGCAAGACATTATTTTGAGCTTTCCAAGAAACCTGTGCATGCAATCGGGGAACAATTATCGCTCGCAGAAGCCCTGATCTCCCTCAACCGAACAGACAGCGCACTCATGGTGCTCGCATCCGCACGTCTCAATCCGGAGATGAAGGATGCTCCGGCATTCAACGCCGCCTATCACCGAGCAATGGCAAATGCCAGACTCAACCGTAAGGAATACCAGGCGGCAATCAACCATCTTGACTCCGTAGAGATGTTCGCATACGAGCTGACATCGACGGAATGGTCGAAGAAAGCACGTATCTTCTGCGCAATGGAGGATTTCGGTTCGGCAGAGAAAGCTCTTGAAGAGGCAAGAGTGTATATGTTTGAGCCGACAGACACAGCAGAATTGGACCTCAGCGAAGCAATATTGGCGGCTGGACTCCATGATTATTACACCGCCTACGAGGCTTTCAACCGATACTACGGAAAGTTTGTTGATTCACGCCAGCATTTGCTGACACATCCTTATACATCCATCGTAAGCGATTACTATAAAGAGCAGTCTGAACGACGGCATGAGGAACTCGGCACGACTCGCCGGATAATGTGGATGGCTGCAGTTATCGCGATACTCCTTGTAGCCCTCATAATTGCTGTCACTGTCTTCTACCGACGTCGCCTGAAAGAGAAAGCGGACCAGAGCGAAACACTCGTCTCCGACATAGACAGACTTCAGAAGATAATCGACAGACATAACGCAGATGCGGCAGCCGTACATGAGTCTTCTGCCGAGAAAAAGCAGACGCCACGCCACTACGCGATCATCAACTCGCTATGCGAGATTTCGAGCTGCGTACCGGAGACGAGCGACGGATATGCTATATTAGGCAAGAACGTCACACGACTCGTCTCAACGCTCCATAGCGACGAGACAATCGCGGGAATCGAGAGTTTTGTGAACGACTATTTCGACAATATCATGTCGCGCTTCCGGGAGCAGTATCCGGGTATGACAGAACGTAACTACCGCTTCGCGATGCTATCATTTGCCGACTTCTCGATACAGTCGATAACGACTATACTCGAGCTGAAATCTACGGGAGCAGCACGCACGATGCGTCACCGCATCAAAAAGCATATCGAAGAACATAAGGCTAAGGACAGAGAGCTGTTCTTGTCAATGCTTTAAGCCAATGATTAATGATAAATTACTTAACTTTCACGATCTCTAAAAATATCACGCAAAGGCGCAAAGGGGCAGAGTTTCAATGCTTTGATTACCTCATCCACGCGTGGACGGGCACGGAGTGCCCTTTATTACTAAACAAAAACAAAAAAAGATTAATTATGAAACAACTGGTAATAACTATTTCGATACTTCTTTTTGCTTCGTTCGCGGCGCAGGGAGTGATTGTAAATCCTATGGATTATAAGGATACGGGGAAGGCTTATAACGATTATGTGGAGTTTCTTAAGCAGCATGACGTATACATTACTATGCCTCAAGGGTATTCGCCTACCAGCATAAGGGGAGTCTCTGATGTAAAGCAATCGCTCGGACAGGGTGAGGAACTCTTAAATATAGACTGCAATCCTATCGACATAGGAGCAATCGTGGAGGAGGATAGCTGCCGTGTCGCCATTTGTTATCCGCAAATGATCGCAAACTTCACCACTCCATTCTACATGTGGGACGTCCATGGAAGCAGATGGATTGAATC
>JAIDTL010000106.1 GCA_029060725.1 Muribaculaceae bacterium | reverse complement strand
AATTCCACAAAAAGATTTCGGCTTATCAAATAGCTTGATGATTCTTGATTGATGATGGAATCAGAAGAATTTGTAGAAGTAGAAACAACATTTTCGTCGGCAGACATACTGTTGATTGTCAACAATAACATTAAGATGAAAACAAAACGGTTAAGCATATTCAATATATTTTTGTAATTACTATAGTAAAGACGAAAAAGAATACAAAAAGTCCTATTCATTTACCAAAATCTTTTTCATATTTTGGTCTTCACTTTAAATTTTGAAACAAAAATTAACTCAAGTTTCGGATTGGGAAAATTTTCTCTCTACTCCGATGCTTGAGATTCAATACATTAAATAGCAATAGATAGCTAAATAAGAAACTTGAGTGAAAAATAGATTCAAAAATCACATCTTCGGCAAGCGTCCAATACTGAGTTTAAATCATATTCTGTGAGTTTCCCTACTATATATGTTTGTCCATCTTTCATTGAATTAGCTAAACTGGATATTGACCGGGTTTGTAGTTCATTTGCACCTAAAAAAGAATCATATCGCAAGAAATCATAGTCTTTTCTACGCAATTGGTATTGCATAGCTTTGTAATAATTCTAAGGGCAAATCCATTATAAAAAAGCTGTTTGAAGATTCAAATTGTCCGCTATATACTCAATATACGCTTCTTCGTCTCCAGCTTCACGAAGTATGTCCTTAATGGAAATTGTTCGGTCCCGCTGTGTATTACTCCAAGCTAATCCATGGGATAATCGTGTAAGCTGCTCAAAATTCTTGTCCTTACATAAATCTATGGCATAGTCAAGACATTTTATGTCAGATACGGACAATTCCTCCATATCCGGGGCTTGCAATGACCTAACAATAAATCTGTTTTCAAATATAATTGATTTCCTTAATGGTTCAATCTCTTTGCTTGATGAAAAGAAACTATCACCTCTCAATGCCTTCAGAATATCATCGACACAGGAAGGTACAGGACCAAATTGCATAGCTATGTAAGTGTCACCTGTTATGCTTCTGCCATATTGAGATAAATGTTTTTGGTCAGCAAAATAGAGAATTTTGCAAAGCTTATGCATATCTGTCTTATTCCCTAATTTCTGCAAGGCATACAGAAGAGAATTAACAGACTTGTCGAACTTGAACAATTTATTCATGAAGCTTCAATATCTTAATAAATAATCATAAATCGTATGATTTCTAACTACAAAATTATAAAATTATTAGGAAAAATCCAAATATTATGAAAATTTTAGGGTTCGTTTAGTGTCCCAATATTTGATGAAGTTTATTAGCTGTTTCATTTCCTTGAAGGCGACGGTGGAGAATTGTGCCATCCGGAGCGAAAATTACGATCTCCGGTATGGAATAAGTGGAGTAAATATGCATGGCATTTTCGCAGCACATTATTTGTTCCCATGGCAATTTTAGTTTCTCTACAGCCTCTTTAACATCGTCAAATGCTATCCCAATAAATTGCACATCAGAATTTTCTTTGTATTCATTATACAAAGGCAATAGACTCTCCCTTGCTTCAATAATGCACCCTCCACACCAACTTGCCCAAAAATCGGCTATTACATATTTGCCTTTGCCAACAAAATCAGACAATTTGACAGGCTTGCCATCAATGGACTTTCCTTCGAGGTCGATAAATGGTTGACCCACCCAAGAATGTTTTATAATTTCCATTCTTTCCGTAATGTTATTGATGCCTGTCATTGCCTTGGTTTCATCATCGAGAAGAGATATGGCATCAGCCCACTCATTAGGCGAACAACTGAATCCGGCATTGATAAGAACGTATTCTCCGAGTCCATTATCATAGTTTTCCTTGAAAACATCTTTCCACACTTTATTTTGGGAATCAGGATCTGTTGCAAGGCTATTAAGTTTGTTAATATAATCTTTATACTTTCGGTTAAGATCCCCACCGGAAACAGGGAAACGTTCGTTACAATCTACGGTTATTGTTCCCGGCTCTATAATAAGTTTGATTTGGAATCTTTTAGGATTGTCGTTGTTGTTACTCATGACATCGATAAAAGCAGGAAAAGACCGATTGCTTTTTCCTGTGATTTCAATCTTGCCATTCTGTATTGTTCCGATAAATGATGTTGTTGCATCAGACAAATCGTACATAATACAGTCATAGCCGTTGAGAGTCGTATCAGCAGAATTTGAGACAATCCTATATTCAAAGGTGTTTGCTCCAATCTGAGTGTCGGCAGTGACTGGCACTCCATCAAGAGAAGTGTCAATGTAATCTGGCTTTAATTCTTGCTGAGAATATGCCAGAAGAGCCAAATGCATCGAGATAATAATAAATAACTTTTTCATACTTTGCAATTTTTTAGTGCAAAGTAAGTGAAAAAAGCTCCTCCACACAGCAAAATTTGTCTGACTTTTGTCTGACATTTATATGATAAATTCAGACAACTCAGTATTTCAATTATTTACATGTAGCTGATAAGATTCTCCTCGATTGCATATTATTTCGATACCGCTCTCTGCAAGTGCAGACTTGGTGCGACGCACAAGAGTATAAAGCGACTCTTCAGCGTTGCTTTTATTGCCCCAGAGGACTGTGCATAATGTGGTCTTATCAACTTTATTCTCCGGAGCATCAAGCAGCATTTGTGTCAACTGCCTTTGCATTGGAGTAAGTTTGATACCGTCAAGAGTAGGCTTTGACTGAACCGTAACAACAAGTTCGGTTGCCAATTGACTGTTATCATTTCTTCTCCATAAACAAAAGCTTGTAAATGATAGAATTGCCAGTGAGAATAGCATCCCCGGCACTGTTTGGTCTGATACAGCAAACACTGATGCCATTGAGCAGTCTGCAAAACCTTGTACTTGTATAGCCAATCCATCAATAGATTTTTCCGGCACAAGCATTATTGAGTCGGAAGCAATTTTGTTACCATGTATTTTAGAAGACACCTTCTTCTTGTCAACTAATGTAAGGGAATAATAAACTGGATCTTTAAGGACTGCATTTCTGAAATTAAGATCTAATGCCTGATATATTATTGGCTTCTGTGTAACCTTATTCATGTGTTGCAAAGCGGCAATAGTGTCTTGCCGAGTCCACAATTTACTCTTTTCTTTTGCCAAAGCCATCATTACCTCATTCAAATCGTCAGTTATGACTTGCTTTGCATCGGAGTATGCAAAGCAACCTGATACGATAGACGATATCATCAGCACTAATGGAATCAGCAATCCATATCGTAGATTCATAAGGCTATAACGTTTAATTTAAGTTTAGTATGATTATATTCAATTGATTAGTAGTAAAAACTTTTAAGCATCTTTAATCTACATTTGTTTGACACGAATATCCTTAATGCTAAACCAGCTTCCAGGAGCCTCCCCAAATGTAATGGATTGTGTCTGCATGGGCAACGGTTCATAGATCAAACTGAAATGACCTGTACCATTTTATAATAACATTGTCTGAAGCTATAAGACTTTGAGCAGATGCGATCAAGAGACATGTAACAAATATCCAATTGGTTTTCATGATACGATAGTTTTTATTGAAATCGCAAAGTTAATTCTTTTTTCCCAAAGTATTTATACACCTTAGTTTATATTTACGCAGAATGACGTTAAAAAATAATAAATGTATAACAATTTGATTAATGATTGTTAAATTGCTCAAGTTCCAGATTTGAAATAAATGAGAATGCAATGACGAACAGAATAAATAATAAATAATTATGAAGGATTTTTGCATTGCATGTAAAATTTTAGTATTTTTGCATTCTAATCAAAAATTAACGTTATGGCAAGGATAAAGTACCCGATCGGAATTCAGACTTTCAGCGATATCATAACTGAAGGGTTGTTTTATGTAGATAAGACAAACTTGATGTATGACTTAACTGATAATTACCGATATGTATTTTTAAGTCGTCCCAGACGGTTTGGCAAAAGCTTGCTGATGTCAACTCTTGAGGCATATTTTAAGGGTGAAAAAGAATTATTCAAGGGTCTTGCCATAGAAAAGCTCGAAAAAGATTGGATATGCTATCCGGTTTTCAGATTTGATTTTAGCCCTGCTAATTATGTCGACACTATTCGACTGATGGATAGGATTAAAGGATGCTTGGACTCAATTGAAAAGGAGTATTCTATTTCTTCTACCAATGAAAATGTTTTTGAACGGTTTCAAGAGCTTATTGAACTTGCCTACGAAAAATCAGGACGGAAGGTGGTCATACTTATTGATGAGTATGACAAACCACTTCTCGATTGCTTGCATGATTCCCAACTGCATGAAAAAATGAAATCAGAGCTTCGTAGTTTTTATTCTGTAATCAAGGCATCGGATCGGTACATTAAATTTGCTATGCTTACAGGTATTACTAAGTTTGGTAAAATTTCAGTGTTCAGCGGTCTCAATAATCTAAAAGATATATCAATGATTCCGAAATACAATGCGATCTGTGGAATTTCGGAAACCGAGTTTCGTCAATATTTCAAATTGCCTATAGCATCCTTTGCTGAAGAGCATGATATTTCGGAGGAAGAGGCATGGGAAAAGTTTAAATTGATGTATGATGGATATCATTTCGCTTCTCGTGGAGAGGGCATCTATAATCCATTCAGTGTCATTAATGCATTTGATGAAAATGAATTGAAAAATTTTTGGTATGGAAGTGGTTCTCCGTCTTATCTTATTCGCTTGATACTAAGGAATAATTACAAACTTGATAAAATAGAAGGGCAGACAAGGAAAGAAGATCAACTTAATAACATTTCTGATACAAGCAAAGATTTTTTACCACTGTTGTATCAGTCAGGGTATCTTACTATTAAGGAATATTTCAATGATACTCAGGAGTATCTTCTTGGTTTCCCCAATAAAGAGGTAGACACATCGTTTTGGAATTCTCTCGCAGATCATTTCTTCCTTGGAATGGATGGATACCCTGCTTTCAACCTTAGAAAATGTCTCCGTGATATTAATGAAGGATGTCCATAAGAGTTTATGCGTAGTATGAGGAGTCTATTCGCTGATACAAACTCTGAATATGAAAAGGACAAGGAGATACACTTCCAAAACATGATGGCCATAGCAACCAAAATGATGGGATTGACAGTCAGGACCGAGATCCATTCAGCAAAGGGAAGGTGTGATATGCAGATATTCACATTAGATTTCGTGTATGTATTTGAGTTTAAGATAGACAGCACTGCTGAAGATGCTTTAGCTCAGATTTATGAAAAAGGTTATGCTATTCCATTTGAATCAGATTCAAGGACTGTATTTTTAATCGGTGCAAATTTTTCAACTACAATGAGAACTCTCGATGATTGGATCATCGAAAAACTAAAGATAAAGGATTAATACCCATCTTGGTGGATTAAAACAATGTAATGCCAAGGTCATAGAGATAACTGTAGAGATACTCAAAATAATTGTATGGAGTGTCAATACTGCTCCCTTGGACTTGAGGAAAGCCATGGGATCAAAGTGAATATTATAATTGTATCTTGTTTGCGCGTCAAACATATAAGGAGTATCACGAGGCTTTGGGATTATCTAATCGTATATCCTAAAGAAAGATTAGGGATAAGGAGTAGACCATCCAATGGTGAGCATTTCAAATCTCCTATAATAAATGTTATACCCGTCCGTAGAAAGAATCCACTCTTGCGTTGAAGACGATATCCAATGTTGAGAGTGCCGAAAATGTTTAGCTTTACTCCACTTTCTACAGTGTAATGACTCCAGTTTATGAAATTTGTTTCAGTCCTTTTAAGAATGCATGGTGTGGCTCCGACTCCAAGTTCAAACTTGCTTGCTCTTTTTCCCATAATGGCATTAGCTTCTAAAGGGAGGGTCACTCCGGTAAAATCAATTTCATTGTAATAACCATCGTAGGCACCCCACCATCCGCCATTATCGCATGTCCCATTTGTAAATGATATCCCTGTGCGGAAGCCAAAGACAGAATTAGGTCTGAATCTTTGATCATAACCTATACCCACTCCAAATGACGGTCCTCCAAATTCCACAAAAAGATTTCGGCTTATCAAATAGCTTGATGATTCTTGATTGATGATGGAATCAGAAGAATTTGTAGATGTAGAAACAACATTTTCGTCGGCAGACATACTGTTGATTGTCAACAATAACATTAAGATGAATACAATACGGTTAAGCATATTCAATATATTTTTGTAATTAAAAATCATCGCTCATTGATATCGAATTATATCTTCTTTCCCCAATAATAAGTATTCCATTTGTCTTCTGCGTATCCGTCATGCAGCACTTTAAAGCCATTCGGAGAAGCCCCCTTTATTTTCTCTCCATCAAAATATACATTCCATTTGTCTTTTGCGTATCCAAAGCCCAACACTTCAAAATTATTGGCAGAAGCACCGGAAACCTTTCTTCCGTCGAAATATACATCCCATTTGTCTATGGCATACCAATCGGAGAGGACTTTAAAATTACTTGCCATGAT
>JAIDTL010000105.1 GCA_029060725.1 Muribaculaceae bacterium | reverse complement strand
TACGACGAGACTCTCAAGACAGCAAAAGACAACGAAGTTGTAACCGGCACCGTAAAGTCTATCTCAAAGCGTGAAGTACGCGTTGACATCGGCATGAAGAGCGATGCTATCATCCCCGTAAGCGAATTCCGCTACAACCCCGACCTCAAGGAAGGCGACGAAGTAGAGGTATTCATCGAAAATCTCGAGGACAAGAACGGTCAGCTTCGCCTCTCTCACAAGAAAGCCTGCCAGACCCGCAGCTGGGATCGCGTGAACCAGGCTCTCGAAAACGACGAAATCATCAAGGGCTACGTCAAGAGCCGCACCAAGGGCGGTATGATCGTCGACGTATTCGGCATCGAGGCATTCCTCCCCGGCAGCCAGATCGACGTTCGTCCTATCCGCGACTACGATGTATTCGTCGACAAGACAATGGAATTCAAGGTAGTCAAGATCAACCAGGAATACAAGAACGTGGTTGTAAGCCACAAGGCACTCATCGAAGCCGAACTCGAGGCTCAGAAGAAGGAGATCATCTCCAAGCTCGAGAAGGGACAGGTGCTCGAAGGCAAGGTCAAGAACATCACCAACTATGGCGTATTCATCGACCTCGGCGGTGTTGATGGCCTCATTCACATCACAGACCTCAGCTGGGGCCGCGTAAGCGATCCTCATGAGGTAGTTAAGCTCGACCAGGACATCAAGGTCGTTATCCTTGACTTCGACGACGAGAAGAAGCGCATCGCTCTTGGCTTGAAGCAACTCATGCCACACCCATGGGATAACCTTGACGCTAACCTCAAAGTTGGCGACCACATCAAGGGTAAAGTAGTTGTTATGGCTGACTACGGTGCATTCGTTGAGGTACAACCGGGCGTAGAAGGTCTTATCCACGTAAGCGAAATGAGCTGGAGCCAGCACCTTCGCAGCGCACAGGACTTCCTCAAGGTTGGCGACGAGATCGAAGCTGTAATCCTTACACTCGACCGCGAAGACCGCAAGATGAGCCTTGGCATCAAGCAGCTCAAGAATGATCCTTGGGAAAACATCGAGACTAAGTATGCTATCGGCAGCAAACACACTGCAAAAGTGCGCAACTTCACTAACTTCGGCGTATTCGTTGAGATCGAAGAGGGCGTAGACGGCCTCATCCACATCTCTGACCTTAGCTGGACAAAGAAAGTGAAACACCCAAGCGAGTTTACTTCTGTTGGAAGCGAAATCGAAGTTCAGGTGCTCGAGATCGACAAGGAAAATCGTCGTCTGAGCCTCGGCCACAAGCAGCTTGAGACTAATCCTTGGGAAGAATTCGAAGGTCGCTTCACTGTAGGCAGCGTTCACGAAGGCACTATTTCTGAAGTTATGGACAAGGGTGCAGTTGTCACTCTCGAAGGCGGCGTAGAAGGCTTTGCTACTCCTAAGCACCTCGTGAAGGAAGACGGCAGCCAGGCTAAGCTCGGCGAAACCCTCAACTTCAAGGTCATCGAATTCAATAAGGACAGCAAACGCATCATACTTAGCCACAGCCGCATCGCTGAAGACGCAACTCGCGCAGCTCAGCGTGCAGAGCGTCAGGCTAACCGCGCTGAACGTGCAGAACGCAATGCACGCCGTCAGGAAGAAGAACGCGTAGAGGCTCCGGCAATCGAGAAGACAACTCTCGGCGACCTCGGTGCTCTCCAGGCTCTCAAAGAGCAGCTCGCTAAAGCTGAAAAGAACTGATTCTGATCTAAAATCTGACAATATTAGGGAGATTTCCGTAAGGAAGTCTCCCTTAATTATTTAATGATTCGCTCAGCGACGAAAATTTATGAATTTTATATATGAGAATACACAAAATAAATATTTAGCTACGCATAATTACTGCAGTTGGGTATTTTTTTTATAACTTTGCACCAAAATTCAAACATATCATGAAAAGACAACTTTGCATTTTAAGTATGGCTGCATCAGCCCTCATGCTTTCAGCAGCTGCTCCCGTCAAAGCCCCGGCTGGGGGCAAACCTATCAGCAACCACCTTATCGGAATTTTCTTTGAAGACATCAGTTCTTCAGCCGACGGAGGTCTCAGTGCAGAACTGATCCAAAACGGATCGTTTGAGTTCAGCCCTATGGAGCGCGATGGATGGGGACCCGGCACTGCCTGGAAAATGTCTCGCCCGGGCCACTCGCTTGGAAACATCATCATCAAGCAACAAGACCCCATTCATCCCAACAACCCAAATTACATGCGACTCGAAGCTGAACGCACACGCGAATTCAAGGACTATAACGGTTGGCGTGGCTTTGGACTTCAAAACGATGGTTTCGATGGAATATCAGTGAAAGAAGGAGAAAAATATGATTTCTCGGTATTCCTCCGCAATGTCGATAAGACTCCGATGAAAGTGCGCGTAGCACTCGTAGAGCCACAAGGATGGGGAAAAGATCCGGAGCTTCTTGCAGATACGGAATTGACCGTAGCATCCGGAGACTGGAAGAAATATGAAAGCTCCCTCGTTCCGTCAAAGACGTGCCAAAAGGCTGCCCTAATGATTCTTCTACTCGACAAGGGAGCTGTGGATATAGACATGGTGTCGCTAAAACCGGAAGACACTTATAAAGGACACGGACTCCGCAAAGACCTCGTGCAGACTCTTGCTGACCTTAATCCTAAGTTTATGCGTTTCCCCGGAGGATGCATCGTGCATGGTGGTGGCGACGGTTTTTGGAACACCTATCGCTGGAAAGAAACAGTAGGCCCCAAAGAGACCCGTAAACAGCAGAAAAACTGTTGGGGATATCATCAGTCGTTTGATCTCGGTTATCCTGAATATTTCCAACTTTGTGAAGACCTTGGGATGGAACCTCTTCCTATCCTTCCATCTGGAGTAAACTGCCAGGGGTCGAACGGCGGCTGGGGAATGTGGCCGGATCAGGCTCAGGATGCATGCGATATGAAGGACATGGAAATGTGGACGCAAGAAGCTCTCGACCTTATTGAATGGGCAAATGGAGACGTCAACACAAAATGGGGAAAAGTACGCGCCGACGGAGGTCATCCGGAGCCTTTTAATCTCAAATATCTTGGCATAGGCAACGAAGAGAAGATCTCACCTGAATTCACAGAGAGATTCAAATATATGTATGACCGTATCACCAAGGCGCACCCTGAAATCATGATAGTAGGCACTGATGGACCAGGGTCTCACCCGGGAAATCCCGACTATGAGAATGGCTGGGCACTTGCACGCGAACTCGAGATTCCCATCCTCGATGAGCATTACTATGAGCCGCGTGAATATTTCATGAAATCACGCCAGTATGATTCATATCCGCGAGATGGCAAGACCAAGGTTTATCTTGGCGAATATGCAGCCAAAGACAAAAAACTTATCGATGCGCTCGCTGAGGGTCTGTATCTGATACACGTAGAACGCAATGGCGACATCGTAGACATGACCTCATACGCTCCCCTCTTTGCCCGCAAGAATGCCACCAACTGGAACCCTGACCTTATCTATTTCGACAATGAGACTGTCTACCCAACTTGCAGCTACTATATACAGCAAATGTTTGGAAATTCAGCCGGAGATTATTATTACGGCGACTGCGTGACTATCGATGATCCTGACAAATCAGAAGGCGACGGATACCTCCAAGAGCAATCTGTGATACTCGACACCAAGGGTCGCAAACTATATGTAAAGGTAGGAAATGCCTCCGGTAATACCAAGACTGCAAATGTAGACATTTCCAAGTTCAAGCCAAAAGGAACGGCTATACAGACCGTGATATCAGGCAATCCGGATGATGAAAACAACTATGATGCCCAGCCTATCACTCCACAGACCAAGACAATGAAGGCTTCAGGCAAATTCAAACTCCAAGTGCCCCCCTACTCCTTCACAATGATAGAATACACACTCTGACAATATACATCGTAAATCAATTCCACTAAAACTGCCCAATAGCTCGCTCCCGCACAAAAGGAGCGAGTTTTTTTGTGATTTTTCTGAATAAAATGAAAAATATTTTGCTATGTCAGAAAAAATTATTAATTTTGCGAGCCGATTTTATCCA
>JAIDTL010000104.1 GCA_029060725.1 Muribaculaceae bacterium | reverse complement strand
ATGTTGATGGGGTTGGCGGTCATTGTCCTGACGGCTTGGGCGGGGAGGGCGGAGAGGATAAAGATTAAAGATAAAATATATAAGATTCGTTTCTTTTCCATATTTTTTGTAGTGATCTTTTTTGATGGTGTCACATCGCGGATCGCTGACGCTTCGCTCGCTTTTTCGCCGATGGCGGCGGATTTCCGCGGATTTATGCTATCGGTACGCGAGCGAAGCGAGAGAATCTCTGCGCGCTTTGCTTCCGAGTAGAGAATCGTATGAAGAGAAGGATGCCTCAGCGAGCCCTTTGCCCCTCTGCGTGAGACTTTTACAGCTGCATACTTGAGTGCGAGGAGTCTGGAGAGATGTGGCTTAGTGCTGGAGGCGGAGGTTGGATTCGATGAGGAGAGTGTTGAGGTAGGGGGAGAGGAGGTCGCGGTGGGTGCGGAGGAGGGTGAGGAGGTCCTGGCGCTCGGCGTGGGAGGTGACGGAGGCGCGGGGACTCTCGAAGGGGGTGAGGTAGGAGAGGGCGCGGTCTATGAGCCGTAGGGTGCGTCGGCTTGGGCGCTTTATGCTGTGCGAAAGCTGGGAGGTCAGGTCTGCAACTTTCGACACGGATGTGTCTATCTTGCTGATATTCATCATTGGAGACTGTGAACGGGGAGATGGGGTGGGGATACGGTTATTCTTCTCTCGGATGGGGTATCTTCGGGGTGAAGAGACTTCGAGAGGGTAGTTTTGAAAGTCCTTGGTTGTCAATGCTTTGGAACTTCATAAGTTTAGCACAGGTAGGTATCTCTTGCCAAGAGTTACCTACCTGTGCTAAACTATTAATTATGAACTATAAATTATGAATTGAGTTACTCCACTCTTAAACAAGCCCTCAAAAATTGACAAACATTTACTTTTCTTTCAAAAATTTTTTGGAAAGTTTTTTACTTAAAAATGAGGATATTCCGAAAAAAAATTGTAACTTTGCATTCAAAAGTAGGTAACTCTTGGCAAGAGAGGATTAGGGAACGATTAACGATTAACGATAAATTTGCTTCTCATTATTGATTGACGTGCGGGTGCGCATGCGGAGCATGCTTTATTACGTTGATTGATGCGTGGGGACGCACTCGGAGAGTGCTCGCTACTCTGATTGACGCGCGGGGACGCATGCGGAGCATGCTCTATTACGTTGATTGACTCGGGGGGCGCATGCGGAGCATGCTTTATTACGTTGATTGACTCGGGGGACGCACTCGGAGAGTGCTCGCTACTCTGATTGACTCGGGGGGACGCACGCGGAGCGTGCTCGCTACTCTGGGGATTTAATCGGTGACGGGGCGGACGGTGCGGCCGACGTAGCGGGCATAACGACGGCGTCCGAATGATTTCGAACTGTAGCCGAGACTGCATGCTACGCTACTCGATTCTTCTATTATTGAGGAACTCCAATAGTCGCCAAAATCACCGTCGTTTTCGATTGTAGTGCCGTTTTGATATGCAGATGCCGGAAGAAAAATACTTTTTTTGTTTGGTCCCATCACAAGGTATCCGTTGACTCCATTGAATGTAGCAAAGCTCCAGTCACACTCTGATATCAGTTCTTCAAATTCTTTGTCGGTGGGGAGGCGCCACGTTCCGCCCCATTGTACGTTGGCGGCATCGTGTTCTTTAGTCAAGGTGTGTGTGTCGTCAATAATGCCGGCTTTTTTTAATTTTCTTAAGGATATCTTGTAAGTCAGGCTGTTGATGCTTGAATAGTTGTCTTTGGGTTCTGTCTCGCCCCATCCGAAGTAGTTGCCGTATTCTTCAGGTAATGTGGCCCCTACATTGCAAGTAGCCCATTTGACGCCGCTCGGTAGACCCAAATCTATCCAATCATGGCCGTTGATTTCTCCGGTCAATGGCCCGTTTTTTCTTATATTGGTAGATTTATTCTTATTTTCAGCCGATTTGCCCTCGTCTTTTTTGCACCCTACGGTAAAAGATAGTGCAAGCACTGCCAACATGGCAATTCTTGCTATGTGGGATACCCTTTTGGAAATTTTGCTCGTTTTCTTTTGGGGTAATGTAGGGATTTTTTCGCATAGAGGTCTATCCATTGCTGAAAATAAATAAGTTTGCAAAGTTAACAAAAATTATTCAATATATGGATATAAAAAAGGGAAATTAACGATTAACAATCGACAATGAGTAATGAACAATGAACATTAAACAATGAGTAATTTAAGTTTCGCTTGTTCTTGTCTGTTGAAGTGCAATCCCTTAGCGCAGGAACTGCGCTTGTTCTCTGCGCACTTCGGGCGATGCGTAGCAGCCCGCAATCATTGCGTGCTTGCCAAAACCAAGTCGCGAAGCTATAATTGATCGTTAATCGTTTATAGTTAATAGTTTCTCAGCGAGCCCTTTGCGCCTTTGCGTGAGTTATTTAGTACTTGCGAAACTTGAGTGAGTAATAAACAATGAGTATTGAGTAATGAACAATGAGTATTGAGTAATGAACAATGAGTAATGAGCAATGAGCAATGAGTATTAAACAATGAGTATTGAGCAATGAACAATGAACAATAAACATTGAGTAATGAACAATAAATTATGAAGGGAGAATAGGATGTTCGGTTTAATGTGTCAAAAATTATGACAATATCATGAAGCGCCTCTCCGAGGCTATAGTGCTTTTGGCATGGTAGCCCCGGACTGAAGTCCGGGGTTTTGGCATTATACCAGCTCTCCGAGCTGGCAAGAAGGCTTTAAAAGCGGGACTCCGAGGCTACCAGATTTTTTAGGGTTTTGGCATTATACCAGCTCTCCGAGCTGGCAAGTAAACTTCTAAGGTCCCATTTTTTATGAGACGGGGCAAAAAATTAGAATATAAAACTGAACGCATTGATCACTTGGCTTTAGTGCGCGCCCATTTGACTCTATCCTTGAGTTTGCCACCGGGACCTTTGCTTCCGGATTCGTAATAACGGGCTGTCTTTTCGTTGGCCGGATCTCGCCAGTTGTCCCATCCTGCGGGCACTATGTGGCCTCCCATCTCACAGTCGATGAAGGCAGTGTGGGCATACGGTCGCCAAGGGCGTCCTAAATACACTTTTTTCACGCCCGGATCGGCGGTCAATTTGCAATTCTTGAATACAAATCCGATTTCTACATTTTGGGGTGTCGAGGCCGCCGTAATGTAGGAATCGGCTTTGCTATGTATTTGGCAATTTCCAAAAAATACAGTCGCCGGTCCGAAGATGAAATCTGTGGTACCCTCTATGTAACAATTATTAAATTTGAGTACGGAGCCATGTCCTGCAAGGAAAAGGGTGTCCTGGTCGCCTAAAAATCGGCAATTATCAAACGACAAATTGGTGCCTTCGGTATGAAGAGCCACTGCCTGACCTACACGACCGGCATTGTTTCGGATGGTCAGGTTTTTGAAGTTTAGATTGCAGCCGTCTACACGCATAGTATAGGTGCGGAAAGTGCCCATATTGTCAAGCTTGGCATAATCATTGTAAGTGATGATGGTCTTTTCAGGATCTTCACCTATAAAATCTACATTCTCAAGCCATGAAGGGATTATGACCTTTTCGTGGTATTCTCCATTTTTGATGTTGACAGTCACGCGATAGTCCATGTAAGCTCGTATAGCCTCGAGGGCTTCTGTGATGGTCTTGAAGTCGCCGCTGCCGTCGGCAGCAACTGTGATTTCACGCATGTATTCGGCACCCCAAGAAGCTTCGCATGTTAAAAGAATTAAAAAGCAGGAAATTAAAGTTTTAATGATATTCATAAAAATGGTTATGTTGAAGAATATATAAGAGAGTCTTTTATAAGATAGTCCTATTGGTATGATTTCCACTTAGGAGGTATATTAAGATCATAATCTGGAATAGTAAGATGAACAATATCAGGAAGTAGACATTGCTTGAAACGATTTTCGTATCTTTTTAATTGAATCGGTTTGCCGGATGCTATGGATGCTAAATTGTTAGAGTACTGATGAGGCGGGAAATAGACCACTACTTTATGACCAGCTTCCATTGCAAGTTCAATAGCTGGAATCATATCACTGTCTGCAGACACAATAATGGCGAGGTCACAATTATCCTGATATGCGTCTGCTACTATTTGTGTGGCTATTCTTACATCAGTTTCTTTTTCTTCATGAGTATGAATCTTGTTTCCGCAATTAAAACAAGTGATTTCCTTTTTCAGATATTTACCTAAAATAAGTTTAAATTTAGCATTTTCCTTATTAGCTTGAAAAAAGGCGTTCTGTCGCATCCCTTGATCTATATCGTCTACTCTTGCCGAAAAATATTTCACAGCAATTAACTCTTGATTGGGACGCATGAACATTTCAAAAAGGCCGACTATATCAAGCCAGTAATACTTTTTCCATCGGACATCTTTTTTCAGTCCATAATAGAAGTTGAATCCGTCAATGTATACAATTACTCTTTGTTTTTCCATAAAAAATAAGCCCACCTTTTGGTGGGCGGGCCTTAGTATTTTCCACCTAAGGGCGATATCAAGTGCAAAGATAATTTTTTTTTTTTATTCATGCAAATTTTTTTGCAAATATTTTTCTTTAATGTATTTTGGTGGCCGGGATGGTCATCTTGGTCCAGATGGCGTCGGGGATGGCTTTCCATGCTGCACATAGGGCTCCCCAGCGGGCATCTATATACTCTATTCGTGGATGCTTTACTATGGCGCGGATGATCTGCGGGACTACGTAGTCGAGAGTCATCTCCATCGGATACTTCTTATCATCATCAAGAAGGGGGGTGCGTATCCATCCGGGTCGGATATCGGTAAAGGTGATGTCTACTTTCTCTTTTCCGGCGAGCTGCTCGAGTGCCACAAGATATGTCTGGGCACATTTCTTTGAAGCGGAGTATGCTGCCATATCGCCAATACCATTTGTACCGGCTACACTGGTCAAGGCTACTATCTGCCCCTTCTTAGAATTATCGCGGAAATAACCGTAGGCTGCGCTGACCATACGCGCAAAACCGGCGGCATTGGTTGCAATCATCTCTGCTTCTCTATGAGGATCAAGAGTAGGATTCGAATAGCCGATACCCGCCACATGGAAATAGATGTCCATGCCACCCATCTTGTCGATGAGTTCTTCCATTTTCTTGGGTCCGTCATTATGATTGACATCAATGGATTCATATTCCACGCAATCAGGATATTTTTCTTTAAGGTCTCTCAATGCTGTAGTATGTCGGGCTGCAAGACCAAGCTTGACACCTCTTGATGCCAACGCTTCGGCAACTGCAAGTCCGATGCCAGAAGAGGCTCCCATTATCAATATTTTTTTCATAACGATTTAGTGTTAATTCATAATTCATAATTCAAAATGCTGAATTATATAATGAAAACACTGTTGGGATGGTGTTGGTTCATGTTATTTCTACTTGGTAGTGTTCAATTCTATATATCAACTATGAACGATTAACGATTAAGTCGGCACTTGGGAGCAAAGTGCGCTGAGGCTCGCTCGCTGCGCTCCGCATTGCATATAACCCTTGGACTTGGAGGGGCGCATGCGGAGCATGCTTTATTACGTTGATTGACGCGCGGGGACGCACTCGGAGAGTGCTCGCTACTCTGATTGACGCGCGTGGGCGCATGCGGAGCATGCTTTATTACGTTGATTGACGCGCGTGGGCGCATGCGGAGCATGCTTTATTACGTTGATTGACGCGCGGGGGCGCATGCGGAGCATGCTTTATTACGTTGTACTTATTTCTTTTCCAGTTTGAAGCAGGATTTTGCGTCGGGTTGGAGCAGGTCGTGTCGGCTGCGTTTTAGGCCGGAGACCCAGATGATTTTGCCGTCTGATTTCCTGGCGAGGACTCTGATTTGGGTTTTGGATTTGCGGTCAAGTTTGGCTTCGCTGACTATATCACTCACAAGTCTTGTGCCTTTCATTCCTAAAGGGGCAATCCTATCGCCGGTATGAGGAGGTCGAAGGATGTATTCATCACTTCCGGATGGAAGATAGACAATGTTGTGATCCCGATTTTGTTTGATTGTCTCAAAAGACACTGCATTCAGGTCGGTCTTTTCCCATGTGAAGGTAGGAGAGTCGCTGAAGATTTCAACGGAGTCTATTATCATAAGACGGTCTCTTTCCAGACTTGCTTCATATCTTTCAGACAGTTTCCATCTGCGTTGCTTAAAATCTTTTGATAGTGACTCTTTGATTTCTTCCGCTATTTCTGCATTTCCTCCATAAGGCTCAATAAACCTCAATATCACTCCTACAGTGACTCCTTCGGAATAGACAAGCAGGGTATGATCATCAGGAGAAAGCCTAAGAAGCTGCTCCTTATAATAATTGGCAATGATATTTGCCTCCTCTTTGATTATTCTTACTGTCTTAGACAATGACTTTTTTGCAGAATGCCACCGGAGCTCTAGGAGGGGAATCACTTCACGGCGGATAAAGTTGCGTCGGTATTCGCTTGTGAGATTGCTGGAGTCGGTAATGAACCCTACATTCAATGCTTCGAGGTATTCTTCTATCTCTTTTCTGCTGATGCCAAGAAGAGGGCGAATCACCTTTCCATTGTCTACATCCATTCCCTTTAAACCTCTACTGCCACACCCTCTGAGCATATTGAGCATCATAGTCTCGATGTCGTCGTCAGAGTTGTGTGCGACAGCAATGCGGTCAAAACCCTCTTCATTCATAATCCGAAAGAAATCAGCATATCTTAGTTCTCGACAAGCCATTTCAATGCTTATCCCCGGATTCTCCTTTATGTAGGCATCTACATCATAGTCGATTGAATGGAGTCTGATACCGAGGGATGCGCAAAGGTCGGAGGTAAATTTGGAGTCGCGATCGCTTTCGTCGCCACGAAGATGGAAATTACAGTTGACGGCTTCAACGCGAAGATTGATTCGGGTCGCTACGCGGGTGGAAGCCATAAGTAATGCCACGCTGTCGGCACCTCCGCTGACGGCTACTAACAAACTTTTGATGTAAGCGGCTTTTATGCATTTTGCCACTTCATTTTCAATTAAGTCAATTGTATGTCTGATATCAGATTTCATTATGAATAATTGTCTATATTTGACGTGTGGGGGCGCATGCGGAGCATGCTTTATTACGTTGTTTGACGTGTGGGGGCGCATGCGAAGCATGCTTTATTACGTTGCTTGACGCGCGGGGGCGCATGCGGAGCATGCTTTATTACGTTGATTGAGACGCGGGGATTAAAGCAAAGCCACACCATCGTCATGGTGCGGCTTTGCATAGAACTTTGATGTTACCTTCCGCCGATTACTTCTTGCTGCGGTTGCCATAACGGCTGCGGAATTTATCAACACGACCAGCTGTGTCGACGAGTTTCTGCTTGCCGGTGAAGAATGGGTGAGAGCTGCTGGTGATTTCGAGCTTAACGAGAGGATAAGTCTTGCCGTCGATTTCGATTGTTTCACGAGAAGCTACAGTGGAGCGAGTGATGAAGACTTCGTCGTTTGACATGTCTTTGAATGCCACCTCGCGGTAGTTGGAAGGATGAATGTCTTTTTTCATTTTAATTTTCTGCAGTTAATTATTTGTTCTTTTTGTCTCGACAGGTCGCGATCCCATCGAATTGGCGGTGCAAAATTACAAAAAAATCCTGACGTGACCAAATTTTTTTGTTTAACTCAACTTACTCAAGTGCTAAAAATCTCACGCAGAGGCGCAAAGAGGCAGAGTTTTTTCAACGATTAACTATCAATTATAGCTTCGCGACTCGGTTTTAGCAAGCTCGCAATGGTAACGGCCTGCTTCGCATCGGCCGGAGTACGCAGAGTGGGTCAGGAGGCGAGGAAGAGAATGAGCAACTGGGCTACTATGACGCGCATGAACATCGTCAGAGGGTAGACAGTAGAATAAGCTACTGCCGGAGCATCATTGTTAGCTACCTTATTGGCGTATGCAAGTGCAGGAGGATCTGTGTAGTTTCCGCTAAGCATACCTATGATGGCAAGATAATTCATCTTATATTTGCCACGAGCTATTATTCCGATGATAAGGAGTGGGATAAGCGTGATTATCAAGCCATATCCTACCCACATGGCACCTCTTACATTGAAGACTGTAGCTGCAAAGTCTTTGCCTGCCGCTATGCCAACAGAAGCTAAGAAGAGGCAAATGCCAATCTCGCGCAGGAGCATATTGGCAGAGGAGTTGGTGTATGTGACAAGGTGAAACTTGGTGCCGTATGCACTGATGAGAATTGCCACCACAAGAGGTCCGCCGGCAAGTCCCAACTTCATTGGCACAGACATTCCCGGAAGGAAGAATGGGATGCTACCAACAATTATACCAAGGAATATGCCTATAAACATGGTGAAGAGATTGGGTTCGTTAAGGCGTTTCATAGAGTTGCCCAGACGGTCGCCCAGACGCTGAATATCTGCCGGCTTGCCGACTACGGTGAGACGGTCGCCCATCTGGAGGCGCAGATTCGCAGTGGCAAGAAGGTCGACTCCGGCACGAGTGACACGCGTGACATTAAGCTTATAGCCCATGCGCAGGCGAAGGCTACCGAGCTTGACACCGTTATAATCAGTCTTTGTGACCAGAATCTTTTGGGATACTACAGGACCCTGCACCATCTCCCACTTCTTTTCAACTATCGGACCAATAAAGCGATTGAATGTCTCTTCATCTTGAACGGAGCAGACGAGGAGGACGAGATCGCCTAATTCGAGTTTGTCGTCAGAAGTAGGAATCATTACTGTCCCATCCGGTTTTTCGATTCGGGAGATGACGAAGTTGGCATTGATGATAGTGTGAATCTTGCGAATGTCAAGGCCTGCCATCAATTCGTTGGTCACCTTCAGTGTCACTACGTGGGGAGCAAGCTGAGAATCCTTTGTATCGTTGTCGACTTCTTCGATTTCCTTTTTCAAGTCGATCTTGAAAATCACCTTGATAAGGATGAGAGAGAGGATGATACCTACTACTCCAAGAGGATAAGCGGCTGCATATCCCATTGCCATGTCTTGAGAAACAGTGCTTGCATTCTCATTGATCTGCAGAACGGTCTGTTGTGCCGCACCGAGACCGGGGGTGTTAGTGACAGCGCCACTCATGATGCCTACCATTTCCGGAAGAGATGTGCTGCCATTGGCACCACCTTGGATATAATAGATAGCTACAGCTATTGCGGCATTAAGCAGGACGCCAGTCACTGCAAGCATGTTCATCCTTACGCCACCTTCCTTGAAAGAGGAGAAAAAGCCGGGACCTACTTGCATACCAATTGAGAAGATGAAGAGAATCAGGCCGAAGTCGCGAAGAAAGTGGAGTATGTCATGATGCACCATATAGCCGAAATGCCCTAAAAGAATACCGACAAAAAGCACGAAAGTGACACCAAGCGACACACCACATATCTTTATCTTTCCAAGATATATGCCTGAGAAGATCACAAAGCTATAAAGCATTACCGCCGAAGCGAGGGAGTAGTTGCCAGGCGATAACAGTTCAATCAACCATTCCATGTATGGTCAAAAAATTTAGAATCTAACTACAAATTATTAAGAAACTCTGTTAATGGGGAGAGGGAATGTTTTAGCGGACCTGAGATAAAAAGATCTCAGGTCCCGTAGTTTGGATGTATCATTCGAATTCGATAAGATCTTGGTCGGTGGCAATCACATCGCCATTCTGCACCAATACCTGCTTTACAACGCCTTCCATTTCTGACTCAAGGTCGTTTTCCATCTTCATGGCTTCATATACGAGTACCTTCTGATGCAATTTCACCTTATCGCCGGGCTTGACGTCGATCTCAATGACAGTGCCCCCCATCGGAGCTTTGAGAGTAGGGCCGGTCACAGGGTCGTAGGGACAATTAGCCTGAGCTTCAGCCTCAGCCAATGCAGCAGCTGCAGCATTAGCAGCCTCAAATTCTTCTTTACGCTTGTTTTTTAAGAAGCCGGTGGCTACAGCCGGAAGAAGCTCCAGAAGGAGATACTCTTCATCATTCTGAGCGAGTTTTACTCCGCCGAATTCCTCAAGAACAGGATTGTCGGGCTGCTTAAATTGGGTGACATCATACGGTTTTTCTTCCGGACTACCTGTAATCTGCTCGCGGAAAGCCGGATCAATCTCTACAGGAGTCTTGCCATATTCCCCTTTCACGAGGCCTACAAACTGATTATTCTTGTTAGTATAGTCCGGTGCTCCTTTGCGGCGGTCGAGTGCAAGAGCCACTGCCTGACTGCCAACAATCTGGCTTGTGGGAGTCACGAGAGGCACAAGCCCAGCGTCACGACGCACCTTCGGGATAAGAGCCATAGCTTCATCAAGCACGTCTTCTGCATGGAGGGCACGAAGGTTTGCCACCATATTTGAGTACATACCTCCCGGCACCTCTGCATTCTTTACCAACTCGTTGGGTTTGGGGAATCCGAAGTAAGCCTCGATCTTGTGGCATGCATCGAGGAGTTCTTCTTCCTTATTGTTTGTAGCAGCTTCTATAGCACGGTCAAACTCAGCATTTATTTCAGCAGGCATAGCTGCGTATGCTTCGTCGAAATCCTTAGGCCATTTGTCTTTGTTGAGGTCGAAGGCTGCAAGACTTTGGCGCGCTTCGACAAGCCCCTTGCGGATCTTTGCCACCGCATCCATGTTGACTTCGAGCTCGATGCCAAGTTTCTGGCAGAAAATCCAAATCAGTTCGATAGCAGGAGCTGCGGAGCCACCTCCGAACCACCATATATTGGTGTCGACGATATCTACACCCTTGATGATTCCGGTAAGCACAGAAGCAAGACCATAGCCCGGAGTGCAGTGAGTGTGGAAGTCAACAGGGACTGTAAGAGCCTGCTTCAACTTTGGCATCAGACTGAAGATACGGCTGGGGTTGACAAGTCCTGCCATATCCTTGAGAGTGATCATCTTTGCACCGATGCGCTCCATCTCTTTAGCTTTCTCCACGAAATAATCGTCTGTGAAGATAAGTTCGGGAGCTTGGGGCTCATCTTTGCCGCCGAAGAGGCGAGCGAAGAAACCTTTCTTCTCCGGCTCCTTGGGCTCTTCTTTCGGGTCGACAGTGTAGCATACGGCAGCATCAGCAATGCCACCGAGATCATTGATCATTTTGATCGAGTCCTTGATATTGTTGATGTCGTTGAGGGCATCGAAAATGCGCATTACGTTCAAGCCATTTTTGATAGCCTCTTTGTAGAACCCTTCAAGAACACTATTAGGATATGGTACGTATCCAAAGAGGTTGCGTCCACGAGAGAGCGCACTCAAAAGGGATATGCCCTTCATGTATTCAGAGCAAGTGCGAAGACGATCCCACGGACTTTCACCAAGATAACGCATCACAGAGTCGGGCACAGCGCCGCCCCAGACTTCCATGATATAGAACTTAGCGTCTTGATAGAGGGGGAGGAGCTTGTCGATGTTTTCCTGCTTTAGGCGCGTAGCGAACAGGGATTGCTGTCCGTCGCGGAGAGTCAGGTCTCTTACTTTTAGTGTTTTAGCCATAGATGTAAATTTATGGGTTATTTAGTTGTTTTGTTTTTTTTGTTGATAGTCACTCATTGCCTTCAGTGGCAATGAGAAATTTAGTCGAAGATGCCTTCTACAGTTTCAGTTTGCACTTCAACTTCGCCACTATCCCAATGCTCACCATTGCAAGCGTCGAATGAAGGCGGGAACTCGAATTTAGCATCCTGACTGTAAGGGAGGCTCTTATCGGCATATACCTTTTGCATGTAGAGTCCATATACGGGCAGAGCGGCTCTCGCACCTTGACCAAGCGCCATGGTATTGAAATGGATATAGCGTTCATCGCCTCCTACCCAAACGCCGGTCACGAGATCGGGTGTAAAGCCCATAAACCAGCTGTCGGAGTTGGAGTTGGTAGTACCGGTCTTGCCACCCATCTGGGCAGAGATGCCGTAGCGACTACGTAGGCTTGCCCCCGTACCGCTTTCCACTACGCTCATAAGCATTGAGAGTATTTTCCAGTAAGACTGCTCATTGGTCACCTCAGTACGATGCGGGGTGGCATTATATATCAAGTTGCCCTGATTATCTTCAATTCTCGTGACGAATACAGGGTCTGTTCGGATACCTTTGTTGGCAAAGGTAGTGTAAGCCCCAACCATATCGCGAACCGGCACGTCGACAGTGCCAAGACAAAGAGGCATGTAGGCCTCTATATGTCCTGTAAGACCAAATACCCTCATTTTATTGGCAAGGTTTATGGGCTTCAGTTCGTTGACAAGGCGTGCAGAAATCCAGTTGTTTGAGTTGGTAAGCGCCCAATGGAGTGTCACCATTTCTCCTACATGTCCACCACCACTGTTTCTCGGGCTCCAGCCATTAAATGTAGGCTGAGTGTTGAGGAATCGAGAACAAGGTGTAAAATCTTGCTCCATTGCCAAAGTGTAAAGGAATGGCTTTGCAGTAGAACCAATCTGGCGTTTGCCTCGGCTTACCATATCATATTGGAACCATTGGAAATCAGGACCTCCGACGTATGCTTTGACATTACCGGTATGAGGATCCATGCTCATGACACCGGTGCGGAGTATAGATTTCATATAAAGGAGTGAGTCTCGGGGAGTCATGGTCACGGTCTTGCTTCCGGGGACTGTCTTGCCATCTTCCTTCACGTAAGCAAATACCTCCATCTCTACAGGAGTGTTGAAAGCCTGATCGATCTCTTCTTGAGAATGACCGGCAAGTTTCATGACTCGGTATCGTTCGCTTTGTCGAATGGCATTCTTGATTAGTTGTTCTACGCCTTTGGTAGAGAGTTCTGCCTGGTTGGTGGTGTACGGACCATTCTTTTGACCTTTCTTTTCTTGGAAGAAAGCCGGTTGCAAAGTCTCACCCAAGTGTTTTCTTACAGCCTCTTCGGCATATTCTTGCATCCGGAGGTCGATAGTGGAGTAGATTTTTAAGCCATCGGTGTAAAGATTATAATAAGAGCCATCAGGCTTAGGATTTTTCTCAATCCAGCCGTAGAGAGGATTTTCTTCCCATTGAGTGGAGTCGGTATTATAATTGCCCATGGCGATGTCGTACGCCATCTTGTTGCCATATTTAGAGCGATCGGGACGTTCAGGTTTCTTGGCAGTCATAAGCCGACGAATTTCCTCGCGCAGATAAGGGGCTGTACCTACTTTGTGGTCTACCTTATGATAGTCCAGACCAAGAGGAAGCTGCTTGAGGGAGTCGCATTCTTCTTTTGTGATCTTTCCATCTTTTTCCATTTGTTCGAGCACCACGTTGCGGCGGTTGAGGGTGCGTTCTGCATGGCGCAGGGGATTGAAATAGCTCGGATTCTTAAGCATCCCGACGAGCATAGCCGCTTCCTCACATTTTAGATCGCCGGGTTCTTTCCCGAAATAGACATTGGCTGCAGTCTTTATTCCGACAGCATTATTAAGGAAGTCAAAGCGATTGAGATACATGTTGAGAATCTCGTCCTTTGTGTAGAATCGTTCAAGCTTCAGGGCAATCATCCATTCTATAGGCTTCTGCATGGCTCTCTTAAAGATGTTTGAGCTTGGTTGAGAATACAGCTGCTTTGCAAGCTGCTGAGTGATGGTAGAAGCGCCACCGCTTGACTTATCGCCCATCATGATTGTCTTCACCATTGTGCGTCCGAGAGCCATGAAGTCAATACCGGAATGAGACTTGAATCGGACGTCTTCAGTAGCAATAAGGGCATCGATGACATAGGGAGAGAGGGCATCGTAGTCTGTATAGACGCGATTGCCGGCTCCTGCGAAATATCGTCCGAGCTCCGTGGTGCCGTCGGAAGCATATACTACACTTGCAAGCTTATCGTGAGGATCTTCAAGCTCCTCAATGGGTGGCATATAACCGATTACGCCATTATATACGAGAAGCATGAAGATGGCAATGCATCCACCCAAGGCGAGAAAAGCAATCCACATCCATCTGATGATCAAGCCTGCACGAAACTTTGGTGAGTGCTTGCCATCATCAGTCTTCAATAGTATGTCATCGTCTGTCGACTGATCCTGTTTGCGTCTTTTGAATATATTCATGTGCAATAAACCTCAGTTTTAATCTGCAAATTTAATGATTTTTGCTGACACTACAATAAAAAAACACAGATTTAACCATTTTAATCATTTGGGAGGTGCCATTAGAGGGAATAAAGACAAGGTAGATGTGTTTTTTTTGAGCTTATTTTTTTGATATGTGAATATGTTTGCTTAAATTTGCAATATGAGTAATGATTTTGACAATAATTCCATAGAGGATCTCTTTATGCGCTTCCTTACAGAGGGGAAGTTCCGCAAGACACCGGAGAGGTTTGCCATATTGCGCAAGGCGCTTGAGATGAATAGTCATTTCGAGGTGGATGCACTGCATACGGCCATTGAGAATGACGGATATCATGTCAGTCGTGCCACTGTGTACAACACTGTAGAATTGCTTGAAAAGGCGGGTATTCTCCGCAAGAATGTCTTTGGACAAAATTCAGCTATTTATGAGGTGAATAGAGACAATCATATACATCTTATTTGCAAGCATTGTGGCAGGATCAGAGAGATAGAGAATCCTCACATAGCTTCTCACGTGATGCAGCTGAATCCTGACAATTTCATTCCTGACAGTTTTTCCATTACGCTTTATGGCGTGTGTGGGGAATGCTCTTCGAAATATTGATTATCTTGAATACATTAAATAACTTAACTTTCGCAAGCTCTAAAATTCTCACGCAAAGGGCGCAAAGGCGCAGAGTTTCAGTGCATAGGGAAGCTTCGCGTCTCGGTTATAGCAAGCACGCTAAGATTACGGGCTGCTTCGCATCGCCCGGAGCTCGCAGAGAACAAGCGCAGTTCCTGCGCTAAGAGATTGCGAATCAATATGCAAGGACAAACGAAACTTATATTAAATAAGAAATAAAAAGATAAAATCATGGCTAAGGTAAAACCATTCAAGGGGGTACGCCCCCCACGCCACTTGGTAGAAGAAGTGGCTTCACGTCCGTATGATGTGCTAAATTCAGAAGAGGCACGCAAAGAAGCAGAGGGCAACGAAAAGTCTCTATATCACATCATCAAGCCTGAGATAGACTTCGAACCGGGATTTGACGAGCATCATCCGGATGTCTATGACAAGGCAGTGGAAAACTTTATGAATTTTCAAGATAAGGGATGGCTTGTGCAGGATGAGAAGGAGAATTATTATATTTATGCTCAGACGATGGATGGGCGCACGCAATATGGTTTTGTGGTCGGAGCTTGGGTGGATGACTACATGAACGGCCGCATCAAGAAGCATGAACTTACGCGACGCGATAAAGAAGAAGACAGAATGAAGCATGTACGCTGCAACAATGCCAATATCGAGCCTGTCTTTTTCGCCTTCCCCGATAATGAGACTCTTGAACAGATCATACGCGACGTCACTAAGAATGAGCCGGAATATGACTTCATAGCGCCCGATGGTTTCGGACATACGTTTTGGGTTATAGATAAAGACGAGACTATCGCTACCATCACTGAGGAGTTTGAAAAGATTCCCAATCTTTATATAGCAGATGGGCATCACAGGAGTGCAGCTGCGGCTCTTGTGGGAAATGAGAAGGCAAAGAACAATCCTGATCACAAAGGGGATGAGGAATACAATTATTTCATGGCAGTTGCATTCCCTGCTTCTCATCTGCGTATCATTGACTACAACCGAGTAGTGAAAGACCTTAATGGACTGACAGAAGCGGAGTTCCTTGCAAAAGTTGCTGAAAACTTTATAGTAGAGGAAAAAGGAGAAGAAACATATCATCCTTCAGGTCTTCATAACTTTGCTCTCTATCTTGGCGGAAAGTGGTATTCATTGACTGCAAAAGAGGGTACCTACGACGACAATGATCCTATCGGAGTGCTTGATGTGACCGTCTCGTCGAATCTGATACTCCGCGATATCCTTGGAATCAACGACTTGAGGAGCGACAAGAGGATTGACTTTGTAGGAGGTATCCGTGGACTCGAGGAGTTGAAGAGAAGAGTAGACAATGGAGAGATGAAGATGGCGCTTGCTCTTTATCCTGTCACTATGGATCAACTAATTGCAATAGCCGACAGTGGCAATATCATGCCTCCGAAGACTACATGGTTTGAGCCAAAACTTAGATCAGGTCTTGTCATTCATAAGCTGGACTAACGATTAACGATCAACGATTAACGATTAACGATCAACGATTAACGATCAGTTATCAATTAAATAGGGTGTTCAGTTCTATGTGCCAAAAATCATGACTATATCATAAAGCGCCTCTCCGAGGCTACAGAACTTTTATTGGGGAAGCCCCAGACTGAAGTCTGGGGTTTTGGCATAATGGCAGCTCTCCGAGCTGCAAGTCAAATTCTTTAATATATCATAAAGCGCCTCTCCGAGGCTACAGAGCTTTTATTGGGGAAGCCCCAGACTGAAGTCTGGGGTTTTGGCATAATGGCAGCTCTCCGAGCTGCTAAGTCAAATTCTTTAATATATCATAAAGCGCCTCTCCGAGGCTACAGAGCTTTTATTGGGGAAGCCCCAGACTGAAGTCTGGGGTTTTGGCATAATGGCAGCTCTCCGAGCTGCTAAGTCAAATTCTTTAATACAAATTCCAAAAATGAGATATAAAATCGGAACATCAAACTGAACACATTATCAATAAATTAAAAAGTCCGGAAGAATTCTTCCGGACTTTTTGATCTTTATTAATTGTCTATTAATATTATTATTAGCGGGAAGATTCTGCTATCCAGGCTGAGAGGCCGGCGTTGAAGCTGTCGGCTGCAAGGAGGGTCTCCAACGGCAGATGCATGCGGTAGCGCCAATAGTGCTGTGAGTTGGCCGGGATATTGATGAGCTCGTCGTGAGGATTGTCTCTACGCAGATTGCCGTCGGTGCTGAGCCAGTCTTGAAGAGGAAGAATGCAGAGCATAGATGGCGACTTCAGATGAAGGTCGATTATCTTGCCGCATATCCAAGGCTCGGCATATTGTGGAGCTTGTCCCGGTTCTTTCAGAACATAGTTGAAGAAACGTTGGGTAGCTGACGGATCCTGTTCCCACCAAGCCCGGATGCCATCCATATCATGAGTAGAAGTGGTGCATACGCTATAGTAAGGATAATTCCAAGTCTCGCCAAATTCAACCTTAGGATCTTTCGGCATACGCTGAATCTCAAGAGAAAGAATCTGAAGACGCTTCATCACTTCGGGCACGCAATCAGGAATCATTCCGAGGTCTTCAGCACAGGTGAGCATGCCGGTAGAGTCAAGGAGTGGAGGGAGTTTCCACATTGCTTTTCCATACCAGAAATCGTTCATACGGTGATAGAAGAAGTCGTTGTAGAGACGGTTGAAACACCAACGTTCGTAATCGGTGAGGGCTCGGAACTGATATGTGAACTGAGCCGAGATCCTGGGATGATAGTGTCCTTTCTGATAGGGATCCTCGATGAAGAGGACATCGTCGATCAGACCCATAAGGGCATTCTTAATGCGCGTATTTTTATCATCAGGAGCAAGACGGGAGAAATGCTCAACAACCTTACGCTGATTGTCGACGAATTCCTTAAGGCGATAGCGGCCGGCACTGATCTCATCAAGATATTCATGCTTCACTTCTTCGGTATATTCTCCGAAGAAATCACCAAGCACCCACTCCATTATGTATGGATTAGCCTGAATGTCAGGATTGATCCAGAAATCATAATTATTTTTCAGCTCTTCAGGGGAGAAGGGGAGGGCTGGGTTGAAGTATCCGAGAAGACCATGGACAGCAGTCATTGGGATTTGCCAAATACGGAAAAATCCAAGTATATGGTCGATTCGATAGGCATCGAAGTATTCCGCCATCTTCTCAAAGCGACGTTTCCACCAAAGGAAACCATCTTTTGCCATCTCATCCCAATTGTAGGTTGGGAATCCCCAGTTTTGTCCAAGAACAGAGAAATCATCCGGTGGAGCTCCGGCTTGGCAATCCATATTGAATAGTCGGGGATCTTTCCAAGCGTCGACACTCTGTCGGCCGATGCCAATTGGAATATCGCCTTTCAAGACTATACCGTGCTGGTGTGCATAGTCGCGAACATCCTTAAGCTGACGATCGAGATGATACTGCACATAGTAGTAGTAAAGGATTTCATCTTGATGCGTTGAGATGAAATCCTCCACCTTCTTTTCATCATAGACAGCATATTCTCCCCACTGTGAATTATCAGCAGTGTGAAAATGATCGCGAAGCACAGACCAAGCAGCGTATGAACGCAACCAATATTCGTTTTTGCCTACAAATGCTTTATATTCTGCAGTGTTTCCGGTGGCTTTCCCTTGCTCGGCATAAATCTCATGGAGATATGCATTCTTGAGATTGTTGACAGCTTCATAGTCAATCTGTGGCAGTTCATTGAGTTTGGCTATTTCGGCAGTGTAATAGTCTCTACGCTCCTTATCCTTGATGGCACCTACAGCTTTCAGCCTCAGATACATAGGATGAAGGGCAAAAGTAGAGTTTGCGCTATAGGGGTAAGAGTCTGTCCAGGTCTCTGTCTTTGTCGTGTCGTTGATAGGAAGCACTTGGACAATTTTTTGACCTGTCAGCACGCACCAGTCTACCATTTTCTTAAGATCGTAGAAATCTCCTACGCCGGCATCTTCATGAGAGCGAAGAGAGAACACAGGGATTGCCGTTCCTGCACCTTTCCATGATTTGCGAGGATTCTCAAATCGCAAGCCGTCGAAAATAAGGGCAGTACCCTTTTCTTTTGGGAAAAAATCGAGACGTCGGTTGTCGCGAGCTTCCCATTCTACTACCTTGCGGGTCTTTTTATTGAGGATGAGAAATTTATATTCAAAAGGCAATTTGACATCCTTCATATCAAGAGCTACTTCCCAAATTGGATAGTTGGCATCGTTGAAAGTGAGTGCCTTTTCCGGATTCCAGCCACCAAGCGAGCGGGGTTCGCCGCTGATAGCAAGCACCTCGTCGGGCTTCACCATCGGAGCTGTCACCTTGAAAAGCACAGAGCCGGCTTTGGGAGTGATCTGTTGGTCGCGGAAGTTTCGGCTCAGCATGCCATCGACAAAAGCCGATGAGTAATAGGGCTTGTCGTTGGGGACATCTTGCCAAGACGCATGAATATCATACTTAGTAATGTCCTTTCCAGCTTCGAAACGGTGAGGAGCACCCCATTCCTCACGCCACTCTTTGCCTTCAGCCTTAACGATGAATCGATAAGTGAAGTTTTTGACAGAAGCAGGCACGTCGATAGATGCTGTCCACACATCGGGAGCAGTCATTTCAAGTAAAAGTGCTTTCAGCGGGTCGTCGGCACCGAGCTGCGGGATTGACCCGCAGATGTAGAGGGCTTCACCCCATTGGGTGTGGTAGTCGATATGAATCTTAATTTTCATTTGTCTATCAAGTTTTTCAGGTTTTCGCTTTTTCAGGTTTTCAAGACATTTTATCCGCAACGGGAGTTGCCACACGAAGTGCAGATAAGGCATCCTTCTTGATAAACAAGTGACTCGGCTCCACAGTTCGGACATTTTCCACTTCCGGCGGTCCCATTTGGCACATATTTTTTCAGAGCACGCTCAACGCCGTTCTTCCATGTATTGATGCTGTTGGAGTCAAGTTCCAGTCCCTGAACGAGTTTGATCACCTGATCTATGGGCATTCCATAGCGAAGAACGCCAGAAATTAATTTTGCATAATTCCAGAATTCGGGTTTAAATTTTTCGCTGAGACCTTCGATAGTCGTCTTATAACCTCGCTTGTTGATGAATTGGAAATCGTAGCGCTTGCGTCCATCAGGAAGAGTTTGCTTGATGATCTTTCCGTGGTTGATGCTCTTCGGGCAGAATATGCCATCTTCATCATCGGCGAGACCTGTGAAAATTTCGTAAGGTTTGCCGTCGACCAAACCGACAAAGGCTATCCATTTTTCCTTATTGTTCTGGAAGCGGACAACGTCGGCTTCCAGTTCGGTAGGTCGCTTAGCGACATGATCAGGAGTATGGATAAGAGGGGCTTTATTGTCTTCTTTCTTCTTCACAGCTTCCAGCACATTGTTGCGGGAACCGTCGCGATAGACAGTGCAACCCTTGCAACCGGCTTTCCAAGCTTCCATATAGAGCTGACCTACGAGTTCTTCAGTGACGTCAGATGGAAGATTGATTGTCACAGATATTGAATGGTCGACCCATTTTTGCACAGCACCTTGCATTCTGACCTTTTCCATCCAGTCTATGTCGTTGGATGTGGCTTTATAGTAAGGAGATTTCTTTACGAGTTCATCTACTTCCTCTTGACTCATATTTTTCTTAGTCTCCATTCCGTTTAAGCGCATCCATTCGATGAATTTGGGATGATATACGAGAAATTCTTCGTATGCTTCGCCCACTTCATCCACAAAATCTACAGATACGTTTTCATCACCCGGCACAATTTTGCGACGGCGTTTGTAGACGGGGAGGAACACCGGTTCAAGTCCGGAAGTGGTCCGGGTCATGAGAGATGTGGTGCCTGTCGGAGCGATTGTGAGGCAAGCGATGTTTCGGCGCCCATGCTCCACCATCCGCTCATAAAGCTTCGGATCAGCTTCTTTGATACGTAGGATGAACGGATTGCTCTTTTCTCTCTCTGCATCATAAATTTCGAAAGCGCCACGTTCTTCTGCAGCATCCACTGATGCTGAATAGTAGGCGAGTGCAAGTTGCTTATGCACTTCAGTAGAGAATGCCGTGGCTTCAGGAGTGCCGTAACGGAGTCCGAGAGCAGCAAGCATGTCTCCTTCTCCTGTAGTGCCGCAGCCGGTGCGTCTGCCGAGAAGAGTTTTGTCTCTGATTTTCTCCCAAAGATGCAGTTCTGTGGATTTCACTTCTTCAGTTTCAGGATCTTCCTTGATCTTGGAGATTATCTTTTCGATCTTTTCCATTTCAAGGTCGATTATGTCGTCCATGATTCGTTGAGCTTTGCCAACGTGCTTCTTGAAGAGTTCGAAGTCGAAAGTTGCTTCCGGAGTGAATGGATTTTTGACATAGCTATAGAGGTTGATAGCAGTCAGTCGGCAACTGTCGTATGGGCAGAGCGGAATTTCTCCACAAGGATTTGTAGAGATTGTCTCAAAGCCAAGATCATCATAGCAATCCGGTACACTCTCCTTGATTATGGTGTCCCAGAAGAGCACACCCGGTTCGGCGCTTTTCCATGCATTATGCACTATTTTTTTCCAGAGGGCAGAAGCGTCTATTTCCTTAGAATAGATAGGATCATCAGAATTTACAGGGAATTTCTGGACGTATGGTGTGCCACTTTCAGCGCAAAGCATGAAAGTATCGTCGATTCTGACAGAGACGTTGGCTCCGGTCACTTTCCCTTGCTCCATCTTGGCATCGATAAACCCTTCGGAATCGGGGTGCTTGATGCTGACAGTAAGCATAAGAGCCCCACGACGGCCGTCTTGCGCCACTTCACGAGTGGAATTACTGTAGCGCTCCATGAAAGGCACGAGACCGGTGGAAGTTATGGCGGAATTCTTCACGGGAGTTCCTTTGGGACGCAGGTGGCTCAGGTCGTGACCCACACCACCACGACGTTTCATGAGCTGCACTTGCTCTTCATCTTCACGGATTATTCCGCCGTAGGAGTCGGGATGTCCATCAAGTCCTATTACGAAGCAGTTGGATAGAGAGCCGACTTGGAAATTATTACCGATACCAGCCATTGGGCTTCCCTGGGGGACAATGTAGCGGAAATCTTTGATTAGATCGTAGATTTCCTCTTCGCTCATCGGATTTGGATATTTGTTTTCAATGCGAGCTATCTCTGAAGCTATGCGATGGTGCATATCGTCGGGAGTGCGTTCATAGAGATTGCCGTATGAGTCTTTAAGAGCGTATTTGCTTGCCCAGACGCGTGCGGCGAGTTCGTCGCCTTTGAAGTATTCGAGGGCCCCTTGGTAAGCCTCATCGCTTGTGTATCGTTTTGCTTGGTCAGACATTTCGTTAAAGCTGTAAAAGTTGTTTGATATTTGGATGCAAAGTTCGTAAAAATTTTCCGAAAATCATAAACTTTTTGATGCGAATTTTTACTAAAATTTCCACAATTTTAATATAAATATCTAATGCTTAGATATCTATAAAATCTGTCAACAATAATAATTGCCCAATTAATTAAGTTTGGTAAAGCCTTGCATATTTATTAGCGATATGTAATCTCCGGTAAATTCACATTTACCTTGTAGGGACACATGGCTCGTGAGTCATATATCCTTAATAGTTGTTCATAGTTAATAGTTAACTAAGAAATGATTTCAGGCGCTCTTCGTCGAGGATGGTGAAGATAAGTTTGCCATTGGGGGTCAGTGAAGGATCCGGTAGCGACATCAGTTGGCCCACGAGATTTTCCATTTCGGAGGGGGAGAGGCGACGTCCTCGAGTAATGGCAGCGCTCCTTGCCATAATTAGAGCCATGCGTTCCATGATGTCGTCGATAGGATCGGCAGATGTCCCGAAAGAGTCTGAGTCTTCTCTGACTGATTCAAGGATCCTAAGGACAGTTTCTTTAGCATCGCTTTGGCTTATCATAGTAGGGACTGCTGCAATTTGCCATCTATTATCTTCTTCGTATTCGAGGGAAAAACCGATAGCGGATAGTTCTGTCTGGATACGTGCAAGGGCATCTTGCTGCTCAAAATCGAGGGATATATTCTCCGGGAAGAGAACATGTTGGCTCGTCACCTCCATGCGTCGGATGCTCCGGAGGCAATCTTCAAAGAGAATTTTAAGATGTGCCCTATGCTGGTCGATGATCATTACTCCATCGCGAGTAGACGTGATGATATATTTATCAGCATATTGGAAGCATTCCCTTACCGGCATGCTTATATTTTCTTCGATGGCAGGGAGGACGCCTTCAATAGGAGCCTTTTCGAGAGCAGATTCTTCCTGGCGATTCATAAATCGATTGTAGAGAGAATCCCAATTTCTGACATTGCTTCGATTCTCTCTATTTCCGTAATAGCTTGATCCGAAGCTTCCTCCGAATTTTGAACCTGTGTTTGAACTCGAATATATACCTTCCTCTTCGTTAGGAATGAAGCCATTTCCGGTTTGAATCTCGAATGGATTATAATCGGAAGGGACTTGGATGGTAGGATTTTCCGGAGATCCTTCACTCGGAGCCTGTATAGGCACAAGGTCGGTATCGAAATCAATCTGTGGCGTAGCGGCAAATTTGCCGAGGGCAGCCTTTATGCTTGCACCCAATATGCTAAGGATTTCTTTTTCCCGTTCGAGTTTCACTTCATTTTTGCTTGGATGGATGTTGATGTCAATTTCAGAAGGATCAACTTGAATTTTTATGAAGTAGCATGGTTGGGTATCGGAGGCTATAAGATTATCAAAGCAGCCGGTAATCACTTTGTGCATCTTCAGATGGTTGATGTGTCTGCCATTAGCTATCAGATGCCATAGTGCATTCCTTCTTCGCGCAAATTCCGGACGCGAGACAAATCCTTGGATCTTTACAAGATCTGTGTCAACGTCGATTGGAATCAACTGCATATTGAGGTTGTTTTTCCAAATATCGTTGATGCGCTGAAGCATTGAGCCTGGACGAAGGTCGATAACACGGTTGCCAGTGTCGATGCTTATGCGCAGATTGTTGTTTACAAGAGCCATTCGCTCAAACTCTCGCATGATGTGACCAAGCTCTCCGGCATCAGACTTCAGAAATTTTCGGCGTGCCGGGAAATTGAAGAAAAGATTTCTGATACTTATAGAAGTGCCTTTATCGCACATGCAAGGCTCCTGGCTTTCCACTTTAGACCCATTGATGATCAGACGAGTGCCCATCTGTGAATCTTCTGTGCGGGTGCGAAGTTCCACTTGTGAGATTGCGCATATTGAAGGGAGAGCCTCGCCGCGGAAGCCCATTGTGTGAAGTGAAAAAAGATCCTCGGCACTTTTAATTTTTGAAGTGGCGTGGCGTTCGAAAGCCATACGGGCATCAGTCTCAGACATTCCCTTACCGTTGTCGACAACTTGGATAAGAGTTTTACCGGCATCCTTTATGAAAATTTTAATGTCGGAGGCTCCGGCATCCGCAGCATTTTCCACGAGCTCCTTGATCACCGATGCTGGGCGTTGTATCACTTCGCCGGCGGCAATCTGATTGGCTACTGAGTCAGGTAAGAGACGGATGATGTCCATAGATAAATATTTAAGAAAGGTTTATTCTAAGAAGTACATTTCAAGTTCTTCGGGAATTTCGCCGAGTTCGTCGTCCCAGCGTACAACGCCATCGATGACAGTGCGTTTAGGACGAATGGCATCGAGCCAACGGAAATTGGGAAGGTATTTTTGAGCCTTCTTAATAAGGAAGATAGGGGTGGCGTTGCCGGTCACTTCGGGCCACATCTTGATCTTCTGAACTTGCTTATTTTCTAAGTCGACTGTCATGTAACTGCTCTCGGCATCCACGAGTTTATTGAAGGAAGAGTCATTCTCCATCGGAAGCATGATCACTTGGACATTCCCGTCGACGTAGAGGCGTTTCAGATAGCTGTCTTCAAACCAAGCTTCCATCTTTTTGCCCGAGAGTTGATTGTAGAAATCCTCGTCAACGTGTTCAGCCATAAATCCGGATTTAGGGAGATTAGCATAGTCTACTGTGGTGTCGTTGAAATGAAGGATTATTTCTTCGCCGTTCACTTGACGCTCATCATTCCACACTACCGGCTTCCTTTTCATATACATCAAAGAGTCGTTTTCATATATCTCTAACGTATCTGCCACCCCCTGTATGTCTTGATTGAAGAAGCGAGCTCTCGGATAGGCTTTGGCAATATGATAGTCTCTGATTTCTTTTATGACCATCTCAATTTCTTCCTTTATCTCCTCTTGCACAGGAGGCTGTTTCCCGGGGATTTGACGATTGGGAATATTTGAGATAATGGAAGAATCTGATGGTTCAATCGATTCAGATTTTTCAGAAGGTTCTGATATTTCTGATATTTCAGAGTTGTCTGAAATGTTGATGCTATCGGAAATTTCTATGGAATCCGGAATTGATATAGAATCTACTTCAACTTCAATTTTAGGTGAATTCACCTCTTTTATAATACCAAGCATAGATATCAGAAGGCCTTTCATTTCTTCTTTTGAGATAGGAGGCATAAATTCAGAATCTTCGCTATATTGCAATTCAAGATATTCAAAGTTGTCGGCACTGAAAGGTTCCATCACAAATTTTTCAGGATAGAATTTTGGCACTCTTATCGTATCTTGGCGTATATACGTGAATATTGAGTCTGCTCTAAGGAAAAGAGTGTCAGGACGAGAGTATTCCTTAAGTAGCGGATATCCGGTTGCAAATGCCTCCTTAGTGGAATCATTATACATCCCGAAAGCACTGATAAGAATGATTTTATTGGCAGTATCGGTAATGATAGTGGGCTGTGAAAGTTTCGTGATGTCACGATACTGGTATGCCCAACTTATTCGGGTAGCGTTGTCGTAAATGATAGAATCACCTTCCAGAACAGTAGCTCTACCGAGCGAATCCTTATGAATGATTGTGGATCGATGTAGCATCTCAAGATTATTTAGTTGAGTGTTATACCATCCTTTGGAAGTATAGATCGTATCGTTCGGACCATAAATATCGGTAGGGCTATCAATGCGTGCCATGTGAGTGGCAGTATTGTAGTAAAGAGTGTCGCTGAGAAGGGTGAAGTTATCCTTATGGTTGATTAGTTCTACATCATAAAAGAACTCAGCGTCTTTTGTCCTGCTGTTATATTGTCCGAAAATGGAAGTCAAAGTGTTGACATCATCTTTCAGAAGACCGCCGCAACCGTAGAAACCCGTTTCGAGTTCCACGTCATAATCGAGAGTGTCCGTGAGAAGTTCTCCGCCGGGATCTTTGAGCCTTACTTTCGGTTCGGAAGGACCCTTTGTGAGTTTTGCGAGTTTGGCATCACCATTGTAATAAAGTTGGTCAGCCCAAACGAAAAGGGTATCTCCTTGTTCCATACGTATATGTCCGAAAGCATCAAGCGAGTTGATTTCCGGATAGTAGTATGCAGAGTCACAGAACATCCATAGCGATCCTTGACGGAATTTGACATTTCCGGTCACTATTTGTCGTTCTGTGGTGTCGTTCCAAGCCGGTTGTAGTTTATAAAGGCTATCGGCATATTCGAGGAAAACCTTGTCGCTTTGATAGCGGTTTTGAGAAGGTATGATGGGTTTAATTGGCTTTGAAGGAGCCGGGCGGGTATAAGTTTCCTCTTTTTTCCGAGCTTCCTTTTTCTTCACTTGCTGAGCAAATGCACAGAAAGCGATGTTGCCGAAGAAAGTCAGCAACATCACTCCAATAAATCCTAAAAGTCCCTTTTGATACCGAGTCATTTATTTCTCTGCCTTCTCTTTCTCCCATCCGTCGTAGTGGAACTCACAATTGTTCCAACCTTCGGAAATATGCACGTACGTGTCTTTGATTTTTTTCTCTACCCAGTCTTTGATGATCTGCTCCTTTGTATAGTTTTCATACATACGCTTAAGCATATTGTAGTCTTCAGCAAGGTTGGCAGAGTGCCCCGGGATTCTTTCTTTAAGCTTCACCATGACGGCTACCTCCTGATTTTTCTTAGGATCTGTCATGATGAAAGGTTCGCTCAAGTCTCCGGGTTGCATCTTCTCAATGCGTTGAGCGATCTCAGGCGGAAGATCCTGCATCTCAAAGCGAGTGGTGCCAAATCTTTCGCTTTCTTGATTGCTATTGATCATGATACCCTTATTGTTGCGGGAATCCTTGTCTTGGCTAATGAAGCGAACGTTTTCATCAAAAGAAAACGAACCGGCTACTATTTCCTTTCTTATTGAGTCAAGGCGCATTGTAGCATCACGGAGATCTTTTTCATTGACCTTTGGCTTGAGAAGAATATGGCGAACATTCACCTCTTCACCCTTTCGATCGATAAACTGGATTATATGGTAACCGAATTCAGTTTCCACGATACGGCTGACTTTCTTTGGGTCGTTGAGATTGAAAGCCACATTAGCAAATTCAGGGACGTAAGTAGAGCGTGTCGCATATCCCAGTTCTCCACCTTTGGGAGCGCTTCCGGGGTCTTCGCTGTAAAATATGGCAAGAGTGGAGAATTCCGATTCTCCCTTATTGACACGGTCGGTAAATTCACGTAGTCGAGCCTTGACATTCTCTATTTCTTGCTTAGGGATGATTGGATTAAGTTGCATAATCTGCACCTCTACTTGCATCGGGACGTATGGAATGCTGTCGGCAGGGAGCTTTGCAAAATATTTTTTTACATCGTTAGGAGTCGCCTTCACATTCTTTGTCAGATTATCTTGCACTGTCTCCTTAATGTAGTTGGTCTTCATCTTTTCAATCACCTCGTCGCGAATAGAATTCCAGGGTTTGCGGAACATTTCTTCCACTTTTTCTCGGCTACCTAACATCTTGACATAATAGTTCATCTGCATTTCCGCCCGTGGCGAGAGTTGTCCGACAGGGGCTTCGATAGTATCGAGTTTGCCTTGGTGGAGGTAAAGCTTTTCAACTGCAAGTTGTTCAGGGATCACACAATAAGGGTCGCCGCTTGGGCTCACACCCATGCTTCGCATTGAGGCATATTCTTCCTCAATTTCTGACTTGTATATGGCGTTGTCGCCTACAATCCAAGCCACTTCATCGATTACATTCTTTTTGGGGCCTGAAGTGGAATCTGCGAATGCAGTGATTCCTATTGAAAATGCGGCTGCTGCCACAAGGCCTATGGTAGTTTTCTTTTTCATTTGCTTTGTATAAAGTATGATCCTTCTTTCAAAATATCTTTTTCAATAGCCGTTGCTCTGAGAGCCTTGATAAGTCCTTTCTCGTAGTCGGCAAGGTGGAGAGCCTTCATTCTGTCTTCAATGATCGGAGCTGCATATTCTTGCGGCATTATGGAGCCCCTTTTCCTAAAGTCGGTCAGGTGAAGGATGTAGACAGTTCCGTTAAGTTCCGTCTCAAAGTCAATGGTGTTCTCTACAAACTTGTCACCATCACCGAGCTTCTGAGGGATTTCACCCGCAATGGCATCAAAATCAACCCATTGATCGGCAAAATAGCGGAAAGCCGTTGCTTCGTGTCGACCGGTATTCTCCAATTTGTCGAATGAGTCAGGGTCTGAATTCTTCATCCAATGGCGTATATCGTCAATGTATCTTGAAGAAGCGGGGACTCTTATAAATAATCCTTTTACAATAGGGCGTTCAAGACGAAGTTCGTTTGTATGCCCTTTGTAGTATTCCTTGACGGCATCCATATCTACCGGCTGCACACCTTTACGCCTCATTTTCCTTCGATATGAATCTGCGATGAGACTTCTTTTATAGTCGGCGGTGAGTGAGTTTATACGGTCCATATCGTCGATTTGGCTTGCTGCAAGGTCTTCTATCAGGAAACCCTCGATCCATTGGTCGGCAATTTTTTTGATGAGAGCTGCGCTGTCGGCTGAGCTGATGGCTGGAGGAAGCTTTCTGATGATGTCAGACAACAAAAGCACTGAATCGCGGTATTGTGCCACGATGTCGCTGTCTGTCACCTCAGGGGATTTATTACCTCTTTCGCAACCGGCTGCCATTCCGACACATGTCAGAAGTATTATAGCGGTCTTTCTCATCTAATCAGCAAAATTACAAAAAAAATTGTATACGTGCAACAAAAAAACACTTAAAGACAAAAACCCCGGTTTTAAGCCGAGGTTTTAATATTTGTCGAATAGAAGCAATTTATCATTTCACTTTTTTCAGTACCTTATCATTGACCTTGACAGGGTAGCGTGATTTCAAAGATTCAACCCAGTCGTGTTCGAGCTGATTCTGGTAGTCGCTTGTCACGAGGCTCTTTACATCTGTCATAGTCTCCGGGGCATCAAGAAGTTTGGGATCGTAGATGAAGTAGACTGTATATTTCTTGTTGTTTGGTTTCACTGGTTCACCACCAAACATGACATTATCTACCATCGCATTCTGACCCTGTTCCATAAGGATTCGGTCTAAAGAAGCTTTTCCTACAAATTGCTTTCTTATTGCCTTTATGCCGTTGTCGTCAGATGCCTCTCTAAGAGCTGCTCTTACAAGACCGGCTACTGAGTCATTGGTGGCCTGGACAAGGATACCTTTTACGTGTGGTTTTGTCCATTTGTAGTCATCACGATGGGCATTGAAATAATTGGTGAGACCATCATTGTCTTTAGCTGCTTTGTCCCAAACCTCACGAAGACTTGCCTCATAGAGTAGAGAACCTTCGCGGTATTCTTTGAGAAGGTTTCTATAGTCGGGCTCGTTGGCATAAAGCCATTCGTATTCAACCTCCATAAGTGCTTCATCATCAAGATCTTGTTTTTGAAGGATCTTCTTGTGCTTCTTGCGGAGATTGTTTATGAGGTTTTGCTCTACGAGCTTATAGCGTTCGTCTTGAGGGTTTGCTATACGTTTGAGCACCGTCGGTTTGATTTCCTGTAGCGATGCCGGACCCTTTGCATCAAGTTTGCGGATGATGTGCCAACCATATTGGCTTTTTACCGGAGTGGAAATTTCATTGACTGCGATAGCGAAAGAAGCGGAATCGAATGGCTCAACCATCATACCTGCGCCAAACCAATTGAGTTTGCCTCCTTGTCTGCCGGACCCTTTGTCGTCGCTGAGTTCGCGTGCAAGATCTTCAAATTTTTCAGGATTAGCCACTACCACATTATAAATGCTGTCGATGCTTGCTTTTGCAGCCGCTTGTTGTTCCGCTGTAGCAGTGGGGGGTACCATTTTCATTATGTGCTCTACCAAGACCGTTCCGCGTGCAGGACGATGTTTGCCTCCTTTAAGGATATGATATCCTTGTGGAGACTCCACTATTTCAGAAATCTCCCCTGGAGCCAGTGTGAAAGCAGCTTTCTCGAACGCATACGGGAATCTTCCTGAGATTATATATCCCATTCTGCCTCCTTGGTTAGAACTTGCGCGGTCTACTGAATATTTAGCAGCGAGTTCGCTGAAGTCTCCACCATTTAGAAGCACTTGCCTGATTGAATCTGCCTGAGCCTTCGAGGCAAGGGTCTCTTCATCGGAGGGGCTTTTGGCAAGCATGATGTGGAATGCCTCAACTTCTTCCTTGCTGAGGTCGTATGCTTCCTTGACAAGGGAATTTAGGAAGATAGAATCAGTCATATAAGGAGTTGCGAGATCAGCTTTATACTGATCCATCTCCTTTTTGAATGACGACATTGTGTCGAGTTGTTGGTTGAGGGCATCCGCCACTTTGAGTTTGTATACCTTAAACATCTCGGCGTATTCGTCAAGCGATTGAGGATCCACCTGCTGTTGCTGGTTTTTGTGGTATAGGTATTCGAATTCAGAGCGTGGGACGTCCACACCGTTGACAGTCATGATGATTTCATCTTTCGCCAAAGCGAAGAGAGTTGATCCTGCAATCAAGGCTAATGCAGCTATGTGCTTTGTTTTCATTTTCGTTGTCGATATTGAATAGATCGATATGATATAAATGGGTAAGCCATGAGGCTTCACTTTTTCATTAACGAATAAAATGGTGTAAAATTGTATAAGGGAGATTAAAAATATAAAAAGTGCGCATCTTTGGAGGTGCGCACTTTAATAATATGTAAGAGGCGATGTCTTCTTTTATTCAGCTTGGTTTAAGCCGGGGTTTTGGGCGAGTTTGTCGAGCACGTATTGGGCCGTAACCTCGAATTTCTTGGTCTTGGAAGAGGGAACTTCATACATGGCATCAACCATTACGGTTTCAACGATGCTTCTCAAGCCGCGGGCTCCAAGTTTATATTCGATTGCTTTGTCTACGATTGTGTCGAGTGCCTCGTCGGTGAAATCAAGCTCTACGCCATCCATCTCAAAGAGTTTCTTGTATTGACGTATGATGGCATTCTTTGGCTCTACAAGAATTCTTCGCAAAGCATCCCTGTCGAGGGGATCAAGGGCTGTGAGCACAGGGAGACGTCCGATAATCTCAGGTATGAGTCCAAACGATTTCAGATCCTGAGGCATCACGTAGCGCATTAGATTCTCACGTTTCTTCTTTGCATCGCTGCTGTTCTGACCGTATCCCACTGTGTGGGTATTAAGACGGTTGGCTATCTTACGCTCGATGCCGTCGAAAGCACCACCGCATACGAAAAGGATATTTTTCGTATCTACCGGAATCATCTTTTGCTCAGGATGTTTTCGTCCGCCATTAGGGGGAACAAGCACGGTAGAGCCTTCCAATAGTTTTAGAAGACCTTGCTGCACTCCTTCTCCGCTTACATCGCGAGTGATCGAAGGATTGTCGCTCTTGCGTGCAATCTTGTCGATTTCGTCAATGAAGACAATTCCTCGTTCTGCCTTTTTCACGTCGTAGTCGCAAGCCTGGAGCAGACGTGTCAGGAGCGATTCGATATCTTCGCCAACATAGCCGGCTTCTGTCAAGACCGTAGCATCAACGATGGTGAAAGGCACGTCAAGAAGTTTAGCGATTGTCTTGGCAAGCAGAGTCTTGCCGGTTCCTGTGGGTCCGACGAGGATAACGTTAGACTTTTCGATATCCACATCTTCAGCATCTTGCTTTCCTTCGTCAAGGCGTTGGATTCGCTTATAGTGGTTGTAGACAGCTACAGCCATATATTTTTTTGCTTCATCCTGGCCAATGATATACTGATCGAGAAACTCCTTTATCTCCTTCGGTTTAGGGATGGAATTCTTCCCTTTTTTCTTGGGCTTTTCTGAATTCCTCTGGGCGAGTTCCGCATGAGCAGTAGTCTCAATATATGAAACGCAATCGGAGCAAAGTGCCAGTCCGGGAATTATTTCTACTACCGGATTCGCATCAGAGTCTAACACCCCGCACATTGCGCACTGCAACCCCGATCCCTGAGTCTTTTTTGCCATGATTAAAGATTATTTCTTCTTTTCGTTGATTAGAATTCGGTCGATCATGCCATATTCCTTAGCTTCAGAAGCTATCATCCAGTAGTCACGGTCACTGTCTGCAGCCACTTTCTCAAGACTCATGCCGCTGTGTTCGGAGATGATGCGGTAAAGCTCATCTTTGAGTTTGAGGATCTCGCGGGCAGTGATTTCGATATCTGAAGCCTGTCCCTGAATGCCTCCCATCGGCTGATGGATCATCACACGGCTGTGGGGGAGTGCAAAGCGCTTTCCCTTTTCGCCGGCTACGAGAAGCACTGCAGCCATAGAAGCAGCCATACCTGTACAGATGGTGGAGACATCGCTATTTACGTACTGCATGGTGTCGTAGATACCAAGACCTGCATATACGGATCCACCGGGAGAGTTGATGTAGAGAGATATATCTTTATCAGGATCTACAGAGTCAAGATAAAGAAGCTGAGCCTGGATGATGTTTGCGCTTTGATCAGTCACCTGAGTGCCGAGGAAGATGATGCGGTCCATCATAAGGCGAGAGAAAACGTCCATCTGCGTTACGTTGAGTTGACGCTCCTCGAGGATGTAAGGGTTCATGTAGTCAGCGTGAGGCACGGTGACAGCACCTGCCTGGCGGTTGACGGCTTTCTGATAGCCGTCGAGCATATTGCTGTTGATGCCGAGATGTTTCACGGCGTATTTTTCAAAATCATTCATAGTCATATATTTAATTCATAATGCAAAATTCATAATGCATAATTATATAGACGGCGATACAGAAGTCCGCATCGCCGTCTATAATATCTTTATTGATTAATTATAAGTCTTTAGCCTTAACTAATGTATAATATCATAAGCATATTTTTTTCGCTCTAATTTTGCGATAAATAATCATGCATTATGCATTATGAATTATGCATTTTATAAAATAATTAATCATTTAGATTAAGCTTCTGCGGGAGCGAAGAGTTTGTTGAAATCCTCTACGCTGACGTTCTTTTCGTCGAGAGTAACTGCATTCTTGATAGCACCATAGAGTTTGCTTTCAAAAGCTTGCTGGCGAACCTGGTCTCCTTGCTTGCCATTGACGATTTCCTGAGCATATTTTTCGAGGATGTCATCAGGAACGCTTGGCATGCCATATTGAGCGAACTGGTTTTGAGCTATAGCCTTGGCGAGCTCAAGAACATCTTCACGTTCTACTTTCACATCGAGGGCCTTAGCGATTTGGTCGCTGACGAGCTGCCATACGAGCTGAGGACGAGCCTTAGCGTATTCCTCTTCGATATTCTCATCGTTGAGGGTCTCATTTGCCTGCATGAGATAATCTTTGAGAACAGCATCGGGGAGAACGATCTCACCCACAGCTTTGAGAATAGCATCCTTAGAGTCGATAGTGAAGCGGAAGTCGCTGTCATTGCTAAGCTGAGCTTCAATCATTTCCTTGACGCTCTTCTTGTATTCTTCCTCGTCTTTAACATTGTCTTTGCCGAAGAGCTGATCATAGAATTCTTGTCCGAGTTCTGCCGGACGGAGCACAATCGAATCAGTTACTTCAAATTGGAAGTCACCTTTATGGTTCTCGACGTCGTCTTTTTCAATGTGGAGCATAGAAGCGAGTTCTACGGCATTTCCGTCAGCAGCAGCCCAGGGGTTGAAAGTGAACTTGTCGCCTACTTTCTTGCCAACGAAATTAGCTTTCTGCTCTTCGCTCTTGAAGTGCTCCGGACCAACGATACCGTTTTCAACCACGATGCCACCTTCTTTTACAGAGCCATCTTCATTGAGTTCTGTGATGATGCCTTTAACTACGGCATTGCTTTCTACAGTGTCGCCAGACTCTTGCTTTCCAAAACGACGGCGAAGGTTTTGATCCTGTGTAGTCACCATTTCATCGGTAACTTCGATGTTATAGTAAGGAACAGTCATATCCTTGCTGACAGGAGAAGTGATTTCAGGAGCGAGACCAACGCGGAACTTGAAAGTGAAATCATCATTCTTGATATCGAATGTTTCACTTGCTTCAGGCACCGGATTGCCAAGGACACGGAGGTTATTATCCTTAATATAGTTATAAAGCGCCTCAGAAGTAGCTTTATTTACTTCATCATATTTTACAGCCTCACCATATTTTTTCTGAATAAGGGCTGTAGGAGTCTTGCCAGGGCGAAAACCGGGTTCCGGGCGATTTTTCGCGATATTCTTCAAGGCTTTCTTTACGTTGTCAGCGTAGTCAGCTGCAGCGAGCTCAACGGTAACGATACCGTTTACGTCGTCGATTTTTTCAAACGTTACGTTCATTTCTGTATTTGATGTTTATTTCTATATTTGACGTATGTTCTACACTCTAATAACAATAACCGTGCCAAAAATTTCCGACAAGATTATGCTATTTTAAGCGATTTTTGGATTATTTGGCAAAATTAACAAAAAAATCTGAAATAGCCAAATATGATGCGTTTTCGACGTTTTCATTCTTTGCCCGGGGCTATAGGAGATCAGACCAAGGTGTTCCTATCAATCGCTAACGTATGATAGGCGTATCAAGATGCCTGGTAGAGGTGGAAAAGTTGATTCCGATCTTGAATATGCGACGTGGATCATTAGCGTATGGTAGTGCATACTGTTTCTCCTCTATTTGCTCCATCGCTTCCTGAGACGAGCGGTTGAATTTCAGTTCAATGATGTAGATAAAACGGTTTGTCTTCACGACAAGATCAATGCGTCCGTCAGAGTTTCGGACTTCCGTCTCCGCCTTGACTCCAATAAGAGTCAGTAGAATATAGATAGCATTATGGAGATTGTTCTCATTTTCCATCTTCATATCGTAAGGAATTCCTGCGAGAAAAATGTCGAGGTTCCTTACCAGTTTTTCCGGTTGGCCGAGTAGAATATTATTGATAATATTACGTACCACAGTCTCAGAATCGCCCCCGCTTTTTACCTTTACATATTGAGGTAGCAACTCCTTGAAGAGACTGTTTGTCACCTCTCGGTTAGGAACGCCTAAAGTGTAGAGTTGAGAATGTCTGTCGTAATCCTTTATTGTGAGATATCCGGTTTGAAACAGCATGGCGAGAGGAGACGAGTTCCTTAGATCGAAACCTAAGAGTGTTGACTCATCGCATTGTGTATTGAGCAAACTTTCGATATCTTGATCGAATCTGTGCATGGCTTCGGCTATAAGGGTGGGTTTACCTGTCATGCTCCAATAGTCAGATATGTTTTTCTCTGCCATTGCATTGAGAACGGACCAAGGATTATAAATTTCAGATCCTCTTTTTGTAAAACGATATCCATCATAGTTGTTTTTAAGCTCATTGCAAGCCTCGAGATATGATATCTCATTGTACTTGGCAAGAGCGGTGATGCCGTTATGTAAGCATTCTTTAAGTTCTTGCTCGGTAATTCCACATACATCGGCAAACTCCTCTGAGAATGTAATATCCCGCAGATTATTGAGATCAGAGAAGATACTAAGTTTGCTGAAACGGCTAACCCCTGTGAGGAACACAAGACGTATGTGAGCTGCAGAACTCTTGAAGTTGGAGTAAACAGAAGCCAGCTTCGCGCGGTAATGCTCAAAGTTTTCATCTTTGTTGAGATTTCCGACAAGAGGTTTGTCGTATTCATCTACAAGTATTACGACGCCATGTCCTGTCATTTCATGGGCAGCCTTTATGATGTTCCCAAATCTTGTTGAAAGAGAATCTGCGATGGTCTCGACTCCATATTTCTTCTCCCAATCTTTAAAATAGTTGTCAAGGACACTGTCGAGCATTCCGGACTCGACATATTTCTCTACATTGAGGTCAATACGAAGAACAGGATAATGCTCCCAGTCCCAGTTGATGGAGTCAATATATAAACCCTTGAAGAGTTCACGCTGTCCCTCAAAAAAGTATTGTAAGGTAGATAGGAATAGGCTCTTGCCGAATCGGCGTGGACGAGCAAGGAAAAAATACATACTGCTATTACGCGCAATTTTCTCCACAAAAGAGGTCTTGTCGATGTATAAAGAGCCGCTTTCACGTAACTTTCGAAAGTCCTGCTGTCCTATTGGGTATAAGCGTGAATTATCCATAAACTAATATTTTAATGCAAAATTAACTTTAAATTCCGAAATATCCAAATTTTAAGATAATCACACGTGTTATGGATTTTGATACCCACAAACTATATTATAACGCTTGATTGAATTTTGCAATAGCTTCCTTTATGTCAAGGGGAAGACGTTTAAGACATTCCTTAAGAATGAAATCCGGAATTTCACCATAATAAGCGGCTGCTATGCCGCCGGTGATTGCAGCCTGAGTGTCGGCATCGCCGCCGTATGCAACAGCCATGCGAATTGCTGATTCATAATCGTCACTTTCCAGGAAAGCAATGATAGCTTCGGGAACTGAGCCTTGACAACTTACGTCAAACCAATATGATGGCTGAATATCTTCGTATTTGCGGTCAAGATCGTATCCGAAACGGTTTTCAATTTCAAGTTTGATTTCCTCTTTTGATTTACCTTCTTTAGCCAGAAAAATGGCTAAAGCAGTGGCTTGCGCACCCTTGATGCCTTCCGGATGATTATGGCTGACTTCAGCAGAAAGCTTAGCCAGTTCAAGCACTTCTTCAATGGATTTGGAATAGGCGCCCACCGCACTGACACGCATTGCCGACCCATTTCCCCAGCTGTTATACGGTTGAGGATTCTCTTGTCGAAACCATCTATTGAAGTTTCCTCCGTATCCAACACGTGGATATTTTCTGCACCAATATTGAAGTTTGGCGATAAAATCTTTGTCATTCATTAATGCGTCGGCAATAGCGATAGAGCACACAGTATCGTCAGTGAATTGACTTCTGGAGCGGAAGAACTCAAAATTCCTATCTTTAGTAGGACGGAATTCATACCAAGAGCCAATAATATCACCGCATATAGCTCCCAATAATGGAACAATCTTTATCATATCAGTTGAATTCATTTTAATCTTACTCACATATTATTTCTTCTTGCCGAGAACAGCATTTATGATTGCACCGCCGATTTTCCGTTCCAGCCCTGCGCGTGAAGTCGGGATGCCGGTCTTTCGGGAAAACTGTTGTTTGGCTTGGGTTATTCCGAGTGCTCTTTTCCAAGAGAATGACAATCCGGGTATTTTCATAATTGAAATTTGTTTTCTGTATATTCGTCCCAAACACATTGTGCAAGATATTTTTCACTACGGCAATGCAAGTCTGCCACGCCTTCTTCAATAAGAATTGAAGTATCAGAATTATAGTATATATCCGATGCTTTATCAAGAGAAACTGAGTAGCGGTCACTAATATTTTCAATTATTTTTGCCACTTTCTCACCTCTCAATACTGTTATGCTTTCTTGTCTCATAATTGTATATGCTAAAGTTTTTTTTTTATTTTGCAATCTATTATTATGTAAATGTTTATCTCACGTAAAGGCGCAAAGGGTTCGCTCGCTACGCTACGCATTCTATGATTCCCAAAGGACGCGCGGGGACGCACTCGGAGAGTGCTAACTACTCTGGGACTCGGTGGGGCGCATGCGGAGCATGCTTTATTACGTTGCTTAACTTTGGTGTATAAGTATCAGAATCAGCATATATCATGCATATAATCGTAGAGAATCCCGGATGATTTTAATCTGCAGTAAACATCCTGTTGAGACAGGTTAAGCTGATGGGCAAGTTTGCTGATGCAATATGTAATGAATTCAAGAGTGTTCTTATCCATATTTGATACATATAATATTTGAACACAAATATACAACAATCTTATAGCATTATCAAATTTTATTGCTGTTTTGTTCAAAAAATCATCTTTGTTCAATTTGATTGAACAAGGATGATTCATTGAACAAGATTTGATCTAATAATCTATTTATAAAAAGTAATTCAGTTGATATCGTAGGGGGTAGGAGGGTGGTTAACGACATGGCTCTTTCATTTAGACATTCTATATTGTTGGAGTCAGTGGTTTGGTCAGAATGATTGACTCTGTGGGGCGCATGCGGAGCATGCTTTATTACGTTGCTTGACTGCGGGGGAAAGGAGGACTCTGTTGTTTGGCTTGGGTCACTCCGAGTGCTCTTTTCCAAGAGAATGATAATCCTGGTATTTTCATAATTATCTTTTATTGACTTTGTGTGAGATGACAAGTTTTTGACCCGGATTGTCGATTTCGATCTTGCCGAGTCTGCCGAGCACTGACTGTCCGAGTAGGAGAGGGGCTTTCTGGTTGCGCACTACTGAAGCGCGTACATTGTCGAGTTCGAGGCCTCCGAAATCAACTTTTCGTAGATTGATAATAGTGCCCTCGCTGATATCCCCATTAGCATCCATGTATCTGGCAGACCCTATTATATCATTGGGTTTGATGTAATCATTCTTAAGCATAAAGTTGGCTTCAACCATCGACATCGTAACATCAGCGGCTCCGGTATCGAAAACAAAATGCAAAGGAAGATCATTTATCGAGCACTTCACCTTTGTAACACCCCCTTCTTTGGTGAAAGGCACTTCCACCGTCTCAAATACTAAGTCAATATCTTCCTCGACATTTAATTTATTAGGACCATATTTTCCTTCCAGTCTTCTTATCAACTCTTGAAATTCCGGCATATCATGCAACGGGTCGAGATCATAATCTTCACGAATATGTACATAGTTGTCATATCCCTTTTCCTCGGCTTTCTTCAAAGTCTCCATAGCCTCCACATTCATTCCAAGTCTGGCATAGACGCAAGCCTGATTGTATAAGTTGCCGGATATGTCAGTCGTATCGTTGTCTACAATACACTGCATTGTCTCCAAAGCCTTTTCCCGGTTTCCAAGGCCGGAATAAGCGAAAGGAGTCCATGATTTGCTGTTAAGCGCAGAATCCTTCTCAAGCAAAAGCATTTTATTATAATTATCTTCCGCATCTTTCATATTTCCAGACAAACGATAGGCATCACCTTTTTTCATTAGAAAATAAGCGGATTCTTCTAAAGAAGGAACAATCACCCCAGCCGTAGTATAATCCTCAAGAGCCTTATCAAACCTATGAGCAGCCATCAGATCTTCAGCCCTGGTCACGTATGCAAACGCCATGCCTGGATATTGAGCCACATACTTATCTCGTTCTTCAATACACTCGTCATAGCGTTGCATATCGCTCAAGATATCAGCTTTCAAATCCACCAGGTCGTAATCTTGGGTATCCATATAAATAGCTCTCTGGGCATATTGGAGAGCCTTCTCAAAATCTCTCAACTCGGCATAGCATTTGGCGATATCCTCAAGAAAAGCGGAGTTTGAATCAAGTGAATTAGCCTCTTCCATATAATCAATAGCCTCTTGATAGTTTTTGTTGGCTATAGCAAATTTTCCGAGAGTATATGGCCAGAAACGGTTTGTCGGTTGCTTTGTCTTAATGATCTTTAGCTTGGTTTTCATCTGAGTGAAAGCTTCCTCAGGAAGATTCTCCATAAGATAGAAAGCCTTGTTGTCTCCGTCAATATCAAGAGCCTTTACGATATCGTCGGTAGCTTTTGCCCAATCCTTCTTTCCGATGTATGAATCCGCACGAAAAGAATATGCCGAAGAATAATCCGGCGACATTTTCACCACATAGTCAAATTGCTCGATAGCATCATCCCAACGTTCCTCAGCATTAGCATTTCTTCCGATACCCATATACCCCATAGTATCTCCCGGGTCGATTTTGATCATCTGTCTGTAATCGGTGTCCGAGAGGTCATATTTCTGTTGCTCATAATAGATTTGTGCACGAGACTTGTACAGTTCGGAATTATCCGGCTGTATCTTCATCCCTTTAGCTATATCTTCGAAAGCTTTCACGGTATCCTGCATTGCAAGGTATATGTCTGAGCGTACTTTCATGGCAGCGGAGTTCCAAACCTTATCCTTGGAGGGAAGTTTCTTTATCGCATCATTGATAGCAGACAGTGCACTTCCATTCTGATTGTTGGCAGCATGGATCGTAGATATAATGAAGTAAGCATAGCCATTGTCAGGATGGTCGCTGATTTCCTTCTGCATCCAGTCCATAGCGTCCTCAAATTTCCCTTCATTAAGGCACTCCATCCCCCTTGTATATGCGTAAGAATCCGGTTGCTTCACCTCCTTCGCCAACACATTTCCCATTCCAGCCACAACAGCTGAGGCAATAAGAATATTTCTTAATTTCATAATAATCAACTAAATTTTAAAATAGTTCAAACATAATTTTTACTCTACAAAAAGAGATACCAAAACAAGAAAGAAAGTAAACAACCAACATAGGAAAAATTTATAATTTTATTTCCTTCTTGATTTCATGTGGTCTCAAGAATGTGGTTTATGGCATTAGTTATTTATAAAAGGTAATCCAGTTGGTACCGTACTTGGTAGGTGAGGGGTGGATGTCGACGGCTTTGCCGGATTCGTCACGATACCACGAATGTTTCCAACCTCCCATTAAGATGTAGATGGCCTATATCGTATGACATAGGCCACTGAGATTTGATTCCAATCCTAAGATATATTCAATTTTATTCGTTTTTAAGTATATTGGAAAAGTTAATTTCTTCAAATTTTATATCGTCGTCAAAAAAGAATTCTGTAGTTTTGATATCAGGAAGGAGGAAATCTTCCTTATCAGGCATTACTTCGAGTATTTCCTCATCTGTTAAACTTAGACAAGGACGGAGTTTTTTGAAGAACTTTACTTCGGAGTAAAGAATCTGTCCATCAGCCTCTATCATTTCAATTGCTATTCTGATAATCTCTATCTGTTCTTCCTTTGAAAACTCATTGCTTTTAAGACGTTGCAAATAATCACGTAAAAATCTGCTGCCATTTTTGTTTATAGATCTCACGTAATCATTTAACTTAGACTCAACATCAATATCGCCAAATTGATTATTATTTTCGCTCCACTTTTTAACAAGAGCAACTTCTTCGGGAGCAATATCTCCGTCACAAGCAGAACAGACAAATGCTGTAAGTAGATATATTTCTGAGATATTCATATTTTTATAGTTTTTAGAATCCAACACGTGGACGTGTTTTATTATTTTTCTCGCCGTCCATAATGGCTTTTATTTCATTATATTTTTCTATATCGTCAGGTCTAAGGGATGGTTGTGTTTCTTTGATTGTTTCTTCAAGGATTAACATAGTAATCTTACTCTTGGCTAAAAGAGCTTTACGGGAAGCATCATTGATAATTAACGTAATGTCTGAAAAAACATAGTTTTCGGTCATTCTGGCAAGTTTGTCATAATTCAACCCGAAATCGTATGGTCGCTTTTTTAGAAGCATCTCAAACATAGCCTTACGAGCTTCATAATCAGGTGGTGCAACATAGAACTTTTTGTCGAGACGCCCGGAACGCAAAATAGCAGGATCCATGAGGTGTGGATAATTAGTGGCTCCAATAACGAAAATGCCCTTTTCTCCAAGACGATCCATGTTTGCAAGCAATTCATTAACTGCGCTGAGGTGCATTTGATGAACATTACCACTGTCACGATTAGGTGTCAACTCATTCATTTCATCAATGAAGATAATTGTTGGTGCATTTTCTTCAGCCTCTTTAAACATTGCTGCGATATTTTCTTGCGTCGCATTTACCCAACGGCTTTGTAGGTCACTGGGCTTCTTTTCCATAAAGTTAAATCCAACTTCGGCGGCAAGCTGTTTAGCAAAGAAGGTTTTTCCGCATCCAGGAGGACCATACAATAAGATTCCATTAGGAATAGATACACCATATCGCTCATACTCTTCTCGATTGTTGATGGCTTCTATTACTTCTGTTTTAACTAAATCTTTCAATTTCTTCATTCCGGCAATCGCGGAAAAGCCTTCTCCATCTGCGGGTCTATGACAGGCATTTGATTGTTTCCTTTCATTGCCACCCACTTTCATCTGGCGAGATAAGTCCGGATCATCAACTTTTAGAGAACCGTTAATCGCTGCAATAAATTCCTCAGCCGACTGAAAACGGTCGTTAACATCTGGGAGAAGTGCCTTTTTGATAATATTGATAAGTTGGTCGTCAAGTTCAAACATATCAATATCAGGGATGTCAAGAGGATGTTCTCTACGTCTTGATACTTTTTCTATTTTTTCGCTGTCCGAACAATGCCCAAGGTCATAGAACCATGGTAACCTCTTATAGATGAGAGTATATAGGCAGACACCTACAGAATACAAATCACTTTGTACACATGAAACGCCGGCAAATCGTTCAGGAGCAAGATAAAATACATTCAAATCATCAAGTCCGGGTTTACTGTTAGGCATATCAAGATAACGAGCATACCCGAAATCAATCAGCCTGACATCCTTTAGGTCATCTGTCTTTAGATCCAAAAGGATATTCTGGATTGTGACTTCATTATGAATTACAGGACGAGGAAGACCATGCAGATATTTAAGAGCTGACAACAATGCAGTGACTATCTGCTTGATTTCGTAGATACTATATTCCCTGCCACGGGTAATAGACTCGGCTAATGTCTCACTATTAACAAACTCATTGACAAGATAGGAATATTTCTGACCACCAATGACCATGATGCCGGAGTCTATATTGTCACATAGATTGTGATTGTGTAGTTCTTTGGCTACTTTCATCTCAATTATAGCACCTGTTTTATCTGTTTGCCAGTGCTTGAGTTGTGGCGTACAGATAAGCTTCAGGAAGCGTTTAATCCCCTGAGCATCTTTTATGCGGTAAGTCTCAGCATACGTTCCTCGCTTAATAGGTGAGATAACGGTATATGCCCCTATTTTGTCATTTCGTTTGAACAGCATAAATTTCTGATTAGAGGATTATAACCAAGGAAGCTACCAACCTTGTAGCAGCAGTTGCGAGTAACAATAATGTTCCAAAGCAACCGGAGCCACCGCTTTGACCAATATTATTTTTTTTAAGAGCTTCAATGCCTGCTTTAATGTCGGCAACGTCTTTTCTCTGATCTTCATCCAAATCAAGAGCGCCTTCCACCTCTAATAGCTTATTGTAAATGCCATTCATGCCAAGAGGTTCAGAAGCCGGTTCTATTACGGTTTGAAGACCCATCGCTCCTCCTTTTGCCATATGAACAAGAAGAAACCCATAGGCCTTGAATTTACCGACAATCATATCGGAAACGGCTCTATTATAGTAATACTCACTAATACCAGTCTCTCTAAGATTTTTAATCTTAGGAAATAGGTTGACCATTACAGCATTTATAAGCTTGCCTGAAGACAATGGTCCATCAAATCCACTAAGTATCTCCTCATGTTGCTTATTAAGGTCAATATAAGCGGTAATACCCTCTGGAGTAGATTGAGTTAACTGATAATTCCCGTTGTTCCGAATATAGTCCAAGAGATATTGCTCATATTTTGGCAAATATTCGTAGTAGGCTCGTATGGATTTTTCTCTAAAACTCTTATCTTTTTCTCCTGAGCTAAGAAGATGATACTTAATACCTAATGCTGCGTAGTCGGCCAAAATATTATCCGACGGTTGCCCCAAAAGGTCATAGGCTTTTGGGTAATTCTTTAAAAAATCTTTAACTTGAGACAAAAAGAAATCATTGATATACCCTTCTTTAAGTTGTGTCTCACCATTCTTGATTGAATCAATATTAGGTATATCATGATACTTTGATAGACTCTGAAGCTGCTCCTCGATTGGCATATCGGGGTTTAGCATTCCCAGTTTAAGTTGGAAATGTCCTAACGCATCGCGTTGTGCCTCCATAAGAATAGCCTCATCTGCGCTGTTATGTTGGGTTGTTTCTGCCATGTTATATTTTTATTAAGTAGCGCAAGTGACGTTATCAACTTGCGCTACCAATTATTTATGATAAGCCGCTTCCACGACGAGCTTTCTCTCCTTCGGGGAGAAGTTCCAGCAGAGCGACTGCTATGGGTTGAAGTTTCTCTCTGGTTGGTTGATTGTTGATTTCAGCCATACCTTGATTGATGAGTGTACGGGCACGATTCCTATCTTTCCATTGTATGGTGTTAAAGTCACGGTTCATATCCTCGATTAGGTATCTACACTGGTACACCATGGTCAACTGGAAGAATAAGTGGTTTACTATTTCTTTTAGCTCACGAGCCATCTTCACATCCTGTTTACGAATGACTTCATCAATTTGAGCCCGAAGTGCTTCTACAGCCTGATTGGTCTTGTTGTTGCCAAGGTCGGCATTAGCCTTTTCAAGACGGTCGAACTCATCGCGTAATTCAGTCTCAACACGGCCCCATTCGGTTCCTTCCTCGAAGTCCTCTATCTTTCGGAGTACCTCTTTGAGGTGTTGCATAACCATCTTTGATTCCGAACTGTTGGCGTGTTCTTGTTCTACCGAGTCAAGCTGTCTTTCGAGGTCTGCCACATCATGACCTTCATTACTTAGATTCCTTACGGCTCTTTTTGCCTTGGGTAACTCGCGATCAGCAAATTCTCTCGCATCTTCAAGAGATTGTTCCTTAGATGTGTCAATTGTCTTCTCAACTGTCACGTCTTGGTCGGGGAAGTATGCCTCAACTGTCATCTGTTCGTTGCGGTCAACCTTAACGGTAACATCAACATTCGCATTCTTGGGAATGGTGACATCAACGTCGTCACCATTTATTTCAACCTCACCAACAAACTCATAGAACAGAGCGGTTTTACCTGCACCCCCTTGGTCTGCCTGATACAAAGGAATACGCAGTACGTCTGAATCTACACCAGCACGAACCTGAACATTCGTATGCAGACCATTTGCGATACCTGTAGCAGGTACAGTTTTGTTCCTTTCCAGTCCTGTAATGGGCTTGATTATGTCACGCTCTTTCTTCTCATCATATATGGCGAGAGAAATGTCGTAGGGTAAAGTTGCATTACCAACTTTCGATCCCTGTATGATTGTAATCTCATTTGGGAAGCAATTCAGACGACTGCCCTGATGGTCATAGCATTCCACTCTGAAAGAGTTGGGTTGACCTTCTACAAGGTTAAGTTCGACTACATTACCATTGTGGTCAACCTCTGTCTTGCCACTATCCCAAGCGTTGTCACTACGGACAAACTGGACCATCACACTATCGGCACCCGATTTGAGTGAAACGGGCACCCAAATATCAGTGTCAACAGTCATCGAGTCGAAATTGATTTCAAGCACTACATCCTGAGATTGCAGGTCTTCTTCTTTTATTTCATTATCAATTGTTGAAGCATAGAGAGCGGCACCTTCAGCAACAGCTGTCATCGGATTTATACTGCTATCAACATTAGAAGATACCTGCTCCTTCAGCATCTGTCTAACGAGAGGAGAGTGTGTCGGACCACCTACAAGTATGAGTTTGCCAAGTTGCTGAGACGTCAGATTATTTCGTTTCAATAGGTCTTTGCAGATGTCAACAGCCTTTTGGAAGAGAGGACGGATCACATTATAAACCTCATCTTTTGTGATAGTAAGGTCTATTTCAAATTCCTCACCATCTTCATCTTCTCCTAAGTCACCCGGATCGATGTAAATGCTATAACTGTCTTTGAAAGAAAGTTCGTTCTTAATTTCCTCCGCATAGGTTTTCATAGCCTCACGCAGGATATCCTTCTTAGTTGTATCTTCAAGGAAGCCATCTATAGAGTAGTTCTCCTGAAGATACGGCATCAGGATATTGTCAACTATAGCATAATCAAGGTTCTTACCGCCGAGATAATTATCCCCTTCGGTATCAAACACCTGAATAATACCATCCTCAACCTTTATGAGAGCAGCATCGAAAGTTCCTCCTCCGAAGTCAAACACGAGCCAGTAACCATCTTTCTGGGCGGAGGTCAAACCATAGGCCATTGCTGCCGCAATAGGTTCCTGCAGAAGCTCTACATGGTTAAAGCCGGCAAGTTTAGCGGCTTTGATGGTCGCAGTCTTTTGATTTGCATTGAATTTTGCCGGTACTGTGATGACAACAGACTTAAAGTCCTCATCGGTGATGAATGACTTTAATGCTTTAAGCACTTCTGCCGAGAGTTCTTCAGAAGAATACCCTCTGCCATCCATGTTTGCGCTTATATACCTTTTATCCGTACCCATTGTTCGTTTGAACTCAAGATAGGTATTGGAGGCTTCAGCATCCATTTTTTTCATAGCGCGACGTTTGTCGCTCTTCATGCTGCTATAAGCTTTTTTGCCTACATGACAGCTCTTGTTTTTCTGGAAGTAAACACATGACGGCATTGTGTCATCTGTCACTTCGATCTTTTTCACGGTCGGCTTACCTGCCTCCATCCTCGCTATTGCCGAGTTGGTGGTACCTAAGTCGATGCCGTAGTTGACTTTTAGTTGTGCCATAACGTGGTTTATATGTTTTGTGAGACGGTTACTGATGCTTTCTGGATAAGTTCACCTTTGAAATGTACTTGTGGCTTTGAAACAGATGTGATAGTGCGAGTTCCTTCCGGCAGGGTTTCATCAATCACAAATTCTGGATTGATTCTCATTCCCTCATTATAAGCCTGACCGAGGTAAGTAACAATTTCATAGCCGTTGGCCTTGAAATTGTCCTTAATGCGGTCGATAGCCTTTACAAGCGGCTTATATCCCTTAACAGAAGTATCCATTCGAGAGAGATTCTTCTCAATTCGAGTGATTTCGTCTGCAACTTTCAATGCAAGTGAATGGTCAGGGACCGCAACTTGTTGAGCAACACTTGTATCTGCTTTTGCCTGATTCTTCTCAATCGACAATTGTTTATCAAGGAGTTCGACAAGCTTGGTATCAAGTTTTACAGACTCTTCTTCAAGATTGCTCTGTGCAGCGCGTATAGAGGAAATTGCATCTGTTCCCTTAGAAATACCACGGTGCAAGACAATGTAAATCACTATTGCTACAATCAGCAATGCAACAATAGCCCAAATACCCCAGACTGTGAGCTGATGGATGTTAGATTGGGATGCAGTCTCAACTACCTGTATTTTCTCAGTTGCCACCGCATGGTTGTTGTTGGCGAGCTGGGTATTTGAAGAAACTCCGCTCATAAGGACATTGTCGATTGAATCACTTTTCGCATCGACTGACCTTAGTTGAGATTGAAGGGTAGCCACTTCATTCATGAGTTTTGAGACATTCCCTTTCAATGACTGGTTTTCATTAGAAAGGTATTCTACTCTTTCTGTCAAACTAACGACCTTTTCGTTTACTCTTTGTATTTCCGGGTTGTCGGCTTCAGCATGGCAGGTCAGTCCAGCGAGAAGAAAGAGTGATACAATAAATTTATTCATAGTGCGATGTTTTCTTCCAAAGATATACAAATGAATCAAGGACTTTCCTTATAAGGGCGTTGATATGCTTATGACTTTTCAACACCTCCACCCAATGAGGCGAGTTTGCATAATAGAAGTTAATAAACTTCCGTCCCCAGCCTCTATTAGATAGATACGAATCTCTGAATTGTCTCAGAACCATCACTTGAGGATGATCATAGTCTCCATAGGCCATTGTTGCAATATAGCAACCACCAGAAGATGGAGCAGGTCTAGGTTGTAATTGCCGATTAATACTGTCCAATGTATTTTTATTATTATTGTAATACGTTCGGCATTGTGGCGTCATATCTAGAGAACCAATCATGCTCATGGTGTTTACTGCACTATCTATTAGAGGGCGAATGAGAACAACATGAACGAACTCTCCTGATTTTTGAGCTTTATTAACAATATCAACCAAAGCATTAATTGCAGCAGAAGCAATTACTGAACTAATTTTTAAATAAGTTTCATTGGAACTTCCTAATTTATTTTTAATTTTCTGGAGTTCTGGCTTTGTATCGTTCAGTAGATCAATAATATCTGATTCGGAATATCGGCTTGTTTGTTGACTAAATGGTGATGATAATCCATATGTATGTGATAATACAGACAAAGGATCATTGGAGGCGATTCTATTAAATCTTTCCAAGGACTTTCCTATTGAAGCCATTTCTTTACGAATAGCAAATTCTGGTTCTATCTTTCTGAGAATATCAACATTTTCCTTGCAACGATCCTTTGCCATTTGTCCTTCTGCAATTGAAAGGGCATAATTTTGAAGCTTCATTGCCTTCTCTACGGCATCATCTTCCTCTATGTCATTAAAATAATTAATTCCACATTGCAGAATAGTTGTCGCCAACTTATCAGCAATCATCTTATATTGCATATCAGCTATACCTAGAAGACGTCTAAGTTTAGATAGAAGTCTTTTGGTGGTGTTCATCAGCTTTTCACCTGCATGATAATTGGCGGAAGCTCCCTTTGCACTTTTTGCTTCTGCAATTGCTAACGTTATTTCATCGATAATCGGCTTTACAAGAACTCCGCCGATAGTTTTTCTCCATTCGTTTGAAGTACCAGATATTTGCATCATCTTTGCTATATCATAACTTCCATCTTTTTTGAGTAAATCGATGTACAATTCTGTTAGTTCCGTAGGAGTAATCTTGATTGTCTCATTGACGGCGAGACAAAAATCTCTAGAGTATTTCTGGAATAAAATGTCTGCTTTAATAGCCAACGTATGCAAATCTCCTTCTATAACTGCGCAAGCCATTAGATTAAGAAGAGAAGATACTGTTTCCTTTTTATTCCATATTTCTTTTGCCTGAGCCATGTTGCCAGATAACAGATGGTTCAATGCAATATCATCAAGCTGAGTTGTTTTCATAAACCAGAAAAGCGTATGTCTAATCTGATCCATTGGTAACTCAATAGAAGTTTGTGCAGAAGACACTATTGCTTCATCTCGTTCTATTGAAGGCAATAACTGTGGTAGATCCAGTGGGAATGAAACAGTTTTACTAACTTTAAGAAATGCCTTCATCTTGTTCAGATTAGAAAGCACATCTTTTTTAGGCGAGTTACTATACACACCTAAGATTCTATATGGATTATGTGATAATAGATTGGTGATCATGTTTAATAATGTCTATAAGAAGGTGCTGTAGTATTGGAGATATAATATTCAACTTCGTAAGAACCTCCATTTAGTGATTCAGTTCCGGCATATCTGCTAACATTAGAGGCGTTGACTGAAGCGGCAATTCGATACGATCCATTTTTTAATCTTATTGAGCCAGTGCTGTTGGGTTGGAGTACTAAACGTTTACTTTCATTTCCACTATACATTAGAGTAAGGGTATATGATGTGTTATTGGTAACAGATACATAGGATATTGAGCCTCCTCCATATCCTACGCGATCCATTTCAGGTAATGAACCGTGTTCCCCCGCAAAAGTGGAAGTAACCGTCATATCAATTACCTTCTTATCTGCTGCACTTCTGTGCTTGCCATTCGGAAAAAGAGACAAGTATCTTTCGTATCCAGCAATATTATTTAACGACTGAGCGGTCGCCCATGCATTACTTTCATTGTTCCAATGAGTATCTACTGCATCTTTCCTTTCATCTGAATCCTTATAGTCGTCAGATGGCACCGCATTCTGATACTCCTCCCATCCGGTATAGGTGTTTTTACGGTCAGCCTCATAGTATAACGAATCTACCAATTCTGAAATTCTAGTCTCTGCTTGTCCTTTATACTTTGAGTTAGGACAATACTCAATAAAATCAATGAGGTATCCCAGACCTGATATTCTTGAATTATACCCTCCGGTGGAATACTTATCAATAGTTACCGTACAAGAATCAAGCGACATTTTATAATATCGACTCAAAAGTTCCTCTTGTTGAGTGGCATTGAGTTTAGAATAGTGATTTCTGACTACATTTCTGTAATCAGCGATTGAAGATTGATTGCTTAGTGAATTATAGCTATCTTCAGCCTTTGATGATTTACTCAATTCTTCACCAGCAATAATAAGACCAATTCCTATAGCACCAGCAACAATACCGATTCCTAACGATGCGATTCTAAAACCACATCCTAAATCACCTTTTCCAATTGATCCAAAAACACCAATTGCGCCAATTGCCGCGAAAACATAACCTATTCCCTCAATGCCGTTGGTTATGCCGGCTATTATGAGAACAATGAGCAATATAATAATAATTGTGAATAAGCAGCCATTATTACTTCGCCATTCACTAAATTTCTCTTTTGGACTCTTTGACTTCTTCTTTGCTTCTGAGCTATATTTCCCATAAGGGTACTTGTTTAAGTATTCCTTATAAAGTTTCCAAGAGCCCTTCTTAACACATAATGCCCAAAACCTTTCTTCATCCATACGTTTTTTAGCATCCGAAACATGGCAACCTTGCGGATATATGCTTAGATACTTCTCAAAATCATCGGCAGTTTTACAAGCTCGATAGTCAAAATCATCTATCTTATGTTGAGCTTCTAATCGATGACCTCCATAAGGATAGGTTGCCAGATAATGGGCGTATGCAGCCTTTTCACGACACATTGCAAAGATTAGATCATCAATTCTTTTCTCCGCTTCTTTTCGATAGGTGGAATATTTCGATATGTATGATTTATAATCTTCGATTGTTTTACATGACTTAAATATAATTTCCTCACGCTTCGAGTGAATATCAAATTTAGTCGAAGGATAGCGAATAGAAAATTTCTGCAAATCCTCTAATGAGGAACATTCTTGATATTCATATTCTTCAACTTTGGAATTTACCTGCGCCGTAAATTTACCGCCTGGAAAAATTCTACGATAATCGTAGCAATCTTGAAGATTCTTAATGGATGAGAAGTATCCTGCTTCATCTCTTAAATCCGGCTCATAGTTCTTTAAGTCGGTATTGAAGCTCTCCTCAGACACTACTCCACCGAGAATTGCCGAAACACTATTAACACCTAATGTACGCGCATTGCGGGCTTGCTTTACTATAATATCGTAGTTTTTATTAAATCTTTCTTTTCGGAAGTTAGATTCTAATTCAAGGTGCTTTATGTGATACATAGTAATCACAGCAGACTTCATCATTTCTTGAATCTGCGATATTATTCTATTTTGTAAAGAACCTGAAACTTTTTCCAATAACTTATGGAAGGACTCGCTTTTTTTGTTATAGTCTGTTATTACGTCTTCTAAAGCATAATCTGCGATTTGGGTACATTTCCTCCTATAGTAGGCGTTAGATGGACCTAACAACGATCTTATCGACATTAAATAGGGAAAGCACTTGTCTATGAATACTGAAGCGCTTTCAATTGTAGATGCCTTAGAATTGTATTCATTAATTACTTTTGTTAGAAGTCGATGATAATATAGAATAGATATAGGTGGCAATAGGTCATATGCCTTCCGTAAAATCTCATAGTTGTCATTACAACGTTCCTGAGCGACTTGTCCTTTAGCTGTTTTTTTCGCAAATTCAATCAATGGAAAGGCATGACGAGCTGCCTCCTCTTCTTCAGAAGCGTTATAATAATAAATGCTATTCTGGAGAACTTGTAATGCGACTTTATCTGCTATTAAATTATAGTTAGAATTACCATCTAATAATTCTTTGAGTTCAACTAAAATAGGATATGAAGCTGTTTTTAAATCAAAACCGGCCTTGAGGTTTGCGTTGGAATCTGATTCTGACGTTTCTTTAGCAATAGTAATTAGATAGTTTATTTTTTCTATGCATTCACTACTAATTCTTTTTACTATAATATCAAATACCTTATTTCTTTCAGCTGGTAAAGATTTAAAAGCACGAAAGATTTCTTTAGTGGTAAAAATTTTTGATATCTGATTATAATATAATTCAACAATTTCTTCCTCGGTGATAATAAGAGTATTAAGTCCAAGTCCAATTAATAATTGTTGTTTGTGGTAAGATGCTAATTCAGTGAAAGCTGCAACAGCTCCTTTTAGATTCCCAACTATCAACGATATGGTATGATAATTAAGAATAGAAGACCAGACAGAAAATTTACTTTCAATAGTCCTTGCTTTTTCTAATTTGCAATCCGCAATATTTTTTATAGCTATTTCATCTGCTGGAATATTGGATGCAAACCAAAATAATGCGTGCTTGAGTTGATCAATAGGAAGAGTCAATTCTTGCAATGCATTTTCAATGCTACTTATAGAGCGATCTGGACTGGCATCCAAGACTTCATCGAAGTCCACATCAGTTTTAACCGATTTGCCGACCTTGTTGAAGGCCTTAAATCGATTAACGTTTGACAGGCGTTCCTTAAGATTTGAGTTAACGTAAACCCCTAGAGTCCTAAATGGATTTTGCGTAATAAGCTCAATCATTAATTTAGCTAAGGCCTTAGATCCAAATTAGGCTATATATCTGTAAAACAAAAAAAGCGCAGGATCCGTACTGTTACTCGTCCCGCTGTCTCTAGGCATGTGGCATCGCCGTTTCATCGTAGAACGAGTAACGAAGAGCCTACGCCGTATGATATGTGATACACCAAAGCACTCATACCTATGGGTACGAAAGCTTTGGGTACATAATCATACCCCGAAGACATCACCGTTACTTCATTCTTGACGATGAATATGAAACTGCCACATTTCAGAAACAGCCAAGAATCAAGCGCAGTAACGCTTTTCATTATGTAATGACCTCCCACGTTCCGGCTCCATGTGGAGTCTCACGGCGATAGGTCACTGCAAATTTACGATAAATTTTTGCTTTGTGCAAGAGATTGGGGTGATTTTTTTGAAAAAAAGTTTTTGGAGGTGGATGCCAATATCATAAAGCGCCTCTCCTTGTTCCTACAGGTTAAAACCTGAGGCTAACCAACCAGAGGATAACCTCTTCGAGGTTGTTCTGATAAAGAATGAATTCTGGGGTTTTGACATGATTGTCAGGTCTCCGACCTGACTGGTGCTTTGGAGGGGAGGGGAATGCTAATATCATAAAGCGCATCTCCTTGTTCCTACAGGTTAAAACCTGAGGCTAACCAACCAGGGATAACCTCTCCGAGCATTCTTTATTATGTTGTTTGACGCGGAGGGGCGCATGCGGAGCATGCTTTATTACGTTGGTTTGACGCGGGGGGGCGCATGCGGAGCATGCTTTATTACGCTGGTTTGACGCGGAGGGGCGCATGCGGAGCATGCCAACCTGACGGGGCTTTGGAGGGAGACTGGAAAGACTATAAATGTAGTGTATGGGGATATTTTACTTGGATAAATTCAAAGTTTTCGCCAAAGACATAATTATGGAATGTCTTTATGCCTGCTTGGCTTCCGGGAGTATTGACAAATGATCTTAATGATTTCATAGCTCCATCTTGGATGTCTGATTTTCTATCACGCCATCCAAAGATTCCGATTTTTCTTACGTAATTTAGGATTTGGGCTTTGAACACTGGATTCTCGCTTTCGGCTATAAGCTTCCATGAAGATATCATCTGAGAATATGCCTTTGCTCTCTTTCCAACGTTATCAACTCGGTCTTCTACATAATGTGGTAAGGAACATGTCAACTCACACAACGCAAATATTTTTTTCTGTGTGTCTGAATTATATAGCAAATAATCACATGTCGAAATAGGAAAATCTTTGAGCCATTCATCGAAAGCGACAATTGTCAGTGGAGAATTTGAATGGATAATGATTATTTCTCTACTACAATCTGATGGACATCGATTCGAATTCCTGTCTTGGTAGCAAGATTTATCATCGGTCAAACTGAATGTGCCGACTGCTTCAAAAGAGAAATCAGTTGGATCAGTTGCATTTGGAAAGCATCGCCAGAGCAAATTCAATTGAGTAGTGTCCATTATTGATGGTTAGTTAGAAATTCATACTCAGACATGATATTTTCCATTTGCTCTGTAAGGTCTTGAGTGTCAACAAATATACGTCCTTCATCGTCTGTCGCAATAAGATTCTGAAGCATGCCGTCATATATTCGATATACTGCAAGATTAGCTTTATCTATTTTAGCTTGGTTGCTTCCTTTTCGGTTTATAAGAACATTTAAGTAGTTGATGATATATGGGCTATGTGTTGCAATAATCAAACGAAGTTCTCGGTCAGCCGCAACTGACATAAATGCTTCCTTTGTGATGCTATCCATAAGAAGACATTGTGCAGTGGGGTATAGATTTAACTCAGGTTCTTCAATATGAATATGCACCATTCTTTTCATATCCATAGGTTCGAGTTCAGGCTTATATAACCTGAGAGTATCCGTTTCGTATAGATAACTTATTATTGAACGGCCAATGGCTTCTTTGAAAGAGAATGAATTTGCAAAATAATCTACAATAGTGGGGATAGATGAAGAAGTTTGGATGCCTGATGAAGCATATTTCCATTCTATTGGAAGATATGAATCATCAATAGGCTTAATGAAGTATTTTTTAGCCTCTCCTTTCTTTTCAACATCAAGAGATAGTCCAAGATAGCTTAGAGGAATGTTTTTTAACTTGTCAGATGCATCCAAGAAATCGTTAAGGGTCTCCTGAAAATAATAATTAAGGTTTCTTTTCTTAATATTATGAGTGAAAGAATCCCAGTCAGGAATGATATTTCTCATCTCAGAGATCCAGCTTTCTTTAAGAAATATGAGATCTTCATTTGAGATAGCCTTATCTGTCGTATTCCTATCTATGGAACCGTTTCTAAATGCAACCGAGTGCTTATTACCATTGATTTCTACAGTGTATTCTACTTCCAGTTGCTTATTATCTTTAAAATAGTGCTTTAATTCAGGCGATAGCAGATTCCCTATAGTTAATTTAAAACGACTCTTGTTAACATTGGAGTTTTTAAGATACCATCTGATGTTGAGCATCTTATATATATAGCGAAAGAGAATGAGAGTCTTCATCAGCAGACTCTTTCCACTTCCTGATTCGCCTATAAGTATAGTCATAGGACGTATATCTTCTATATATACGTCGCGAAGAGGCCCCATATTTTTAATTCGAATGCTTTCTTTCATGATAATATCTTATTTTTTCAAATGCAAAATTAATTAAAAATTTGGAATTTACATCTAAAAATATAAAATAACTCTACTTTCGTATGCTTTAACAATCTCGCACAGAGGGCACACGGAGCAAAGGTTTTTTTTCAACGATAAACGATGAACGATCAATGATTAACGATAAACTATTAACGATGAAGGATTATTACTCTACTTGGTAGGAAAGTGCGGTGGCTGGCTTGCTTCGCATTGTAGGTTACCCAATGGACGCGCGGGGACGCATGCGGAGCATGCTTTATTACGTTGCTTGACTCGGCTTGACGCACTCGGAGAGTGCTAACAACTCTTTTTGACTTGGTGGGGCGCATGCGGAGCATGCTTTATTACGTTGGTTTGACGCGGGGGGACGCACTCGGAGAGTGCTAGCTACTCTTTTTGACTCGGTGGGGCGCATGCGGAGCATGCTTTATTACGTTGATTGACTCGGAGGGGCGCACTCGGAGAGTGCTAGCTACTCTTTTTGACTTGGTGGGGCGCATGCGGAGCATGCTTTATTACGTTGCTTGACTCGGCTTGACGCACTCGGAGAGTGCTAACTACTCTTTTTGACTTGGAGGGGCGCATGCGGAGTACGCCAACCTGATGAGGGTTTTGAGGGGAGGCTGGAAAGCCTCCCTTCCATATTAGGAGTGGATGGTGACGAGGGTGGCGCCGAAGCCGTACTCCTGGAAGGAGGCGTCTTGCAGTTCGCATTTGGGATATTCCTTCTTTAGGAGGTCGCGGACTGCCTTGCGTAATACTCCATCCCCTTTGCCGTGGATGAAGACTATCTTTTGTCCTTTTCGTTTTGAGTTTTCTTTCATTGTCTTGCGTACGGTGTCGAGCTGAAGCTGGAGCATGTCTTTGTTTTCCATCCCTGCAGTGGTGTCAACAAGAGAATCGATATGAAGATCGATTTCTAACAAGGGGAGAAGTTTATAAGGACTCAGTTCCTTGCCTCGGTTTTGCTTTTTTGATGCAGTGTCTTTGGATTCCGCTTTCGCCATTGAAGCAGCGTAGTCTGAGATCATGGCAGCCGCGTCAGCTTGAGCTTTGTCTTCTTTGACAAGAGAAATTTCCATCACGGGAGATTCGAAATAGATTCCGGGGCGGAAACAATGAAGTTTGAAAAATTTAGAGAGGTCGAGCTTGCGGCTAATTGTGGCAGCCGGTTTCATCTCAAATTCCTTGTCTTTTTTATACGCGAAGTATTGCACAGCTATTTTCTCATAATCGTTTAACTCTCCTTGTCTGATCACAGCCATATCAATAACTTCGTTGGGAGCCACTTCACCGGCATAAACGGTATGCCAACCTCTTTCGTCGGCGTTGCGGCGGAGGAAAGAGAAATAAAGGAAATAGTTGGAGTCATTTACAAGCACTGCATTGAAGTCTGACTTGCTGAGATCACGGATAGATATTGGTTCAAAAGCTATGGCGATGTTAAGTTTGTCGCCATATCCGGTCTCTACTATTTTCTCCGGCTGCGGAGCTGCAGCGGAAGGAGCGGGGATTTCCTTTGAAGGTTGGTTCTGACGGTTTTTTGCAGCGTCAAATGCTTTCTGATCGAAGAAAAGGTTCGGACCCCCTGTTTTCTTCTCATGTCCGGCAGGTAGCACCACCACCAACTCGTTGACAAGAACCGGAGTCTCGAAGCCGTCTTCATCTACGTATGCCACTTTGCCTTCAATTTTTCTTACAATGCCGCCACCGACAGCATTGAGATATCTTACCGTATCGCCTATTTTTATCATGATTTCAATTGCTTTTTATTCAAGGTGCAAATTTAGTCAATTTTTATGATAAATCAAAATCAGTTCACGCTGGGAGCGCTGGGAGGGTGGGGACGCAGAGGTCTACGTGGCTGCGAAGAAAGGATGCAATTGAGGTTTACGCAGAGCAGCGGAGGGGCTGAGGACGCCGGGTTATTATTATTGGCCAAAAGTGGGGATTTGGTCGGGGTGGAAGGTGATGGAACTTGAGGTGGGAGAGGAGGCTAAGAAATAGCCGAGTACTCGCGGACCGGTGAACAGGGATGGTCCGTTGCTGTCATTCTGGAGAGCTTCGAGATAATCATGCATTTCTTTAGAGATCTGGGTGACATAGAAAGTCATGACGTCACCGTCAAAAAGCACATCTTCGTCATCTTCTTCATCCGTGTCTCGTCTTGAAGTCATTGTGAAGAAAGTGGCTACGCCATCGATGGCTCCACGATCGTCTTGCTCTTGCCATGAATAAATCTCACCATTGCGATATAGTTTCACCCAATAGCATTCTTGGTCGGTAGCCGGATTGTCAAGATACTGAGCCTGCAATACGGCTACCTGGTCGTAGGGCATATTGATCCAATTGAATTCAAGACTCACTATCTCAGTGGGTGGGTACATGTGAGTGAACGATTCATAGATCGTTCCATTTCTTTCCACTGTAAGCCTATAGTCATGTCCGGCGATACCCGGAGTAGGATTCCGGAAGTAACCTTGATTGTTGGCTGTAAGTGAGAATTGGATGCCATCGGTAATGTCGTAAAGTGTCACTATTGCATCCGTAAGCCGGCTACGGTCCATCGGCTCGTCCATTGGAGTAGTGAGAGTTATCGCCACTCGTGCTCCTTCCGGCGTGAGTTCTGCTTCGATCACAGTGAGAGGATCAATGTCATGATATTTGAAATCAAGATCTTTCTCACAGCTTGGCAATAAAAGAATGAAAATGACAAAGAAAAAGCATAAGTTAAGGGATCTCAACTTAAATGCAGATTGCGAAAAAGATATATGGAAGATGGGTGTTGACATATTCTATTCGGCGCGGATAATATACGTTTAATTTGACCAGCTACTTAAAATTTGAGGGTATAGGAGACAGAGGGCACAAGACCATACATAGCTTGCTGCACAGCCTGTGTGCCGGATGGTTTCTCCGGATCGTCACGAAAATAAACTACATACGGATTATAGCGACAATAAGCATTATAGATGCCGAAAGCCCATTCGTATGTGAATTTTCTGCCTACGTGGGTATATGTAGCGGAGAGGTCGAGTCTATGAGTAGGAGGGGCCTTATATGAGTTTCGGCTTGAATAATAATAACATGTCTCTCCGGCTACTTCATATTTCACGTCAGGGGCAGTAAGTGGTTGACCGGAAAGGAAAATCCAAGAGCCTGAAAGGTTCCATCTGTCAGTAAGTTTGAAGATGGCAGTGACGGCAAGGTCGTGCCTTCTGTCATTTGAGGCATTATACCACTGACCATCGTTGATACCCGGTATCTTAGTCTGAGTATGTGAAATCGTGTAAGCTATCCAACCTGTCAACCGCCCTGAATTCTTACGCAGCATAAATTCAGCCCCATAGCTTCTTCCTTTGCCACCTAAGATGATGCTTTCGAGAGCGATATCAGAAAAAGAAGTCTTCCCATCCTTGTAGTCGTATACGTTATGGATATCCCTATAATATGTCTCAGCCGACCAGTCGTAGTCGCCATTCTCAGTCATTCCGGCATATCCTATGGCATAGTGAATGGCAGTTTCCGGATGTACAATGGCAGATGTAAGGGCATAACGGTCGAAAGGAAAGGATGTGGTGGTAGAGCGGATGGCATGAAGATTTTGTGATGAAGTGCCTACACCAGCCTTAATGTTGTGAAGGTCAGTGATATTATACTTGAGATTGATTCTTGGATCCACTTCAATATAGGTTTTGCTATCAAACTGATTAGGCACTCCAAACGATGACAGAAATTCATGAAATCTATTCTGAGAGAGCACAGAAGCCACGTCGAGTCTTACTCCACCAGTGATATAAAATCTTTCGGAGAATGCCCCCGAATAGTCAATCCAGGCAGAGTTCTGCCACAATGAGCGTATCTCTTTTTCCTTTGCAGAATTGATGAGCCATTCTGCCGACTTGACACCGGTGAGACAGGAGCGAAGTCCAAATTCCAAGCCATGATACTCGGAGATCTGCCAGCGCATCTTCTCATTTAGAGAATAATTGTGAATATAAGTCAACATAGCCTGATCAAGAGCCATGATATTCATCTCCATCTTAGGTTCAAAATGGGTGAAGGAGCCCGTAGTAGTAAAGGTCACTTTGTCTGAAGCCTTAGCAGTCCAATTGATTGATGCGCCAAGATTTCCCCAATAAAGCCCCATGAGATTGCTGATTGCCATATTGTCATGACTCATGAAAAATGAACCGTCAATTATATGCCCTGAGCGAGGAGTATAACGGATTTTTGCAGTGATGTCGTAAAAATTCATGATGGTGCTTCTATATTTTGGCACCATCTTCAGAAAAGCATCTACGTAGGAGCGTCGTGCAGTGACAGCAAAAGAGAGTTTATCTTTGACTATAGGACCTTCAGCCTTGATTTTGGCTGCAAGTATGCCTATCGTGGCTGAGGCATGGAAAGATTCCATATCGCCCGGCATTAGAGTTGTCTCAAGTACTGAAGAAGTAGCATCGCCATACATGGCAGGCATCGGACCTTTGAATAGGGTGGCACTGCCAAGAGCATCGTCGTTGAAAGTTGAGAAGATGCCCATGACGTGGGAGGGATTGTAGAGGGATATTCCGTCGAGAAGGACAAGATTTTGATAAGCGCTTCCACCACGGACCTCAAAACCGCCTCCACCGTCGCCTTCGCTTCTGACACCGGGAAGAAGAGACAGAGACTTGATAATGTCGTTTTCTCCACCGAACGACGGGAGCTGTGAAAGGCGTGCAAGTTCAAGGCGCTCCGCACCGATACGAGTGTTCTCGATACGCTGGCGAGCAGAGTTCCCGGTGACCGTCACCTCATTCAACGTCGTCTCCGGGATGGAATCTTCAGGTGTCTGGGCTGATAAATGAACAATAAAACAGAAGAAACTAATCAGAATGCCTGCAATCTTTTTAATCATGATTTATCACTATCAACGATTAACTATCAACGATTAACGATTAACGATTAATTGCGCAAGAGAGCTGCGCAACAAATAATCAAGACAATATCATAAAGCGCCTCTCCGAGGCTACTGAGCTTATGTCAGGATGCCCCGGACTGAAGTCCGGGGTTTTGGCATAATGGCAGCTCTCCGAGCTGCTAAGTCAGATTCTTAAATACAAATTCGAGCTGCTAAGTCAGATTCTTAAATCCAAATCCGAGCTGCTAAGTCAGATTCTTAAATCCAAATTCGAGCTGCTAAGTCAGATTCTTAAATCCAAATTCGAGCTGCTAAGTCAAATTCTTAAATTTAAATCTGAGTGGATATGTCAAATTCTTAAATCCAAATTCAAAAAATGAGACTTAAAAATTGAAACTAAAACTGAATACTATTTAATTATACGGTTGAAGGATTCGAAATCGTATCTCAAGCCGTCAGGAGTTTCAAACATATCAGTCTTTGCGGTCAGTTCCCAGTCGTCCATTTTCACTTCAGGGAAAAATGTATCTACGTCGTATGGAGAATCGTAAACGTGAGTGATTTCCAGAGAATCGAGCAATGGGAATGCTTCTTCGTAGATTTGACCACCTCCTATGATAAAAATCTTATCAGAGCCTTCAGCCTTTTTTGCCATTTCGATGGCTTCGTCGAGGGAATGGGCTATCAGGGAGTCTGACGAAGAATAATCCGGGTTGCGAGTGATCACAATGTTTGTGCGTCCGGGGAGGGCTTTCGGAAGAGATTCTCGGGTCTTACGCCCCATGATGATAGGATGGCCCATAGTCAGACTCTTAAATCTTTTGAGGTCTTCTTTGATGTGCCAAATCAAATCTCCGTTGAAGCCGATTTCAAAATCATCGCCCATAGCGACAATTGCACATATTTGATGTTTAGAATTTTTCATTATTGAATATTTTTTTTGATAGAGTGCAAAATTAGTAATAAAATTCAACTTACGCAAACGTAAGTCAAGGGTTAAATTGAACAACTGATGTCATGGGAAGGTTATGATTAATAGACAGGATCAAACAAACCTGAAAGGAAATTAAATGGAAATAAGGAATCAAAATCTTACAAGGTATATTATTCCGCTTCGTGAGGGAGGGTCGCTCCCGGCACTCGCAGAAGCTGATGATGGATTTAAGTATGTGGTCAAATTTCGTGGCGCCGGACATCGGGAGAAAGCACTCATCGCTGACTTCATGGGCGGTGAAATAGCCCGAGCCGCGGGACTGCTTGTACCGGAGCAAGTATTTTTGAACCTCGATGAATATTTTGGTCAAGCAGAGGGAGATGAGGAGATACAAGATTTGCTTAAATGGAGTCAAGGTCTTAATCTTGGAGTGCATTATCTTCAGGGCGCAATGACGCTTGATCCATACGTAAACCCCGTAGATGAATTGCTTGCATCAAAGATAGTATGGCTTGACACTTTTATCACCAATGTAGACAGGACTGTCAAGAACACCAATATGCTTGTATGGCATGCGGAGACCTGGCTCATAGACCACGGAGCCGCGTTCTATTTCCATCATGCATGGAGCGACTGGGAAAAGAGTGCTCTTACTACATTCCCATATATTAAAGATCATGCTCTTCTTCATAAAGCGACCCGAATGAAGGAGGCAGATTCTTTTATGCGTCAGAAGATTACTTTGGAAAAGATATCGGAAATAGTGGATGCAATCCCTTCCGATTGGCTTCGCTGGGATGAGGCTTCGGAAGAAGAAGGGGAAGAGAGGCGAGAGGTATATAGAAAGTTTCTGATGAAGAGACTTCAGGAAGTGGACATAGTAAAAGCTGTGGAAGATGCAAGAGCTAAACAAATATGAATATGCTGTGGTGCGATATGTGCCTCGAGTAGAGAGAGAGGAATTCATCAATGTCGGTTTGGCAATGATGTGCAAAAGGCGTCGATGGATAAAGGTAGGTATCAGTATTCCTGAAGGAAAACTTTGTGCTCTATGTCCTGATACGGATAAAGAAATTCTTTCGCGTCAGTTGCAGGCTTTCGTCGACATTGCTGAAGGAGGCAGAGGAGCAGGTCCCGTGGCGCAATATCCGGTTGAGGAGCGATTTAGATGGATATCGGCAGTAAAGAGCAGTGTGATTCAGACTTCCCGACCTCATCCAGGGGTTTGTGAAGATCTTGATGCCACTTTTTCTCGGCTATTTGAGGAGTTGGTGCTATAAGTTGGGCTGATTGGGATGATTAGTCTAATTGGGCTGATTAGTCTAATTGGTCTAATTGGGCTGATTAGTCTAATAGGGCTAATAAAAGAAACGGCTTTATCCCCTCGGGGATTAGCCGTTTTCCGTTTTTGTAAAGCGGGTTTTATTATTTGTCTTTCTTTTCAATCTTAGGCAGTTTATCCTGCTTGGCAGCGCGGCGTGCTTCCATTTCAGCTTTGTTGGCTTTAAATTGCTTGAGCTGGTCTTTGTCGAGGATTTTCTCCACTTCTTTGTCGAAGTCGGCACGGAGTTTCTGCATCTCTTCTTTGCTCTTGGCTTTCATGTCGGCTTTCGTTTTCTTTTCAGCAGCCATGTTCTTCTCCCTAAGAGCTTTCATTTTGGTTTTTTGCTCATCTGAAAGTGTGATTCCTTTGAACATCGGGTTTTCACCGCCAGCGCGACGCATCCCTTTATGCATGCGGCCTTCTTTATGAGCTTTCATCTTTCTGCCGTCGGCGCGCATTGCTTGTCCGGACTTGGCTCTCATGGCTTTTTTGCCTTTGCCCTTTTTCATAGAATGTTTGACACCTTCTTTCTTGCAATCCGCATTCTTGCAATCTGCATTCTGGCAATTTTCATCCTTGCAATCCTTCTTATCCTTGCAGCATTCTTTTGCTTGAGATGATTTGTTATCCTGTGCGTTTGCAGCAGTTGGTATAGCTATCATCGCCGCCATGGCGAGTGTGAGAGTCATGAGAAGTTTCTTCATCGTTTTTTGGTGTTAAAGTTTATAACTGTTTTTTATTGTTTACGATTTTTTGACTCTTTGAGAAAAGAATGGTTTAAGGATGAATTTTGCTTTTAGAATATTTTAACATCCTTGGTGGGGCGCATGCGGAGCATGCTTTATTACGTTGGCTTGACCCGCGGGGACGCACTCGGAGAGTGCTAACTACTCTGTTTGACTCGGGGGCGCATGCGGAGCATGCTTTATTGCGTTGTTTGCTTAATCAAAAACTTGAGTTAAGTAGAATGCGTACGAAGGATTCGGGGAGGCGGACATTGTAGAGCTTTAGTGCGTCTTTGAAGAGGGGAGCAATTTCTTCATCTTTGAAGCCTGCGATGCCACATCCGATGCGTGTGACATAGAAAGTGTTCTGATCGCAATTGCTTGCAAACTCGATGAAGTCGTCGACGTATGGTTTTATAGTCTCTACTCCTCCTTGCATAGTAGGGATAGCATAGGATTGGCCCTGGAGTCCGACACCTTGACCTTGAATAGCTCCGAATTTTTGCCTTGCAATTCGCGCAGCTCCTCCTGCATGGTTGCCGGCAAGATTGCTTCCGAATACGAAGATGTCGTCTTCTCCAAGCTCGGTAATATTCTCAGGAGTAAACTTCATTCCACTAATGAATTTCAGGCTTTCTTCAATTCCGTAGGGATGATGGCTGGCGTAGCGTTCAAGCATTTGCGTCTCAGTTGACGCTCCAACGAGGTCGTCGGCAACTGAGAGTATCAAGTCATGTAGCTCAAGGTTGGTTCTATATTTTTCCGGAATACCCGTATATCCAAGGATAGCACCGATTATATTTCCTGCCACAGCTCCGGTAGAATCACTGTCGCCATCATGATTTACTGAAGCCACAATACAACCCTCAAAATCACGAATATGGCGCATCACGCAGAAGATAGCAATCGCAACAGTCTCCTCCGCTACCCATCCTTCACCAAGTTTGGCGATAGCATCACAGTCGGTCAAAGATGAATTTGCAAGGTCAAGGGATTTCTGGATAATAGCTACAAACTTCTCCGTATCCTTACTATCTTTGACAATCTCAAGGGTCTTGTTTAAGGCTCGCGATATAATAGAGCGAAATGTGAGGCGTTCAATGAGGTGTGTTCTCATACATTCGAAAATGACAAGGGCAACAAATACAGAAGAAAGCGTGCTCAAGTCGTGACGGTGAGTGATAAGCGCAGTGTCGGCAGCCACTTTGCCACAAAGATTAATAATGCATTGTTCGGAATGTGCTCCATAATAGATACCTATAGGAGCTATTCTCATCACAGATCCGCACCCTTTTGAGTCATTATGCACCGGTTTGCCGTTTTGAAGAGCAGAAAGAGCAGTCAGGCATGTATTGCCAGGTGCGCGACGAGCCCATAGATCTCTGACGTGGGAAAGCCACGATGTAGGAAGAGGAAGCTGAAAGGCAGTCTGGGTTGCAAACCATGCGAGATAGGCTTCTTCTATATGTTTGAGAATTATCTCAGGCGATGGGTCATGCTCTTCTGCGTATGCTGAAAGGAGTCCTTCAGCGGTGAAAAGAGTCATCTGAGTGTCGTCTGAGAAACGTGCTATTCCGGTTGAATCAAGAGTGAAATTTGAGATGCCGGACTTGCCGTATTTTGTGATTATGCTGTTGAGAGATGAGAATTCCACGGCATAGCCAAGGGCGTCGCCGGCCGCGCCTCCTATCAGGCATCCTCTTGCTTTATCGATTAATATATCTTTCATTGGGGGGGTTATGGGGTTTAAATGGGTTTAATGTTTTTTTTTGATTTATAAGATGTATAAGATTTATAAGATTATATTATAAGGGAGTTAAATTTGATTTGAGGTATTTGAGGAAGGAGTAGGGTTTTCGATTTTTCAGGTAGGTGTGGTCGTGTCCGTGAGTGTAAGCTTCGCGTTCAAATGAGATGTTGAGATAAGCCTTGTGGATGTCACGGTATTGGATTATCCTGAACAGCCATTCCAGTACATATACAATATAGAAGGGAATGAAGAGCAGTTCACGCATCTGTGCAGTATGGATACGCTCATGGTTGATTACATCGCGGTCAATCCATGATGTGTCGCGAGCCCAAAACGTGCCGAAGAGATTCATGCAATAGTGTTTTGGCATCAATCGGCTCTTTATGATTATTGGTTTTTTCTTCATTGCTTAAGTTTGGAATTGCTAAGTTTTTGCTTCATTGTAAATTATATCTCGCAGAGGGGCAAAGGGCTCGCTGAGTGCAAAAATCTATCCTTTTGGGATTGGATTCAGAAGATACTTACATATAAGACTCGGTTATATAGAGGTCGGACTTGCTTCGCTCGTCCGGGAGAAAGCAAAGATGCAGAGAAAGAAGTCTAAATCTGAAAGTTGAGTTCATTAGAATTCCAGTCTGAAACCTCGTCTTTTCAATTCGTTGTATTTTTCAAGATTGAATTTATAGAGGAAAGCTTCGCGTTTTGGGGTAGGCCAGATTTTCTCGTCGAGTTGGGTGAGAATGTCGAGATGTTGCATCTTCTTTGCGAAATTGCGTCGGTCGAAGTGAACTCCAAGCACGGCTTCATAGAGAGTCTGGAGTTCCTTCATGGTGAATTTTTCCGGCAAAAGATCGTATCCGATAGGGTGGAAGTGGATTCTTTCGCGAAGACGTGTAAGTGCGTCCCTGAGGATCAAATCGTGGTCGAATGCAAGACTCGGAGTTTTGCCTATTGGAAACCACTTGGCATCGGCGGCATCGTCACCTCCACGTGCTTCCTGAATTTTGACCAAAGCCATATATGCAATTGTGATGACTCGTTCCCTCGGGTCGCGGTCCGGGGCAGAGTATGCATGAAATTGCTCTATGTAAGCGGATTCGATTCCGGTTTCTTCTTTAAGTTCGCGGAGCGCACCTGTTTCTGCCGACTCATCGGGGTTGAGGAAACCGCCCGGGAAGGCCCAGTGACCCTTGTATGGGTCAATACCTCTTTCGATAAGAAGCACCTTCAGTTCCTCTCCATCAAAACCGAATATTACGCAATCGGTAGTGACGGCCGGATGCGGGTATTTGTAGCAGTATTGTTTTTCTTCCATAGTCAGTAATGGTTGTGAGGTTGTGAGGTTGTGGGGTTGTTAGGTTTTGAGGTTATAAAATTGTATTGTGTAAATATTACACTGCAAAGGTAAGAAAAGTTTTTGAAACTGCCAAAAAATATTGGAAAAATTCAAATTCACGCAGAGATTGCAGGGGAGCAGGGATCGCAAAGATGTATGTTGTTAAATAATAATAAGATATACAAATATCTACATTTTTATGAGGGAATAAATGTGGTATACATACATTTTTATGGGGGAATAGTTGTTGTAAGACTACATTTTTATGAGGGAATAGATGAAATAGCCCGATATTTATCCCACTGGCATTTGCTGTACGATGGTCCCTCTCAGCATTTTTCCATTGGCATGCTTATTACGTTTAATACCGTCAGAACCCCATGTGCCCCATTGCTTGAAGAAGAAACGTGCGCCTTGCGCTTCTACTTGTAGTTGAATATTCAATACCCACTGTTCTTGCATAGGGCGGGCTTTAGATCCGCTTTCTCCTCCTACGATAACCCAATCGATTCCTGTAAGATCTAACTTACCCAAATCCTCAACAAGTGGTTCACATGAAAGGAATTTAACCGAAACTTCCAGATTTCTAAGCAAATCGATTCTAAATTTTGTTTCTTTGGCTTCTACTGTTACTCCAAGCCATACGTTGGTGGGAACTTCATGTGACAAAAAGTACTCAGCCATGCGTTCAGCCCGTTTTGTAAGAATCTGATATCTATGCTGAGGGGTAGCTTTTATAACCTCAAACATTTTATCGATAAATTCAAATGGCACATTTTCATGGAAAATATCACTCATTGAGCAAACAAAGATATTGTTTGGTTTCTTCCAAGTTAATGGTTCTAATAAACAATCTTCATGAATAGTGACATTAAAACCATTGGAGTATTTATCAAGTCCCATCGCCTTAAGTCGTCGAGTCATAACTTCCGCATAACAATTGAGACAGCCGGTTGACTTTTTCGTGCATCCGGTAATTGGGTTCCATGTCTTGTCAGTCCATTCAATTTTCGTTGTCTTCATTGTTTTTTATTTTTATTCCCAACAATATGATTAGCTATTTTCACGGCATTGTCATTATTGGATGCAAACACAAAATGGAATATTGGTACTCCTCGGGTATTGTTCAAAACAAGAGGCTTCTCTGTAACATAATTAAATATTTGCTTTAGTCTACTGACATAAAGTTCAGCAATTCGTTGTACGGTATTGGGTAGTTTATTGAATGTCAATTCTTCACCGAATAAAGTGTTTTCTATTTTTGTTTCATAAAAGAATTGTTTAATCTCTTCAATGTTCATACCAAAGAATTTCTGTAGCTTATCGCTTAGCATGAGCTTACCTTGTTTATCAAGAAGACGTGTTATAATGACTCCTGTAGGAACTAAAATCCAAATATCTGCACTACAACCTTTCAAAGATGAAATGGATTCCCAGTCTAATTGCATGCCAAAAGGATCAAGTAAAACCAGCGCTTTATATTTTTTGTTTTCAAACAGCGCCGCTGATAATTTTCTTAATTCCTCATTAGCATCATTGCTTCTGAAAACATATCTTGCCTCCTCTTTCTTATAGGGCAGGAGTTTCTCTTCCAATGCTTTGCGGGATTGTAAATCTTTCTCGTTAAAATAGTAGTAGTCAAATCCGCGAATGTCCAATTTAAGCACTCTTTCTGCTGCTCCAACATATACATTATATTCGTGTTCTGATATCTCTATTTCTGAGTCATCAAATAGACTTGGGTGATTTTCTTCAATATCGTCGTTCTCTCCGCGTGAGCCACTTCCTGCAAAACCATCAAAATAAATCAGTTCCCAATTGAATCTGTCTCGATACTTATTTAAGATGGTGAGATATGCCTTTACGTATTTAGCAAATGCTTCAAGCTTTTCTTCAGTCCACAATCCACCCCATGCAGGCATAGCTTCGTAGGCTACATCTTCTGATTCATTTAATGAAATGGGATATTCTTCAGTCATATTTTTGTTTGTAAAAAAATAATTTAAGGATGATGAAAAATTTCTGTATAAGAAAAGATAATCCTATTCAGAAAACAAAGTTAATACAAAATCCTAGAAAGACCAAATATTTTGTTTTCAGGAATTGAGAAATCAAACGTGTCAAAATTCGTGATAAATGTGATATTGGTTGTATAATTTGCATATACGATATTATTTTTTTAATTTTGCAAAGAAAGAAACTTGATACCTAAATAGAAAATGAAATAATACAATGGACTGGAATTTTATTTGCAAAATAATAAGAAATATTGACAAACAAAGTGAGATTGCTTATCAAAGGGGCATAAAGGAGATGATTCTTGAGGTTGGATTAGGTTGGAATAGTGAGCAAATTACTGAGCAGCTATCGTTGCAACTCGGATCCACGGAGCGTCTTGTTCCTGATATTCTTGTACAAAAGGATGAAAGGAATAGCTTTATTATAGAGGTGAAGAAACCTGGCCACAAGAAAACTAATGGTGATATAGAGCAGTTGTTGTCCTATATGAAGCAAATGGAGATTCCAGTCGGCATATATTGGGGAGATGAGGTGGAGGTTTATTGGAAAACGATAGGTGATGGTTCAGCTCCAATATTATTGTTAAATTTGAATTTCAATGTTCTTTGTGAAGATGGCCATTCCTTTGTGTCGCTTTTCTCCGAAGTGAATTACAGTCTTGATGCCATGAGAGCGTTCAAAGAGGAGTGTGAGACAAAAAAGAAATTTGATTCTGAGGTGAACAACTTGTTGGAGGAAGTCACTGCTACTGAGTTTAATGAAACGGTGAAGGGATTGATTAGTAATTATTTTCTTGATAGGGGAATTGATGAGGATGTAGTTAAAACGGTAATGAGTAAAGTACAGTTGTGTATTTCTGATAAACGTGGAGAAGAGGATACAGATAGAGCAATCTTGCGACATGGCATCCCAATGGAGTTTTCTTACCAAAGCAGAAGTAGAAGGAGCGTTGGTGCACGCCCATTTGCCTATAATTTGATGAGGAAAATTATTGAGAAAAACCGTAATCTAAGTTTCGGAGATTTGTATGCCTTATTCAAGAAGAGAAATTATGTTGAGGAAGTAGCTACTATAGATGAAAAGAGAATGGGCAGATGGTTTCTGCTTCCGGATGAAATCATAACGCTATCAGATGGAACTAAGGTTGCCATTTCTAATCAGTGGGGGTTCAATAATAACAGTAAGCCGAAGATGGATCTTCTCCGTAGTATAGCGGAAAAATTTGATATTGATGCGACTCTACCGGATTAATTTTTATCTATAAAACCAAGATATAATGATATGAGATCTGCAAAAGCCCTAACAATCGAGCAAGCAAAAGACCTGCTTCCTGAAACATTCCGTCCAGCTAATAAGCTTGAAGGTGGAAAGAAGCTCATTCAGACTTCTAAGGGAGTTATGGCATTTCATCAGTCTTCACAGCTAAGAGATGAAGGGTGGAAAACCAGCCATCCGGAGGAAGAGATACGTAAGGATATTGATTATGTCTTATTTGCTGTAGGATACGAAGGAATGTTGATACTTTCAAGACAATTGCTCCTATCTTTCTATGACTTTAACTATAAAAGCCGGTATGCCAACAATGGATATCCGATACATATTTTCAAGCAAGGAGAGCGTTATGTCTGGCGAGGAAGGGATGACAATTGGTTGGATGTGACAGAGTGTTTTGTCAAGGCGTAATGAGTTGATTGCGGCACAAGTACCGCAACGGAGAACAAACCTTACGACACTGCACATATTTTCAAATATTTCATTATAAAAAAATCCTCATCTCAAAAATGGGATGAGGATTCTTGGGGGAGGTTTAGCGGATTATCATTTTCTCTCCGTTCACTATGTAAATTCCGGATGGGAGTTGATTCACTTCGGCTTTGGTTATGCCTCTGGCTACACAAATACCTGAAGGAGTATATACGTCTACTTTGTCAGCAATATCAATATTCACATCTACTGCGTTATCATCAGATCCTTGGAAGTAGAGGGTGAAGTTGTCGAAGCAACACCAGCAGTCGGCTTGCGAAGTATCAGACGCGATGGCTATGCGTAAAGTTCCGTTTGTGACGGTCGTGGGCAATATATTCCAATAAAATCCTGAGTTAAACGCCATTTCCGCACCATGCATGGAGTTTACGTAGCCATTGAGTACGTGTGTGCCGGATAGTTCGGCCTCAAGCAATGCCGAATCAGATACTTTATGACTATAAAGCGATGAAATCGGCATACTGCTGTCGTTGGCGTAAATCTTTGCCGGAATCACTTCGCTTCCTGACCGGTAAGCTGCTCCGCCATCATTCGCCTTGACCCTGTAGAGTGCCTGGACATTAAGGGTGTAGAATCCGTTGCGCAATCCTTCAATTGTCTGGGAGGCTTCGAATGTGCGGTTCCAGTATTCAGCCACGTGGCTACCCCATACAGGATCTCCTTTCCATCCATGAGAGTCTGAGTCAAAATCGGGATTCTCGATGAAGCATGTCATATCCCACACCGAACCATCTCTCAATATTGCACTTTCATCAGAAAGATATTCTTTCATCGCAGACTCCACAATGTCGGCAGCTTCGATAAACTCGTCAGGCTGCTCCGCATTTTCTACCATAGCAACAGCCAAATCAATAGAGTTGTCAAAAATGGTGAGTGCTTCTGATTCTTCTGATGCTTTAGAATTTTGGAGTGCGCTGTCAAGAGCTTTCCCAAACGTCTGCTGCAATGTCAGAGCATTCCGGATATCTGATGCAATAGCCTCAAGTGCAGATATGGCTGCTTCAAAAGACTCTTGGTTTTCATCAGGCTCTGAATTGATTACAGTGAGCTCATCGAAATGCCGAGCCATCTTAATAGGAAGCGCAGACTTATCGATTTCCAACACGTTGCGTAATGCTTGCTGATGACGGTGACGTAAGAGGTCAAGGTCTCCTTCTCGAGTCAATATTATGCAGTCGAGATCCGGCATCCAGTCAGAAGGGTTGGAGAGGATTATCTCGTTTTCACCTTTCATGAGGTTGATTTTAAGTTTTTTTGCACCGATGGTGCCCCAACCGCCTGAATTGACCTTGAGATTGTCTATTACTTCTCCGTTGACTGTTACTGTTATGTTTCGGTCTGCACCTGTGATGAAGCGTATTTCCAATTCATATTCGCCGCCATCGTAGCTCCATACATCGTGCCATACAATATAATTATCTTCTCTCGCCCCGAGCCACGATGCTTTAGCACCTCCGGAACAAACATCCATTTCCTCATAAACTCCTGATTTCACCACTTGATTGTTGTCGAGTTCCTGATAAGAAGGGTTGAAGGCAGTCTCAGCCTCATATACCCGACGTTCAAGTCGGCGATCGGCAGATATGCGGTAGATGCGTGTTCCGTGTGCAGGGACAGTAGTTTTGAAAGAGCCTGAGAAATGCCCTAAGTCTTTTCTTTCGAAAAGATCACGAATCTCAGCTTCCTCACCGAGGTCGATGTCGAAGAAATCGATGCCCATATTCATAGCCTTGTCGTTTGGATTATATAGAGCCACAGCTCGGGTCGTACCACGGAGCTCATCCACATCCTTAACGAGCACATAGCAATTGTTTTCTCTTTTGACAACAGATGCTTGAAGGGCGAGCGGATCCTGATTAAGGGCAATGAGTTCAGGATTTGAAAGAAGGGCAACGGCTTTATCGTCAATTTCCCGGAGGTCGCAACCTATGAGGAGGGGAGAACTCATCATGCACCACATTCCGAAATGAGTTTTGTCTTCCTCATCGGTCATTCCTCTGCCAACCTCAAGCATATCCATGTCGTTGAATCGCCCCTTTGTTGCATATGCTGAAAGATATAGGTTCTGATGGATAATGTCCTTTACGGATTCCCATCCAAGGTATATATCTTGCGACATACGCCACGATGTTGCTACCTCCTCCACCCATGTTCCCGGGTAAGCCCAACGGCATACGTTGTATCTTACATCTGTACGTCCGGTAGCTTTTATGGCATTTGAAATCGCTGTGTATCGTTCGCGTTCGTCAAGCTCGAGATGCTCGGAGTTTTGCGGACCGTCTCCGCCACAGAAATCGACCTTTATGAAGTCGAAACCAAGTTCCCCAAACATGAATCCGGCGTCTTCTTCATCATGCTCATAAAGACCAGTGCCGATTCCGTCGCGGTCCCCACCCCAAAATGAAGCGCATGTGTTGTGTCCGGCATCGGAGTAAGTACCAGCCTTTAAACCTGAATCATGGATATGGTCGATGAGAGGTTTGAGTCCATTGGGGAAGCGGGTCGGATGGATTACGAGATGTCCCTCCGAGTCACGTCCGCACCAAGCGCCGTCGTCGATGTTGACGTAGACGAAACCTGCATCTTTGAGCCCTTTTGAAACGAGTGCGTCGGCTTGCGACCGTATGATCTCTTCATTAATACGGTGTCCGAAAGCGTTCCACGAGCTCCATCCCATAGTGGGAGCGTCCCATGCCAAGGATGAGAGAGGAAGAAGCGTGAGAGATATAAGTGATGTCAGTGTTCTGTTCATAATAGATAGATGGTGATAGTTTGGTGCAAAGTTACATTTTTATTTTGAAATTCAAATAATTTTTATGAAAAAAAATAGTAATTTTGCGCCATGAAACAATCAGACAATAGGCGCGATGTGCGCACTGCGCATCTTGCGCTCCTTCTCGCCAACATAGGGTGGGGAGTGATAGCACCGGTATCGAAGATGGTGCTTCTATCAGGTGTCATAACGTCACTTGCCCTTTCCGGCATAAGAATAACAGGGGGAGCTTTGCTTTTCCTAATATTTACATGTATACTGCCCAAATCATTTGAGACAAGACAACGTATCGATCATAAAGACATCTGGAAACTGATACTATGCGCAACTTTGATCATAAGTGCAAATCAAGGTCTATATATTATAGGTGTTGGATTGACGGATCCTGTTGATTCCGCAGTAATGTGCTCGCTGACTCCGGTACTTACGATGCTTCTTGCAGCAATATTCCTTCATTTCCGTATGACGTGGCTTAAGGTGGGGGGAGTGCTGATGGGATTGGCGGGTGTAATAATCCTTGTATCCGGTTCGTCAGAGAGCGCGATAGCTGTCAATCCAGTACTCGGCAATTTACTTTGCTTAGGGGCACAACTATGTGCAGCCATATATTATGTTGGATTTGAAGGAATCATCAAGAAATATTCCCCTTACGTATTGATGAAATGGATGTTTTTCATCTCCGTTCTCACGTATGTTCCATTCTGTCTGCCAGATATGGTGAAGGTTGATTATTCAGCCTTGCCTTGGGAAGTATGGGCAGGATTAGCATTTATCATCACGATTCCAACCTTTTTCGGATATCTTATGATTCCGTTGGCACAGCGCAGTCTGCGACCGACCGTAGTCAGCGCCTACAGCTATCTGCAACCTGTCTTCGCCGCCATCGTAGCCGTTATGATGTCAGTAGGAGATTTCGGTTGGGGCAAAGTCGCAGCCACAGCCCTCATCTTCATCGGCATCTATTTCGTCAATAAATCGTCTTAAGAATGGCATTTTCATCCACATTATCAAACTATTCTGCTTTTAGGTGGTTTATATGTTAGGATTTGTAAATATTTTGATAAGGTGTTCAGTTCAATGCGCCAAAAAAATGACTATATCATAAAGCGCCTCTCCGAGGCTATTGAGTTTTTGTCTGGAATGCCCCGGACTGAAGTCCGGGGTTTGGGCATAAAGCCAGCTCTCCGAGCTGATAAGTCAGCTTCTAAAATCGGAACATAAAACTTAACATCTTACTAAATTCTTCCCTCAATTTAAATTGTCAATTGGCTTTCAATTCTAAATTAATCTTAAGTATGCGCCAGATAATAAACCATTTTACGGACGATGACCTCTATAAGTTCACAATGTGTTGTGCCGTCATCGATAACTATCCACGCACTCAGGTGCGCTACCGCTTTATAGATAGAAACAAAACGGTGTATCCTGAAGGTTTCGCTGATGAACTGCGCCAGCAGATAAAGTATCTCGAGAATCTTGTCATTACTGATGAAGAAGTGGCGTTTATGCGTCGCCGTTGCTATTATATTCCGGATTGGTTTTACACTTTCCTCAAAGGTTTCCGCTACGACAGCAGTTGGGTGAAGGTAGATCAGGATGAAGAAGGGCATCTCAGCATAGAATTTGAAGGAAATTGGAGTGATACCATACTTCTTGAAGTGAAGGTACTTGCCATCATTTCAGAATTATATTATATTATGACCGGGCAGTCAGAATCCCTCGATTATGATGCATATTACTCCTATACATATAAGAAAGGTGAAAGGCTTCTTGAGGCGGGATGCTCATTCAGCGATATGGGCACTCGTAGACGCGCATCTTTTGAGGCACAGGATACAGTGGTTCGTGCGATGGCAGATTGTGACCGAGCCAAAGAATATCAGGGGCGATTCGTAGGTACAAGCAACGTCTATCTGGCCATGAAATACGATGTGATGCCTATCGGGACAATGGCACATGAGATGGTAAGCGCCATAGCCGGTATGTATGGTCCGCAAATGGCTAATCATCTTGCGATGAAAGTGTGGTCTAATACCTATAGGGGAGCCTTAGGCACCTTCCTCTACGACACGTACGGATGGCGAATCTTCAGTCTGAATTTCTCCGAGGATTACGCCAACATGTTCAAGGGATTGCGTGTGGACAGTGGCGACAACTTTGAGCAACTTAGCTTGATAGTAGAAAAATATCGGAGTCTCAATATTGACCCTCGTACTAAGCAGGTTATCTTCAGCAACGGTCTGAATGTAGATGAAGCAATAGAAATCCAGCGTTATGCTGTCGACAAGTGCATCCCGTCATTTGGAATAGGGACACATTTCACCAATGATTTCCCGGGTGTGAAATCGATGAATATCGTTATCAAGTTGCTTGCAGTCAAAATCACGGAATCTTGGCCCTTCTTTTGCGACACTTGCAAGCTAAGCGAAGACCACGGCAAATATTCGGGCGATATAGCCACTGTTAAGCGATTCCGTGAAGCGTTACATTTGGATTAACGATAAACTATTAATTATCAACGATAAACGATTAACGATAAACTATAAACTATAAACGGTTAGTTCTTAATCATTCTATGATAAATTTTTTGATTGATCTTCTTCGGGATAATCCAACCATACCGCTATTCCTTACGCTCGGCATTGGTTTTTGGCTTGGAAATCTGAAGATAAAGAGTTTTTCATTAGGTCCGGTGACAGCCACATTGCTTGTAGGTGTCCTCATCGGTCAACTCGACATTCCCATAGCAGAGCCATTGAAGACAGTGAGCTTTCTGCTCTTCCTTTTTGCCATAGGCTATCGTGTTGGTCCTCAATTTTTCAGAGGGCTCAAGGGCGATGGAGTAAAGCAGATGCTTTTTGCGGTAGTGGAATGTATCATTTGTATAGCTGTATGTATCGTCGCTGCCCGAGTGATGGGATATAATACCGGAACAGCCATAGGACTATTTGCCGGTTCGCAGACTATTTCAGCATCTATAGGTGTTGGTTCGGATATGATTTCTTCAATGAAGATAGATGCAGAGACAAAGAAATCCCTTATAGGAATGATTCCATCGGCATACGCTGTCACTTATATATTTGGCACTATCGGAGCTGCATGGATAGTAGCAAACCTTGGTCCGAAACTATGTGGCGGACTTGATAAGGCAAAGAAGCAGATAGCTGAAATTGAGGCTGAAATGGAAGAAGGAGAGTTTTCCGCTCAACCGGGTCTGATAGTCGCAAATCGTCCCGTGTCATTCCGTGCATATAAGGCAGAATCAATATTTTTCAAGCGTCCGCGTACGGTGTCTGAGATTGAAGAAGCACTGGCGGGTCTCGGACATCGTCTCTTCGTAGAACGCCTTAGGGTAGGAGGAGAAGTAGTTGATGTTGAGCCTGATGTAATGGTAAGGCGAGGTGATATCATAGTTATAGGAGGAAGACGTGAGACTGTTGTCAATGAAGCCGGAATTATTGGTCAGGAAGTAGTGGATCATGATCTTTTGAACTTTGAAGCAGAAAATCTTCCTGTGACTGTCTCTAAACATGGAGCTACCGGAATGACATTCGGCGAACTTCGTAAATCAGACTTCATGAGTGGAGTTTTGGTGAAAAGTCTTGTTCGAGATGGCGTAAAAATTCCTCTTCATAGCCGCACTGTGCTTGAAGCCGGAGATGTGCTGACACTCGTAGGATTGCAAAAAGATGTCGAAGAAGCAATAGGCGAGATTGGATATCCTGACCGGAAGACTGAGACTACAGATGTAGCCTTCCTTAGTTTTGGTGTGGCGATCGGTTGCTTCATAGGGGCACTTTGCTATCATTTCAAAGGTGTTCCAATTTCTCTTACCACAAGTGGAGGCGCATTGCTTGCAGGACTCTTCTTCGGGTGGTTGCGTAATCGTCGTCCGACTTTGGGGCGTATCCCATCTTCAGTCGTGTGGGTACTTGATAATGTAGGTCTTAATCTATTCATAGCCATAGTAGGTCTCGCTGCCGGCCCGACCTTCATTTCAGGTCTTCAGCAAGCAGGTATAGGTCTTTTCTTTATAGGTCTGTTATGCACGACTCTTCCACTCATAATATCCATATTCATCGGGCACTATATATTCCGCTTTCCTATTGCAGTGACATTGGGATGTGTAGCCGGTGGGCGAAATGCAGTTGCGGCTCTTGGTGCAATCCAAGACAACCTTGACAGTACCTTGCCGGCAATGGGGTATACAGTGACGTATGCAGTCAGCAACTTCGTGCTAATATTCGGTGGCATTGCCGTGGCGCTATTGGTTTAGGGTTGTGGAGTTGTGGGGTTGTGGAGTTGTGAAGAATTATTATGAGTTATGAATTATGCATTGAAAATAAAGGGATATTCGCTTGCAGCGCTTGCTGCTGCGGCTTATGGTACGAATCCGGCTTTTGCCGTGCCATTGTATGGAGATGGCATGAATCCGGTGTCTGTGCTTCTTTTTAGATATTTGATGGGACTTCCTATTCTTGCCGCCATTATGGCTATAAGAGGGAAATCGTTTTCTCTGAAAAAGGATGAGATAGTGCCTACAATGATATTGGGAGTGCTGATGGCTTTGTCGTCGTTGACGCTATTTGAGAGTTACAATTATATGAACTCCGGAGTAGCGTCTACATTGCTGTTTGTCTATCCGGTGATGGTAGCTGTCATGATGATCATGTTCTTTCATGAGAAGTTCAGTATTTCTACAGTAATATGCCTTGTCGTCATGGGAGCAGGACTTATGATGCTGATGAAGCCACAGGGTGAGACGTCGCTAAGTTTGTTTGGATGTCTGCTTGTAATGCTGTCAGCTCTGACTTACGCATTATACATAGTAATGGTGAATGTATCAAAAGGGGTGAAAAATATTCCCACTACCAAGTTACTTTTCTATGTTCTTGCATGGGGGAGTCTGGTATATGTGATCATGATAGCATGTGGAAGCGATTTGACTGTTCCTGAAAAGGGTTGGGGATGGATCAATCTTCTTGCATTGGCAGTCATACCGACTATGATATCTCTTGGATTCACCACCAGAGCCATACAGCTCATCGGATCTACACCGACAGCCATATTGGGGGCTCTCGAGCCGGTGTCGGCAGTGATATTGAGTGTCGTTGTGTTGGGTCAACAGATAACTGTTCAAGATATTATAGGAGGCTCTCTGATAGTTGTTGCCACGACAATAGTGATATGTGCAGGTCCTGTAGATAAGGCAATATTGCGCATGCGGAAGATGTTCCCTAAGGGAAAACAGCAATAAATGAAAAAAAATATCGTAATTTTAAAAAAAAATATTTGCAGTTACAAAAAAAATCATTAATTTTGTGTATCTATCCACCCAAGCGGCACAACCGCTCCTCAATCCTTAACAACAATGGCAGAGACAGAAATCCTAAAAACAGCCCTAAAACTTCATTTTGGGTTCGACACCTTCAAAGGTCAGCAGCAAGAGATCATCGAGTCGCTCCTTGACGGCAACGATGTCTTTGTGCTTATGCCTACGGGGGGTGGAAAGTCTCTGTGTTATCAGCTTCCGGCATTGATGTCGGAAGGGACGGCAATAGTTATCTCTCCTCTCATAGCACTGATGAAGAATCAGGTGGATGCCATACGCAATTTTGCAGAAAATGATGGAGTAGCACATTTTCTAAATTCTACATTATCAAAAGCGGCAATTGAGAATGTTAAGAACGACGTTGCAGAGGGACGCACGAAGCTTCTTTATGTAGCGCCGGAATCATTGACAAAGGAAGATAATGTAGATTTCTTGCGTAGTGTCAAGATCTCATTCTTTGCAGTGGATGAAGCTCATTGCATATCGGAATGGGGGCATGACTTCCGCCCGGAATATAGGAAGATACGCCCAATCATCTCGAGAGTAGGAAATAGGCCTGTGATTGCACTGACGGCTACCGCCACTCCAAAAGTTCAGCATGATATCCAGAAGAATCTCGGGATGCTTGAGGCAAAAGTATATAAATCGAGTTTCAACAGAGAAAATCTTTATTATGAAGTAAGACCTAAGACAAAAGACATTGATGCCAACATCATCCGCTATGTGAAGCAACAGAAAGGCAAAAGCGGCATAATCTATTGCCTGAGCAGAAAAAAAGTGGAAGAAATGGCTGAGCTTCTGAAGGTCAATAATGTAAAGGCGTTGCCATACCATGCAGGTATGGAAGCGACAGTGAGAAGTGAAAACCAAGATGCTTTCTTAAATGAGGAAGTAGATGTCATCGTGGCTACAATCGCCTTTGGAATGGGTATTGACAAGCCTGACGTGAGGTATGTGATACACTATGATATACCGAAAAGTCTGGAAGGTTATTATCAAGAGACCGGTAGAGCCGGTCGCGATGGTGGAGAAGGCAGGTGTATAGCTTTTTACGCAAGAAAGGATCTTCAGAAACTTGACAAACTTATGCTCTCCAAAACCCCGGCCGAACAGGAGATCGGGCGTCAGCTTCTCGCAGAGACAGCTGCCTACGCCGAATCGTCGGTTTGCCGTCGACGAATACTTCTGCATTATTTCGGTGAAAACTATGAAAATGACAATTGCGGCAACTGCGACAATTGCAAACACCCCAAAAAATTAGTGGAAGCTACAGAAGAACTATGTGCCGTGATGGAAACGGCACTCGCACTTAAGGAAAAATACAAGTCGGAATACATCACATGCGTCATGATAGGACGCGCTACAGATGAGATCCGCGAGAATGGTCATGATGAAATCGAATGGTTTGGATGTATGCCAAATACTGACGACAGAATACTGGCAGCCGTAATCAGACAGGCTGAAATAGCAGGTTTCATCACAAGAGACATTGAGAATTATGGCATTCTTAAAGTGACAGCGAAAGGAAAAAAATATTTAAAGCATCCATCGCCTCAGTTTAAGATTGTAGAAGATTCTGAATTCTCTGATCAAGAGCCGGACCCTCAGCAAGTCGCCGGATCAGGGGCTGCTGACGAGGTGCTCTATAATATCCTTTTAGACCTTCGGAAGAAGATTGCAAGGAAAAATGATGTTCCACCTTACGTCGTTTTCCAAGAACCATCTCTTGAGGCTATGGCCACTACTTATCCTATCACAATGGAAGAGTTGTCTTTCATTCCGGGAGTAGGAACCGGGAAAGCCAAGAGATTTGGCGATGATTTCTTGAAAACTATCAAGGAATACGTAGAAGAAAACGACATTGTCCGTCCGGAAGACTTCAAGGTGAGGATGATGCCCAACAAGTCGAAGCTGAAAGTGTATCTTATCACGGGAATAGACCGAAAGATAGCGCTCGACGAATTAGCTGAAGGGAAAGGTCTTGACTTTGACGAACTCTTGACTGAACTTGAAGCCATAGTGGAAGCAGGAATCAAGATAAATATAGACTATTTCCTCAAAGATGTGCTTGAAGAGGGAGTGGAAGAAGATATAATAGATTATTTTCAAGAGACAGAAGAAGACAATCTTGAAGAAGCAATACAAGATTTGGGTGAGGACTATACAGAAGAGGAAATCCGACTCGTAAGAATAAAATTTCTTTCTGATATGGGAAATTAAAAAAAGCGCCTTTCAAGGCGCTTTTTTTAATTATATAATCTTTCGCGGGCTGCGGCTACTTTCTCATCAGTGATGTAGTCGTCATAGTCCATCATCTTATCGATTATGCCGTGGGGCGTCAGTTCGATAATGCGGTTGCAGATGGTCTGTATGAATTCGTGGTCGTGACTCGACATCAGTATGACACCCTTGAAATTCTGTAGGGTATTGTTGAATGCTTGAATTGATTCGAGATCAAGGTGGTTGGTCGGAGAGTCAAGCACAAGAGTATTGGCATCAGTCAGCATCATGCGTGCTATCATGCATCGTATCTTCTCTCCACCGGAAAGCACACTTGCTTTCTTCAATACATCTTCGCCACTGAAAAGCATCTTTCCGAGGAACCCTTTCAGATAAATTTCTGAAGAATCGTTAGAATACTGGCAAAGCCAATCTACGAGATTAAGGTCAGTGTTGAAAAAATCGCTGTTGTCAAGAGGCAAATAAGCATTTGTGATCGTTTGTCCCCAGTCATAATCTCCGGCATCAGGCTTTCTATTGCCCATAATGATTTCGAAAAGAGCGGTCATTGCTCGTGGGTCACGGCTGAGGAATGCCACTTTGTCGCCTTTCTCAATCTGAAAGTTGACATCATCGAAAAGCACTTCTCCATCGACAGAGGCTTTAAGCCCTTTGACCTCAAGGATTTTGTTGCCGACTTCGCGGTTTGGCGTGAAAATAATTCCCGGATATCTACGGGTGGATGGTTGGATTTCCTCAATGTTCAGTTTCTCAAGCATTTTCTTGCGAGAAGTGGTCTGTTTTGACTTTGCCACGTTAGCAGAGAAACGTCGTATAAACTCAAGAAGCTCTTTCTTCTTTTCTTCAGCTTTCTTGTTCTGTTGTTTCTGCTGGCGTAGAGCAAGCTGGATGGATTCATAC
>JAIDTL010000103.1 GCA_029060725.1 Muribaculaceae bacterium | reverse complement strand
GACATGACTGAGGTTTGTTTTTTACTTCTATAAAAATTTAACTTTCGGATTGAGGCGGCCATCACAGTCTCATATCGTCGGGCGGTGCATCAAAATGCCCGGCTTTTAAGGATGTGCCACAAATCGGATGCAAAGTTACAAAAAAAAATACAATCCACCAAATAATCCTGAAAATTTTTGCTTTAAAAAATTAATTTTTTCAGGATTGTTTTGAGTTGAGTAAAAACGTTGAGTAATAAACAATGAGTAATAAACAAGAGATGGATGATTTATTCGTCGGCGAGGTCGTCTTCTTCTTCGTATGTGTCGCGAAGGAGATTGATGAGCATCACCATTCCGTGGGCTGTGGCTTGCTCGATGACATCGTTGCGGCTTCCTTTGAAATGTCGGCATTCGCTGACGAGTTTGCTTCCATATTTTGCTCCAATCCAAACGGTGCCTACCGGTTTGTATTTAGTGCCACCGTCAGGTCCGGCAATGCCGGATGTGGATATCGCGCAGTCGCTTCGCATAAGTTTAGCGGCTCCTTCAGCCATTGCTTCCACCACTTCCCGGCTGACGGCTCCTTGCTGGTCGATGAATTTTTGCTGCACTCCAAGCACTTTAGTCTTGACATCATTGGCATAGCTGACTATGCTTCCGAGAAAATAGTTGCTGCTGCCGGGTTGCTGGGTGATGCGGTGAGCAATGTTTCCTCCGGTGCAACTTTCTGCACAAGCCACAGTCAGTTCTCTTTCTTTCAAAAGAGTTCCCAACACTTCAGCAAGAGGTTTGTCTTCATCTGAAATGACATCTTTGGTGAAGATGTCTCGAAGATTCTGATGCAAGCGGTTCATTTGAAAACGAAGGATTGCAATTCCGGTATGTTGGCCTGTCAGCGTGATCTTAGACAGAAGGAGATTTGCCTCGATCGCTATCTTTATATAGTCCGGGAGGTGCTTCTCGAAGTGCTTGAGGATACTTGCAAGTTCGTCTTTTGTGTAGCCATACACAATGACGTGCCTTTTTTCTATGTTTGGGACTTCGTTCATAATCTTCGTGTTAGACTTCAACTTTTGAATATGGAGGCATATCCAGTGAGCAGAACTCACCTTTAAGATATTTATAATATCCGGCAATAGCCACCATGGCGGCATTGTCGGTGGTGAAAGAGCGTTTTGGAATCCACGCTTTGATCCTGCGACGCCGGCAGAACTCTTCAATAGAGGCTCTGACTCCGGAGTTGGCGGAAACTCCTCCGCCAATAGCGACTGCATTCACTTTTGTTTCCTTCACAGCCAATGCAAGCTTATCGAGAAGGATGTCGATTATTGTCTTTTGTAGGGATGCGGCTAAGTCAGCCTTGCGGTTTTCTATAAAATGGGGGTCTTCTTTCAGGTTGTCTCTGACAGTATAAAGAAAAGATGTCTTCAGACCACTGAAAGAGTAGTCAAAACCGGGGATATGTGGCTTTGCAAACTTAAACGCATTTGAATCGCCTTCGGCGGCAAGACGGTCGATATGCGGGCCTCCGGGATAGGGGAGTCCCATGACTTTGGCACATTTATCGAAAGCTTCTCCGGCAGCATCGTCGATGGTGCTTCCAAGCATTTCCATGTCGAATGGTGAGCGCACGAGGATAATCTGAGAGTTCCCTCCGGAAATGAGAAGGCATAAGAAGGGGAAGTCCGGCACATCTTGCTCTTCAGTTTCCTTAATGAAATGGCTGAGCACATGACCGTGAAGATGATTGACATCAACAGTAGGGATGTCAAGACCAATCGCCATCCCTTTGGCAAATGAAGTGCCGACAAGGAGTGAGCCAAGAAGACCGGGACCACGCGTGAAAGCTATGGCATCAAGATCTTTACCGACAACTCCGGCTTGCCTAAGAGCTTCGCTGACTACGGGCAATATATTTTGCTGATGTGCGCGGCTTGCAAGCTCAGGGACGACTCCACCGAATTGTTCGTGGACCTTCTGGCTCGCAATGACGTTGCTGCGCAAGATTCCGTCAGTGATCACTGCTGCAGAAGTGTCGTCGCAACTTGACTCTATACCAAGTATTGTAATACTCATTATTATCTTCTGTATCTATTATTCTCGCTCAAAATTGAATTATCAAGAGCACAATGCAAAGTTAATATTAATTTTTGAAATTTGCAAATGGAAGGCATTTTTTGTAGGAATTGAAAAATTTTATTAATTTTGTAGAGATTTATGGGGTAGGACGGAATGGCTTCTGCCCATTTAAGTCACTTATATATGTATATATATTTATAAATGAGCTTGTTGAAACCTGTATACAACGCCTTTAGGAGCATAATCTTAATCCTGATTATGCTTCTTGTAGTCGTATATTCAGGCTTGTATATAGTCTTGTCAGTGCCTTCAGTCCAAAATAAGGTGAAAGAAAAGGTATGTGAAGAGGCATCAGCATATCTCGGAGGGAAGTTAGGCATTGAGAGTTTGTCAATTCGCCCTTTTAGTGAAGTTATTCTTTCCGGAGTCACGCTTCTTACCCCGGAACATGAACAATGTGCAGAGATAGATAAAGTAGCAGCCGGAGTAGATATTTGGAAGCTCATCAGAGAAGGTAAAATAGTGCTGAACTATGCTGAGATATTAGGTCTGGATGTCAGTGTGAATCAAAAGGAAGCAGATGTGCCGTTCAATATCCAATTTCTTATAGATGCATTGTCGCCAAAAGATAAGACAAAACCTTCAGCCAAATATGATCTGAGGATTAGAAATATAGTGGTCAGAGATTCAAGAATCAAGCTTGACCGACCGTGGATGACGGACGAGTCCGGTAATAAATTGCCATTTGCCGATATCGATGTAGAAAGGATAAGAATGGATTTGAGTATACCGGTCTTGAGAAATGATGAATATGAGTTTGACATTAGAAACCTTCAGTTTGATGCCACTCCCGGCGTTAATCTTAGGGGACTGACAGCAGAAGTGATCTACAGAAAAGATACGGTAGCTGATTATGGCGACCGGCTTATAGTAAAGGATTTGGAATTAGACTTGCCAAACACATCACTTGCTTTTGGGGATGTGGACGTTTGTCTAAAATCCATAATTGATGTGAGAGCAAAAATTGATGGGAAAGTGACCCCTTCTGATTTTTCAAGACTTGTAGAGAAATTGTCGCCGTTTAATGACATTTGGGACATAAATGTCGATGCATTGTATAAAGACAATACTGTTGAGATTTCAGATTTAATCTTAAGCAATAAGGAACTAAATTCAGATATCAGCATAGAAGGCAGATTGGGAAATATAAATAAAAAGGACAGCCTTTCGATAGGCGTAGACAAACTGCATGCTGATCTTTCATCAAAGCTCATTAATGCATTAGTGGCAGACTTCTTAAAAATTAAAGAAAAAGAAAAGAAGATAATTGCAGGTATGGGTGGAATTTCATTGGATGTTGAAGGCAACTTAATTGGAGGTAATGATGCTGATGCAACTGGCAAAATTGCTACAGAATCGGGAAATATAGAGTTCTCAGCCAATGGTAAAAATTTGAAAACAAAAAGACCTCAAATATCTTTAAAAGCTTTAGCCGAAGGCATAGAACTTGACAAGCTTTTGGCTACAGATAAGATTGGAAAGGTATCGTTTGATTTAGATGCACAAATATCAGGATTAGACCGCAATGCTGAAGGGGAGGTGACGTTGACATCGGATGAGTGTGTTGTGATGGGCAATATGCTGACAGGAATCGACCTTGACTTGAAGAAAACAAAGAATGACTTGGCATTAAAACTCGACATTGCATCTAAAGAGATGAGTGTCAATCTTGATGCTGAGGCTACTTTAGCCGGCAAATTGACAGAGGTTGAGGGTGAGCTTGAAGTGGCAGGGTTGACCCTTTCTGATTATGGAATCAAAGGAAAAATGTCAGATTGTGAAATTTCAGCCAACATTACAACAAGCACGCATGGCAACAATTTGGATAATGTCACCGGTCTTATAGATGTCACTAATCTTTCTATAATCCGTCCTGATGGCAATAAACTAATTCTCAACAATCTGACTTTAGAAGCGGATTCACTTCACGGTGCTTCGCAAAGTGAAACTGTATTATCACGAGACATTAGACTTACATCTGATTGGATGGATGCACGCTTGACAGGCGAGATTATGCCCGGTACGTTGGTTAGAGAGATAAAAGGCTTGATTGGATCTGTGTTTCCCACTTTGATATCGACAGCTACACATCTACCTGATAATAAAACTCCAGTCAATGACTTTACATTTGATGTCAACATCAAGGGAGTCTCAGCGCCTTACGCTTTTTTCGATACTCCGGTGCGTCCGCTTACAGACATCCCAGTGACCGGCCGAATAGATTTGCGAGAAGGCAAAACTTTCATCAAAGCCAGCACGCCACATCTTCAGCAGGGTAAAAACAAGTTGATTCGCGACTTCGACTTTTCCTTTGATGCCGATTCTTTTCTGGGTATGGCGAAAATTAAAGCCGGACTAATTTTTCCCGCCAAAAAGGGGGATGTGGAATTGGCAACAGATGTATATGCTGTTCGTGACAAATTGAATGTCAATCTCGGACTTAATCCTACCATGGAAAGTGTGCTGAAAGGTGGAGTTGCTCTGGAAGCTACCTTTTCAAGACGCGCAAATCCTTTTACCCCCAAGGGAGATTTGGCAATAGTCTTAAATATACTTCCGTCTACGGTGACAGTAAGCGACATGGCATGGACTATAGGAAACGGAACTGTGGACTATTGTGGCAAACGAATAGAAGTCAGCAATTTCCTTATTCGACATGATGATCAGTATGTCAAGATAGATGGTGTGGCTTCAGAAAGCGACACAGATGCGGTGAAAGTCAGTCTTAACGACATTGACCTTGAGTATATCTTCAACATATTGAATATTAATTATGTCTCTTTTGGTGGAATGGCAACCGGAGAGGTTGTCGGTAGAAGATTGTTGACTAAGAATTTGGAAGCACAGACGGAATATCTTCATGTCAAGGAATTGAGTTATAATGGAGCAGTGTTGGGAAATGCAGACCTTGCTTCAGATTATGATGTCAAAAGGCAAAAAGTAGGAATATACGGGGTGATTCGGGATCCACTGACGAGAGAACGCAGGGCAAGTGTGGATGGAGGAATATGGGTGACACGTGATTCTTTGAGTTTTGGATTTGATGCCAATCAATTAAATGTAGAGATAATGAAGCCATTTGTGTCTGCTTTTTGTTCGGATCTTCATGGCAAGGCATCCGGAAAATGCAAGCTATTTGGCACATTCTCTGACATTGATCTAATTGGAGATCTGAAAGCAGATACACTGTCGATGAAACTTGACTTTACCAACACATGGTATCATGCCGGAAATGATTCAGTCTATCTTCGCAACGGAATAATAGACATTCCTCCTCTAACTCTTTACGATGATGAAGGGCACACTGCAGAATTCAGTGGATGGCTTCGACACACTTATTTTCACAATCCGATATTCAATTTCCGACTCAGGGATGCGCAATCTCTTTTATGCTACGATACGAATGAAAAACTAAATCCATTGTGGTATGGGACTATATATGGATCAGGGCATGCTCAGATCAATGGAAATCCGGGATTAATTGAAATTGATATGAATATGACCACCGAAGAAGGGTCAAAATTTTACTATGTCATAAGCGATACGGAAGATGTAGCTCAATATTCATTCCTATCGTTTACCGACAAGCGAAAAGAGCAGCAAGAAGCGTCTGTAGCGGATACCATCCCGGATTATCTTTTGAAATTCCAGAAGCATAATGAAGAAATGGAGTCGGGATCAAGCAATGTAGTGCTCTCCATCAAAGGTACGGTGACGAATGATGCACTGGTCACTCTTGTCATGGATCCTAAGGCAGGCGACAACATAACGGCAAGAGGACAAGGGGCTCTACAGATGGACTATAATCTTGCGAGCAACGACCTTAGGATGATCGGAATATATACTCTTGATGAAGGGAACTATACTTTTACTCTTCAAGATTTCATCATTAAAAATTTCAACATCCGCAAAGGAAGTCTGATAAAATTCGATGGAGATCCTATGAATGCCAACCTTGACATTGCAGCCACATATAGGGTCAATACTAATCTTACGGATTTGGATAAAAGTTTTTCAAGCGACAAGGAATTGAACAGAACCAATGTGCCGGTAGATGCGATGCTTCTTGTGAAAGGACCGATGACAAATCCTGATATTACATTCGACATAGAGTTGCCCACATTGACATCTGATGTAGAAAGAAAGGTGAAGAGCCTTGTTTCGACCAATGATATGATGAGTAGGCAAATCATCTATTTGCTGGCACTTAATAGATTCTATACTCCGGAGTATACCGGAGGCCAGAGCAATGGGTCTGAATGGTCAAGTATGGCGTCTTCTACGATTTCCTCTCAACTTAGCAATATTCTTAGCCAGATGACTGATAAGCTGGATGTCGCACCATCTTTCAGAAGCGATAAGGGAGATTTTACTGATATGGAGTTTGACCTTGCGTTGTCTTCGCGCCTGCTCAACAATCGGCTTTTGATCAATGGCAATTTCGGATATAGAGATAAGACTACGAGCAATACACAATTTGTAGGAGACTTTGATATCGAGTATCTATTGAATAGAAATGGAAAACTTAGATTGAAGGCATACAATCACTTCAACGACCAGAACTACTATCTTCGTTCAGCATTGACTACACAGGGAGTGGGGGTGGTGTTTCAGAAAGATTTTGATCGTCTGTTCAGGCGTAAGAAAGAAGAAGTGAAGGAGGATGAGCCGAACAATATGGATACGATCCCGGATAGAGAGACCGATTTGAAAGAAATTAAAAAATGATATTAAATAGTAAGGAATAATATGATTTGGAATATAGGAGGAATACTTGAGAAGATAGGATTCACGAATAATTCTGTTGGATTTGCATTCAGTGGAGGAGGAGCGCGAGGTTTTTCCCATATTGGGGTGCTTAAAGCATTGGAACAGTTTGGGATCCGACCCAATGTATTGTCGGGCGTGTCGGCTGGCAGTGTTGCCGCGGTGATGTATGGAGCCGGACTTACGCCGGATGACATGACACATTGTTTCGAAGACTTATCGAAATTGAAGGAATTCGTCACATGGAAAGTGCCCGGCAATTCCTTGATGAAGATAGATAAATTTGGCAAACTTCTTGAATCGTGGATACCTGTAAAGAATTTGGAAGATCTTAAGATACCTACTATAGTGTGCGCTACAGACTTTCAGCATTGTAAGTCGATAGGATGGGGAAAAGGAGAAATAGTGCCAAGGGTGTTGGCATCATGCTCAATACCTATAGTATTCGAACCCATCAAGATTAATGGAGGAGTCTACGTAGATGGAGGAGTGCTGCGTAATCTCCCTGCCTGGGCAATCAGAAAATATTGCAAGACTCTTTATGGGATCAACTGCTCGCCTTTCCATAATGTATGGAAGGATCCTTCTAAACATAATCTTCTCGAAATTGCTTTGAGAAGTTATCAACTGATGTCGAAATCAAATATGGTGAATGATTGCAAGATGTGTGATGTCTTGATCAATCTTAGAGGTGCGCATACAATAGGCACATTTGATGTGGCTAAGCTCCATCAGATTATAGATTTAGGATATGAGACAGCTTGTCGCATTCTTGAGAAAAAACTTAAATAATATATATAATAAATGAGTAAAGAAAGATTGATAATCTATCAGATGTTTCCTCGCATCTTCAGCAATACTACGGCTAATCCGACACCGTGGGGAACACTTGAAGAGAATGGGTCAGGCAAGCTCAACGACCTTACTCCAAAGGCTATAAGGTCAATAAAAGAATTGGGTGTGAATTGCATCTGGCTGACAGGAGTGATAGAGCATGCTACTAAGACAGATTTCTCAAAATATGGAATCGAACCTGATAATCCTAATGTGGTCAAAGGAGAGGCAGGGAGTCCATACGCCATAAAGGATTATTATGACATAGATCCGGCTATTGCTGTCAACGTGCCTGACCGAATGAAGGAATTTGAAAATTGCGTTAAAAGGATCCACAAAGAGGGTCTTAAAGTGCTGATTGATTTCGTGCCCAATCATACCGCACGTGTGTATCACAGTGATGCTGCCCCTTCAGGAGTGAAGGATTTTGGAGCAGATGATGATATCACTATGGGTTTTTCCGAACGTAATAATTATTACTATATTCCATTTCAGCAGTTTTGTCCTGATTTCCCACTTGATGCCGAAGGAAACACTCCATATATAGAATTTCCGGCTAAGGCTACCGGAAATGATTGCTTCAATGCATTTTGCAGTAAGAATGACTGGTATGAGACAGTGAAGCTAAATTATGGTCATGACTATGGAGATTGGAGTGATCATTTTTATCCTGTGCCTGATACATGGCTTAAGATGCTTGCTATCTTGAGATTCTGGGCTTCAAAGGGAATCGACGGTTTCCGTTGTGATATGTGCTTCATGGTTCCTTTGGAATTCTGGCATTGGGCGATTCCTCAGGTAAAAAGAAATTATCCAAGCATCAAATTCATCGGAGAGATATATGATGTAGGTCAATATCGCCCATTCCTTGACTACGGCTTCTTTGATTATCTCTATGACAAGGTGAATTTATATGATACTTTGGTCGATATTGAAATACATCAACATTCGGCGGCCCGTCTCACCGGATCATGGCAGACTGTAGATGGAATAGGCGATTCAATGCTCAATTTCCTCGAGAACCATGATGAAGTCAGATTCGGATCAAAGGCTTATTCCGGAAATCCTGCAAACGTAGTTCCTTCGCTTGTAGTAAGTTCCATGATTTCACGAGGTCCGTTCATGATCTATTATGGTCAGGAACTCGGAGAGTCGGCAAAAGATAATGAAGGATTTGCAGGCGACAACGACAGGACTACTATATTTGATTATTGGAGTTGTGACACATTGCGTAGATGGTGGAATAATGGGAATCCATCGGTGAAGAACCTGACACCACAGGAGAAATGGCTTCGTGGAATATATCAGAAGGTGCTGACAATGTGCAATGCTGAGCCGGCACTCAGGGAAGGAAGTTTCTTCGACTTGATGTATGTCAATCTGCAGCATGAAGGATTTAATCCGCATTATCACTTTGCATTTTTGCGTTATACATCAGATTCAGTGCTTCTGATTGCTGTGAATTTTGATAATGCATGTTCTGAAATGGACATTATCATCCCGCAGTTGGCTTTCGATATGGCAGGCATACCGGAAGGATCGGTTGAAGCGGAAGATCTGCTATGCGGTCGCAACACCATATTAGAGCTTCATCCTGATAAGGCAACTCATGTGAAGCTTAAGCCCAAGGATGCGGTTGTATATAGAATAAAATAATAAGTAAGAATGCATAATTCATAATGCATAATGCATAATTCTTATTTTTGTCGCTGGATTTCAGTCGACAATATTTATATGATATTATACATTTAATTTGACTAAACGCTTATTTTAAAGAAGAATAACCCTGAGTGATTAAACACTCAGGGTTGTTCTTTTATATGAATTTTGGTTTATTGAATTTCAGAACCAATTATTATGGTTTGAAGAGATACTGACTCGAGATTGACTGGTTGTTGTGGATTCGGCGGATAGTATCTGCGAATAGCTTTGTGACAGTCAATATTGTTGCCTTCGGATTTTCTTTTCCGTATGGGATCGAATCAGTGAAAATAATCTCAGTGAGACCACTTTGAAGAATGCGATCGGTTGCCGGGTCGCTCATTACAGGGTGTGTGATTAGGGCACGCACTGAATTAGCACCTTCAGCCAGCATAAGGTCGGCAGCTTTGGTGATAGTGCCGGCAGTGTCGGCAATATCGTCGACAAGCACTACATTCTTGCCTTTTACATCTCCAATCACTTGCATCTTAGCCACTACATTGGCCTTTGCACGCTGTTTGTGGCAAAGCACGAGGGGCACGTCAAAGTATTTTGCGTATGAATTTGCGCGTTTGGCACCACCAACATCCGGAGAAGCGATCACCATATTTTCGAGGTGAAGACTTTCTATATATGGAATGAAGACTGATGAAGCATAGAGATGATCTACAGGGACATTGAAGAATCCTTGAATCTGATCAGCATGAAGGTCCATCGTGAGAAGACGATCGATTCCAGCCACACTGAGAAGGTCGGCTACAAGTTTTGCAGCAATTGAAACGCGAGGTTTGTCCTTACGGTCCTGACGAGCCCAACCGAAGTAAGGTATCACAGCATTTATGCTTGCTGCCGAAGCGCGTTTAGCGGCATCGATCATCAGGAGAAGCTCCATCAGATTGTCGGAGTTAGGGAATGTAGACTGTACGAGATACACTTCAGCACCACGTATGGATTCGTCGAAGCATACTTCAAATTCTCCGTCGGCGAAGTGTTCGATGTTCATCTTGCCGAGTTCAATGCCCAGATCTTTGCAGATACCTTCGCCGAGATAGTGGCTTCTGGTGCCTGCAAATACTTTGATGGGTGGTAGCATATTGCTCATATAGGTTTATATTTTTAGCCCCAAATGGAGCGTCTCGTTTTAACTACTGCAAAATTAATCATTATTTTTGATTGTCGCAATAACAAGACCAAAAAAGTTTACCAGATGATTACTCTTTCGGAAGCCGGACGGAACATCTTGTCGCCATCTTTAATGCCGAATGCCTTGAAGAAGGGCTCGATATTCTTAAGAGTTACGTTTACGCGGTTTTCTCCGAGAGAGTGTACGTCGCCACTGGTCAGGTTGCGCATTTCTGCTTCACGTATGTTTTGCGCCCAGAGGTTAGCATAGTTCATATAGAACACCTGCTCCGGAGTAAGACCTTCGATGAGGGCAGCTTCGCTATTCACGTCGACGCCTTTCTTCTTCTGGCTGTCGAGGAATGCAGTCATCGCAATGCGCAGACCGCCTTGGTCAGCGATATTCTCACCGAGAGTGTATTGTCCGTTTGCAAAAAGGCCAGGTAGGATTTCGACTTTATTGAATTGGTCGGCAAGGCCTTGTGTAAGCTGGCTGAAAGCTTCGGCATCCTCCGGTTGCCACCAGTTGACCATGTTTCCGTTAGCATCAAAATTGCAACCCTGGTCGTCAAAACCGTGAGTCATCTCGTGTCCGATTACGACGCCTATGCCACCATAGTTTTCAGCATCACTTGCTTCGGGATCGAAGAAAGGAGCCTGTAGGATACCAGCCGGGAATACGATTTCATTATTCAAAGGATTGTAGTATGCATTGATGGTCTGAGGAGTCATGCCCCATTCAGTGCGATCTACAGGTTTGCCCCACTTCTTAAGATATTCCTTCTGAGCCCACATATTTGCATTGTGGATATTCTCTGCATAGCTGAGATTAGGATCGATGGTGAGCTCTGTATAGTCTTTCCACTTGTCGGGATAGCCGATCTTTACGGTGAAGTTATTGAGTTTCTTCAGAGCCTGCACCTTTGTGTCGTCGCTCATCCATTCTAGGTGGATGATATGTTTTCCAAGTGCGTTGCGGAGATTTTCCACGAGGCCTATCATGTAGTCTTTAGAGCTCTGAGGGAAATACTCGTTGACATAGAGTTCACCGATAGCTTCACCAAGATAGCCTTCTGTAACCCCGAGAGCTTTCTTCCAGCGAGGACGTTGCTGCTGCACACCGCTCATGACCTTGCTGAATTCAAAACCTGCATCTGCAAAATCATCACTTAGAAATGGTGCATAGCTTTGCACTACTTCCCAAGCATAATAGTCTTTAAGTTCGCGGTCAGTAAGTTCGGCAGCGAGCTTGTTGGCAGCGTTGAGTGAGCGTGGCTCTGTCACAATGATAGTCTCCGGAGCCTCGATATCCATAGTCTCTATAAAGAAGCGATCGAGAGGAAGATTACTCCATTTAGCTTTGACATCCTCATAGCTGAAAGGATTGTAGAGAGCCGGAATATTACGGCTTTCTTCACGGGTAAGAGCTGAGTCAGCAAGAGCAGTCTCAATTTTCATCACACTCTTTACGATTCTCTTGGCATCTTTCTTAGAATATCCGGCGAGAGTCATATATTTTTCAATGAGCTTCTGATATGCATCGCGAACTTCTTTATTACGCTTATCATTGAGCAAATAATAGTCGCGGTCGCCAAGTCCAAGACTATTGCTGCCAAGATACATGGCATAGACCTGAGAGTTTGCCAGGTCTTCCTGCGGACCACCGCTAAAGAGAGGACTGCTGTAGTTCTTATGCATCCAAAGGAGCAGGTCGGTCATTCCATCTTTTGATGTGCTTTCGATCTTTGAAAGGATCGGTTTGACCGGTTCTGCACCAAGTTTGTTTCTACGGATTGAGTCCATACCCTGCTCATAGAGGGTGGCAACTTTATATGCGTTTGTGCCCGGTTGCGGATTGGTGGCAGCAAGTCCGGTCACGATTCGGCGCACGCGATTGTTGCTTGAATCGTTAAGGATATTGAATGCACCATAGCGAGCGTATTCAGGGGTAAGAGGGTGAGAATCCATCCAACCTTTGTTGACATGACGGTAGAAATCGGCAGAAGCCGGAGTGTTAGGATCGACACCTTTGGGGTCAAGGCTCTTCAGGTGTTCGGCATACATGCCGGAGCAAACGGCCACCGAAGCGAAAAGCGTGAGAAAATTTCTTAGTCTCATTCTTCTGAAGTTTTTAGTTTATTTATTATGGTTTTTGATTTCAATTCAGTTTCTTGCCATTCCTTTTCAGGAGAGGAGAGAGGCGTGATGCCTCCCCCGACGAAAATTGCGACAGCATCTTTCGATACTTTCGCCGATCTGAGGTTTACAAAAAATGCAGTTTCTCCATCGATATCATTCGGACCGCAGAAACCTCCATACATTTCTCTTGGGAATTTTTCAAAATTCCTTATCACTTCGAGTGCTTGATGGCGGTCAGAACCGCACAGAGCCGGAGTTGGGGAGAGATCCGTCAGAAGCTGTCTGAGTCTGTTGATATAGCTGTCTTCGTATTCTTCAGCAAGCTCGGAAGTGGGCATATAAGCCGATATGGGAGTACAAATATGTTCAATAGAGCCAGCTTTTTTTGTGAATGCCTTTCCTGTGGTAACTGCGCCACAGTGCCTCATCAGGGAGTCTATGATAAATTCCGTCACCATAGCTTGTTCGTCACGGTTTTTTTCATCCCACTCTTTATCTTGTTCAGAAGAGGGGCGAGTACCTGCAAGAGCCATCGTAGATAGAAACTCTCCTTCCTTTCGAAGCAGAAGTTCCGGAGAGGCTCCAATCCAGGTGCCTAATGCATGGGTGGAAAATAAAAAGATGAATGCATCCGGATAAGCTGAGCAAAGATTGTCGAATGTCGCGTCAAGGTCAATTTCGGAGTCGATACGAATAGTTCGTGCTGCCACTATCTTGCCTCGTTTGTCGCTCAGCGCATTTATTATATAGCGAACTTCCTTTTCGTAGTCTTCTTTTGATGTAGATGGTGGAATATCTGAATTTTCCGCTTCGAATTTTAAATCAGGGTTGCAGATATCATGTGGAATTGTAATCATTCCATCATCAGGATTGGCAAACGGTGCAATTACAAAACCTTTAGCGAATCCTTTTAAGAGTCGCTCCGAACCGCCTGATATTACTTCAGTGGAGAGTGGAAGTCTATACTTAAACCTGTTCACCGAACAATTCAAAAGGCTCAGCCTTAGTAATTTTAGCGTTAATAAAATCTCCTGGTTCAGCCTCGGAACCTTCAACATATATCTCTGGGTCCACTTCCGGGGAGTCCCATTGTGTACGACCGATGCGAGTGTCTCCTTCTATTCTATCTACAAGCACTTTCACTGTCTTGCCTATCATCTCAAGATTTCGCTGATATGCGATTTCTTGTTGCAGTTCCATCAGTAGGTCAAGGCGTCGTTGCTTCTCATGCTCGGAAATATCATCATCAAGATTTTTGGCAGCCCAAGTGTCATCTTCTTCACTGTAGGCGAATGCCCCCATGCGCTCAAAACGTTGTTCTTTTACAAAATCAAGCAACTCTTCAAATTCTTTTTCTCCTTCACCTGGATAGCCTACCATCAGGGTAGTGCGAATCTTAAGATCAGGTACTCTACGACGCATTTCCGCAAGGAGTTTTCTTGTATCTTCACCATTGATATGGCGGTGCATATTATCTAAGACCTTGTCTGAGATATGCTGAAGAGCTATATCGATATATTTGCATATATTGTCGTGACGTGCCATGACATCGAGAAGCTCCATAGGGAAGTCGGATGGATAGGCATAGTGGAGACGTATCCATTCCACCCCTTCTATCTGAGCCATACGATCAATAAGTTCGGGGAGCGCATGACGTCCATATAGGTCTGTGCCGTAGCTGCTAAGATCTTGCGCAATGACATTGAATTCCTTTACTCCTTTAGATACAAGGTCTTTAGTTTCATCAAGTATTTCTTGAATAGGACGAGAAGTATGACGTCCGGTTATTATAGGAATAGCACAGAATGAGCAGAAGCGGTTGCAACCTTCAGATATTTTGAGATATGTGCTGTGTGGGGGAGTGGTGAGAGTTCGTTCCCAGTCTTGTGTTTTTTCAGAAAGAGCGCTACTTCTGTCAGGGAGATTTTCAATGAAGTCATTCCAGTCATATTTGCCATACCATGTGTCAACTTCCGGTATTTCAGCCTTCAGATCATCCATATATCTCTGCGAGAGGCAACCCATTACGACGAGTTTCCCAATCTTACGGGTCTTTTTCTGATTGCCAAGTTGCAGTATAAGATCAATAGACTCCTCCTTTGCATCTTGAATGAAGCCGCAAGTGTTCACTACGACCCATTCGCCATTTGGATTTTCAGCATCGTGACGAACATCGTAGCCTTTTGCTGCCAAACGTCGAAGCAGTCGTTCGCTGTCAATGAGATTTTTGCTGCATCCGAGAGAAATAACGTCGATAAGTCCTTTTTTCATTTATGAATTTAAGTTTCGCAGGCTCAACTTAAGGGTTAAAGGGTTATAAGGTTAAAAGGTTAGAGAGGTACCGGGTTATTTGGTGGCGTTGCCGAAAAGAGACTTTACGAATTCGTCGCTATGGAAAATCTGAAGGTCTTCCATTTTTTCACCGATGCCTATGTATTTCACCGGAATGTTGAATTGGTCGCTAATTCCAATTACCACCCCGCCTTTGGCAGTACCATCAAGTTTTGTGACGGCAAGGGCATTTACTTCAGTGGCGGCAACAAATTGTTTGGCTTGTTCGTAGGCGTTCTGACCTGTGCTGCCGTCAAGAACAAGAAGCACTTCGTGAGGCGCGTCAGGGACCACTTTTTGCATCACTTTTTTCACCTTGGAAAGTTCATCCATAAGACCTTTCTTATTGTGCAGACGACCGGCAGTGTCAATGATGACAACGTCGGCACCTTGAGCCTTTGCGCTGCTTAGTGTGTCGAATGCCACAGCAGCGGGATCGCTACCCATTTTTTGCTTTATGACCGGCACACCGGCGCGTTCTCCCCAGATGTCAAGCTGTTCGATAGCTGCTGCGCGGAAAGTGTCGGCAGCTCCGAGTATAACTTTGTTGCCTGCTGCTTTATATTGATGGGCAAGTTTTCCGATGGTTGTAGTTTTTCCAACGCCATTGACGCCTACAACCATTATTACGTATGGTTTTTTGTTTTCGGACACTTCAAAATCGCCGAGTTCCGGTTCGTTATCAGGGCGTGCAAGCATTTGGGTTATCTCATCGCAGAGAATATCGTTAAGTTCAGAAGAACTGACATATTTGTCGCGGGCAACGCGCTCTTCAAGACGCTGAATGATCTTAAGCGAAGTGTCAACGCCAATGTCAGAAGTGATGAAGACTTCCTCAAGGTTGTCGAGCACTTCATCATCAACTTTAGATTTGCCGGCTACAGCGCGCGCAATCTTATCCCAAACTCCTTTTTTTGTCTTTTCAAGACCGGAATCGAGTTGTTCCTTTTTCTCTTTCGAAAAAAGTTTTTTGAAAAATCCCATAAGCTTTGGTTTTTGATACTGCAAAGTTAGTGTTTTTTCTTGACATGCACAAATTTCGTGCCAAATATGTGTTACAAAAAAAATTGAAAGATTTTTCATTTTTAGTTGGAATGTAAAGAAAAAATTAGTAATTTTGCATAATAGTTGACTTTGTCAATTTAGTGACATATTAATATAAAGCGTTATGCTTTCTTCTTGTAAGAGAAAAGCCTAGGAAACTTTCAAACTCAAGAGCAAGAGATGGCAGACGGTCTCCGCGTATGTATATACACGTGGGGCTGTTTCTCCCACATCTGCTCTAAAGGTTTTCCTAGCACCTTCTCTTAAAGACGTGGCATACAGTTCCACGCTTTTCTTTTATTCATGCCTTGAGGAGCTGGAAGGCAATAATTTTCGAGTCAAGTATGAGAAATAAATTACTGCTAAGTGCAGTTTCCGTGTTAATCAGTTGCATGTCTGTATGTGCAATTACGCCGGAAACAACCGTTTTCGGAAGCTGGCCTGGATTAATTCCAGCGGAATGGTCAAAAGATGGAAAATCTTTTGTTTATTTTGAAGATTATGATGATTTGTCCCATGAACCGATACACTTTACTATATACGACGAAAATTTCCAGTTGTATAAAGATTTCAACACGGTTCCAATGACAGAATATACATCAACTTATACTGTTGAAGTAAGAGAGTATTGTTATCAGAATGCAGAGTCTTACGGGAGTGAATATTATACAGGTTATGATATCATAAATATAAATGGTGAAACAACAGGATTGTCTATTGAAAGAGTCCAAAGTTATTTATATGCTTTGAATGGTAAAAATTACGAAATAGCCAAACTCTCTGATGGCTCAGAAGTTCTTGCAAGCGAATATTATGAACCGGATAATTACGGAAATAAATATCCGATGTGGTATTATAGAGAAATAAATGGCGTATGGCATTATTGTGAACAGAATTATCGCGGAAGTGGAGACATGGGATATTATGGAAAATGGCTTGATCCGGAAGAAGTTACTATTACATCATGGACTATGCCTGTAGATGTTACATATATGAATTATGCTGACGATCACCAACTATATCTTTCAAGAGGTCTTTTCAGTGAAGAGTTTAATTACGTAGTAACTAAATATGAACCAAGAAGTTTTCAAGAGGAGAAAAAGAATGGAAATGGTGAAATAGCATATAAGGCATGGGGAACAAGATATGAATTGACCGGTTTTGACGTATATGATGATTCCGGGAAAGTTTTGATGACTTTTGATATTCCTTCTGAGTATATAGTTAGATATTCTGATTTGTATTTGTTTAAGCTTGGTTACAATCGATTCGCTACTATACCAGTAAAAGATGGAGACGATAAAGAATATCAAATTGTATATAGAATTGATGCCAATAATACAGTGTCTTTTGTGACTGCTGCTCCGACTTCCAAAATCTCTCCTCGCAATCCGAAACGAGGAGAAAATGTGACAGTATCTCTTGATTCATCTATCGGTGAAGGTGCTATGGTTCAAGTAGTTTCTGCTTCCGGTCAGATAATGCTTAATTCCAAAATACCTGCAGGTCAGACGCAACTTGATATTAATACATCCGGTTTCAATCATGGTGTCTATGTTGTGAACGTATCAAACAATGGCTCTTCAAAAGAAGCTGCAAAGATAATCGTACGCTAATAATATCAACTTGTTCTGTTCTATAAAATAAGTAGATAATAAGCAACTCAACTTTCGTTTGTACTTACACATTGATGAGGGTGTGTCAAAATGACACACTCTCATTTTAGATTGTAATGTATGGCTTCCCTCACAGTCCATCTAATAAGGCCAACTTCAACGAGAAGAAGGAGGAGCGTGGACTTCAATATGAGATAATTGCTATGACAGATAGATGATGCGTTGGTTGGAACTGCCTCGGAAGAGGAGGTCAGGGTCGCGCAGGGATTGGATGAAGGGTCCATCTACAATAACATCGAGATAGGGAAGGGGGATGGACAGCCTTTCTGAGGCTCGTATTTCTTCTATGGTAAACCCGGTATAGAGCCAAACTGTATGGCCTTTCTCTTTTATTCTTTTGGCGAGGACTGCTATTTCTTCAGGATGATAGAGAGGGTCTCCGCCGGTGAGCGTAACATCAAAGTCTTCTTCTTCAATTATATTCATCAATTCATCGATCGTCATCTCGGTTCCGGCATTGAAATCCCAGGATTGGGGATTGTGGCAGCCCGGGCATTGATGGCTACAACCTGCAAAATAGATGGCGGTCCGGAAGCCCGGACCGTCAACTGTAGTGCCTTTTACAATGTCTAATACTTTGTATTTTTGTATATCTTGCATTTATAGAATCACAAAGCGCCTCTCCGAGGCTACTGTTTATATTGACTTTCCCCCAGGCTGAAGCCTGGGGTTAGTTCATAATGACAGCTCTCCGAGCTGATAAATATATTTATTTGTGGACAATGCGGTCTTTGAGTTCGGCGAGCTTTCCGGAGTTCCAACGGTCGGTGGTGCCGACAAGGTAGCCGGTGATGCGCTGAATGGTTTCGAACTTAGTGCCGCATTTGGGACATTCCTTCATTTCCATATCAGCGTTCTCATATCCGCATTTCGGACAATGATTACGGTTGTGATTGACAGAGCCATATCCCATATTATACTTGTCCATCATGTCTACAATCTGCATTATGCATTCTTCATTGTGGGTGGCATCGCCGTCGATTTCTACGTAGAAGATATGTCCGCCACGTGTCAGCTCATGGTATGGAGCCTCTACTTTTGCCTTATGGCGGGGTGAGCAGTGATAGTAGACAGGAACATGATTGGAATTGGTATAGTAGTCCTTGTCGGTGATGCCCTCAATTACTCCAAAAGTAGCACGATCTCGCTTGGTAAATCTACCACTTAGTCCTTCAGCAGGAGTGGCAATAACTGAATAATTATGACCATAACGCTCACAAAATTCGTTGACTTTAGACCGCATGTGTCCTACAATGCGAAGTCCAAGCTTCTGAGCCTCCTCGCTTTCTCCATGATGCTTTCCTGTCAGAGCAATAAGGCATTCGGCAAGCCCTATAAAACCTATGCCGAGAGTCCCCTGGTTGATGACACTTTCTATTGTATCGTTTGGTCCAAGTTTTTCTGCCCCATTCCATAGAGTCCCCATCACGAGTGGGAATTGCTTTGCAAGGGCTGTTTTCTGAAATTGAAAGCGGTCATCAAGTTGCTTGGCTGTAATTTCAAGGATATTGTCGAGACGTTCGAAGAAACGTTCGATACGTTCATCCTGATTCTTGATACCCATACATTCAATCGCAAGGCGAACAATATTGATAGTGGAGAATGAAAGGTTGCCACGACCTATTGATGTCTTCTTTCCGTAACGGTTTTCAAAAACTCTCGTACGGCATCCCATTGTAGCCACCTCATACTCAAAACGACGCGGATCGTCAGCTCTCCACAGTTCGTGTTGATTATAAGTAGCGTCGAGGTTGAGGAAATTGGGGAAGAAACGTTTTGCTGCCACCTTGCAGGCAAGACGATAAAGGTCATAGTTGCGATCTTCCGGAAGATAGCTTACTCCTCTTTTCTTTTTCCAAATCTGAATAGGGAAAATTGCAGTGGCTCCATTTCCTACACCCTCGTAAGTGCAGTTGAGTATTTCACGGATTACGCATCGTCCTTCCGCAGAAGTGTCGGTGCCATAATTGATTGAGCTGAATACAACCTGGTTTCCACCACGTGAATGGATAGTATTCATATTGTGTATGAAAGCCTCCATTGATTGATGCACACGACCGACGGTGCGGTTGATGGCATGCTGGAGTAGACGCTCATCCCCTTCGAGGCCTTCAAGATCTTTCTTTACATAGTCTTCTATCTCCGCATCATAATACTTTGATAGATCTTTGCCGGTAAGGGACTCGAGAACCTTTAGCTCCTCTTTATAAGTGATGCGCACAAAAGGAGCCAAATAAAAATCAAATGCGGGAATTGCTTGCCCTCCGTGCATTTCATTTTGTGCAGTTTCAAGTGAGATGCAGGCTATAACTCCGGCAGTCTCAATACGTTTCGGGGCTCTACTTTCAGCGTGTCCTGCCACATATCCATTGTCAAGGAGATGATCGAGAGGGTGCTGGACGCAGGTAAGACTCTTGGTAGGGTAGTAGTCTTTGTCGTGAATATGGAGATAGTTGTTCTTGACAGCCTGCTTCACTTCCGGATCAAGAAGATAATCGTCGACAAAGGGTTTGGTGGTCTCAGAAGCGAACTTCATCATCATACCCGCCGGAGTGTCGGCGTTCATGTTGGCATTCTCACGAGTTATATCGTTGCTTTTTGTCTCGATGATCTCAAGGAAAATATCGCGGGTCTTGGCACGACGAGCTATCGACCGCTGGTCGCGATAAGCTATATATTTTTTAGCAACATCCTTTCGTGCAGACTTCATCAATTCAATTTCCACGCGGTCTTGTATGTCTTCTACAGTCATACGTTCTTTGCCGGTCATGCCGATACGGTCTGTGATTCGCTGGATCAAAGACTCGTCTTCGCCTGCTGATGTGGCGAGCATGGCTTTACGGATGGCGGCTTTGATCTTCTCTTCGTTGTAACCAACAACGCGGCCGTCGCGCTTTTGAATAGTCTGTATCATCGGTGTTTTTATAATGGATTTTCTGTCGTTTGTTATTCTGAGTGCAAAGTTAAGCAATATATTCAAATTGACAAAAAATATTCCCTAAAAATTTTCATAAAAATCTTTTTGGAAAACTTTTAGGGAATAATAAAAAGATAAAATATTGATAATCAGTTATGATTGATTAAGTTTTGGATAACTTTAGTATGTAACTGATTGATATTGTGAGATTATTTGTCGATGATGAAAGAATCAACGTCAAGCCAACCTGAATCGTTGCTCTTCCATGGACGAGTGCAGAAGACCCCGACCTTAGCTCCGATCCAGTGTCCTTCGCGCACATCCATCGGTCGACCGAAATCAGTGAATTTCTTGCCATCAAGGCTATAGCGGAATGTAACTGAACACTTGTAGTCGGGTTTTGCTTTTGGTTTCTTTGCTCCGGTCATTTTTACTACAGCCTGAAGCCATATCGGACCACTTGAATCAAGTTTGACAGCAGCTGTCTCAACTTCATCCTTACCTTTATTGGCACCTACACAATCTGTCTGAACAAGATATATGCCATCTTCACGGCTTTCGAGGGCAAGAGTTGCAAAATTATATCCCATTATTGCTATACCACCCTTTTCGCCTACCATAGTCTTGCCATCTTTGACTCTGGGATGGAAAGAGACTTTGGCAGTTGCAGTGAAATTCTCATTCGGGAATTTCTGCATCAACACATTTGGCATGTCATATAGGTTTTTGGCATCCGGGGTATGATGAGAAAATAGCCGTAACACAGAATTTTCGGCATCACAGAAGTACCATAGAGGCTGAGGATTGCCATTCCATTGCCATTGATATCCGAGAGTAGTGGAATCAAATTCATCGCTATCTTGTGGAGTAGCAACAGCGTAAGTCTTTCCTACATTCGGTTTTTTGTAAGTTCTAACTGGAATGCCACGTCCGTCGCCATCTTTGTCGATTCCAATTACGGGCCATCCGTCTTCTTTCCATTCCATCGGTTCGAGATTTATCACACGTCCGTATGGTCCTTTATCTTGGAAATGTATAAACCAATGTTCTTTGCCATCGGGAGTATCTACCCACGCGCCTTGATGAGGACCGTTGATGTCCGTATCGCCTTGTTCCATCACGTTGCGTTGCTCGTATGGACCCCACGGGTTCTTGCTGCGCATTACGACTTGCCAGCCTGTAGCTACACCGCCTGCAGGAGAGAAGATATAATACCAAGGACCGCGTTTATACATCTTGGCACCCTCGATCGTCTCATTTTCAAGATGACCGTCGTAGATCACTCTGTCTACTCCGATCACTCCGGTAGCATCAGGAGTCATTTCGATCATACCGAGAATACTCTTTACGCCGGCACGGCTTCCAGCATATCCATGAGCGATATAGGCGCGTCCATCTTCATCCCAGAATGGACAGGGATCAATCACTCCTACTGCCGGATATATCAGACGCAGTGGACTCCATGGACCTTTCGGGTCCGTAGCGTCTGCGACATAGATTCCACGGTCCGGGTCGCCATACATTACATAATATTTACCATTATGGTATCTAATGGCGGGTGCCCAAACTCCGTTGCCATGGCTTACGCCATCAAAAGCTTCGTCGGGATATTTGTCGGCAACAGCTCCAACTAAAGCCCAGTTAACAAGGTCGTTGGAATGAAGTATCTGGAGGGCAGGGAGATTTGCAAAACTCGATGAGGTCATGTAATAGTCATTGCCTACACGAACCACATCCGGGTCGGAGTAGTCGGCATTAATTATCGGATTTTGATATTTACCGTTGCCTAAGTCAGAGACATAAGCCTTCGAGACGTCAGCGTGCATCTGGAAAGACATTGCTGCCCCTAATGCCGCTATAGAAATTGCGAATGAAGTTCTTTTCATTGTGTTAGATATAAAATAGGTGTTAGTATTTTTTATTCCCAGTTTAAATTTACACTTTTAATGAGTGTTGAAGATGGTCCGGTAGAGCCGGTATGTTGTATGCAGAACCCGGTCAACGTTGTATCTTCGACAGGCATACTCAGTTGGACGTTATCAACGACCAGGTTGCAACATTTTGTAGTATTTTCAGCTTCTGTAGAGGCGGAGGCATGTAGAATACCATTCTCTATCCCAATCGAAATATGGCAAGGAGTCCTGTAGCAGTTACTTATCACTTCGTCTGATATTCGAGAGGTTTTGCCATCTTTATACTTAATTAAAGAAAAACTTACAGCCTTATCATGGTCGGGAGTGCGTTCGATACGGAGAGCATATCCATTAAGAGTGATCGGATCAAACTTCACGCAGATATCCATATATTGGGATGTAGCGCTTCCGAAACCTTGTCCACCGCTTTTGGCAGGTTCTACAACAAGAGTTGCACTCATGTTGTGGCATGCATCTCTTGCCGGCAAATAACTCATACGTGCTCCTTTTTCGTTTTGCACCATTCCGACACTTTTCGAAGCGTCGTAACCTTTGCCATAGTACCATCCCGTACCATCTGACGGCTGCCAATCCACATGAGAAGTATCAGAAGGTTTGAAAACGTCAAAACACCAGATACCCGGAATTCCATGCTCACTGCGACGTATAAATATATCATGAAAATCAGTCCGGAGATTTGATTCGGGCAAGCTCTCTACTTGGTCAGGGTCTGAGACCATAATGATAGGAGATTGCTCCCAAGCTCCAAACTTAGAATCTTTATACTTTGGAAAGACAATTGCCACCAACCCATACGCAAAGTCTCCTGCTTTAGCCGTATAGTGTTTTCCCTGAGGTGCTTTTGAATCTGAAGTAATAAGCAATTGAGGCGAATTGCCATCATTGATTAGCCGTCCCCACATAATTGTGCTCTCATCTTCGCCTTTACCTGAAAGAGTGTAGTCTACTTCAAATTGGCGGGATCGATTATCGAAACGAATTGCCGGTTTGCGTTTGAACTTTGGTGCATCCTTAAGATTAGGGAGCAGATTGAAAGTAAGTTTGGCAGTAATACCATCTGGAGTAGATATCGGCACTATCAAATTCCTTTCTTCCGGCAGTTTATTTTCAGCTACACATGATAACGATGTCGACTGTCCTGCCGGGTATCCACCCCATCGCAGAGGATAAGAGGTGATGACTACCTTATCTCCATCAGACAATGGACTTGATACGTCAGACTTTAATCTTAGAGCTACGGGAATATTCGTGAGATTAGAGCCGGTCTTAGATTCTATCTCAGAAATGATGGCATTATATCCTTTAGGATCCCAACCGTCGTCACCTTTTAGAAGATTTGGAAGATTATAGATTCTTTGTCCATTATAGTCTACGAAATATGCATTTCTCAAAGGAGATTTGTCAAGAGTGGGACCAAGATCCGGTCTGTCGGAATCAATAATGTATGATTTGCCATTGAGAGTGATATTTTCTTGACGGCAAATAATGTCGGAAGCATCTCGAGTCCATCTGATGTCGATAGGATGTTCTGAGTGGAAACGGGTGTCTATAGCTGTCACTTGTCCCGGAACCTTGGTGAAGTACTGAGTTCCTGTTCCAAGGCAAGTTATGTCGCAATTCAGGAAGACTGCGCCAGTTTCTGCTGTGGAATAAAAAGGTTTACTGCTGAAGAATGTAAATCGGCAGTCAAGATAGATGGCAGAACCAGATAGGGCATCGTCGGTGCATTCGAAATAGCAATTGTCGTAAAGACTGCGACGTGCACCCACGAAAGGACATAGATTAAGACGGCTGATAAATCTGCAGTTTTCTGCAAAAAGTCGGTCGGTATTTTCACAAATACCTATTTGAGCCTGCACGATGGCATCCTTGCGTCTTGTCCTGTTAAGTTTACTATTCCTTTTATATATTAGGTCTACATTGCAATAATTTCCAAAAGTTATGTTTTTTGTCTCAAGACTGTTTCCGGAAAAGTGGAACATTGTGAAATTACCCACGGCGCCTTGAGTCTGTCCACGATTGACAGCAAATACTATATCTTCAGGATCTTTTGATAGCCCAATAATAGTCAGAGAATCACATTTTATCCTTACGGCGTAGGGCGTGCCTCCTTTGTCGGATCTAACTTCCGGATCGTCAGGATTATCAAGCCAATAGACGGAGGGGGCGACCAATAAAGTAGCTGATCTCCCGATTCTATTTATCATTTGGAAAGCAGCCAACGGATCACTGAAAGACCCGGGGCAATCTAAAAGACCTTCTTGGTCAAGCACGACAGTGGTTTCCGACAAAGGGAAACTATAGCCTTCATATTCAATTGCATTCTGAGCTTGCAAGCTTAAATTCATGCAAGAAATGAATATTATGACAATAAAGGAGAGTTTTTCTCGTAAGCGTCTCATGAGCAGTCAGAATCCTTTAATATAGATTTTGATGACTATATTAGCCATCAACTTCAAAGTTCAAAGTTAAGAAAAAAAAATAAGATGTGCAAAAAAAAATGCGACCATGCTTTTTTTGAAGTTGTTTACACAATTATAAAAATAGAGGGTCTCAATGTTAAGAGACCCTCTAAATATTGAAGTTGTTTCGACTTATTTTTTTATTAAGATTTCGTCAGCTTTGCGAGCATATTTCGCTTCATGAAGAAGGAG
>JAIDTL010000102.1 GCA_029060725.1 Muribaculaceae bacterium | reverse complement strand
CATCGCAGGCGCATTGTCCATACAGGATGGATAATCACCTACCAAGGCTTCGGGAAATGCAAAACCGCCTATCTTATTGATACCATCCACTGTATACTTGAAATATCCCGATTTTACATAGCCGAAGACATTTGTCGGTTCACTCTTGCGGCAAAGACACTCACCTTTTTTCAACGACACAAGTTTGCCACGGCTTTCAATCAAGTCGTGCCAGAATTGAAGGTCAAGCCCTTCAAGATGTGTGTTAAAGTGTCGTTTCATGGTGCAAAGTTACTAAAAAATTCTAAATTATGAAAGTCAGTTTCACTGTCTAACAGGCGTAGAATCTATCATCCACACGGCTCTTTCATTTATGATATCTTTCCGATGGTCACACCAGCATGGAGGAGGGGAGAAATGTGCTCACTGCGTTCGCACCACAATCATGTGCTTTTGGAAGAGAGACGCTAAATGAAGGAGCCGTGTATCATCCATATAATTTCTTTGAATACTGGAGTTGTTATCAGAAGTCGAAGATGATGTTGGCGGAGACGTTCCAGCCGTTGGTGTGGAGGCAGGTGCCGGGGACGGCACTATGGCTTACTGCATTACCAAGACCGAAGCGATAGCCGGCCGAAAGCTGGATGAAGTTGATGATGTCAAAGCCTATACCGACATCCCAGCCGGGTTGCATCGATTTGGTCTCAATTTGCTCCGGATTTGCCTTGCCGAGTCGGAAAAGCAGCGAAGGACCTGTATAAACCATCGGAGCGACGAGATTGTTGGTGGAAGAAAGATAAAATTTGTATTTGAGATGTAATGGCACTTCAATGAAATCCCTTCCTAACTTTACAGGACCGGAAACCTCATCGATCAGTCTTGAACTGTAGCGTGTGTATAGCACAGCGATATCGGGAGCGAAACCACAACTCTCCATCTGATATTCGAGCAGAAAGCCCCCGCTGAAACCACTTCCGTTTTTCATATACATGCCCGGAGCATCACTTAGGGAGGATTTGGCAAAAGAACCGCCAAGTCGGAAGCCGTAGCGAAGCTGAGCAGACGCTGACAACGACATCAGCAAAATGGCAACAAGGAAGGTCAATGAGAAAGTCTTCTTCATATTATTATGATTTATCGGAAACATGCGTTTGGAGATATAACAATCCTAAAACAAAAACAATTCTTTAGACATATATTTTTATTCATGCTCTATGACTCCACGCATTGCAAGCTCTTCTTCCACTAAACGCACACGAGCCTGCAATTCCTCAACTGATGGGAGAAGAGCATATAGCACTATCAATTGTTTTACATTTTGTAATTATATTAATCTGATGTCTCCAGGCTACAAGACCAAGAATATCTGGAAAAGAAAAAGGCATTTCTGCACCAAGCTGGTGCAGTTTTATAAGCGTATGACCCTTTGATGAAGATATTGTTTCCATAAGGGTCTTTAGCGCAGCCTTAGCCTCCGGCGTTGAGAAAAAAAGAAACCAAGCTTTCATATTCCACAGATTCCTGCTGCTGAAGCCTTTTTCATTGGGAAAAGCAGTCTGAAGATCAAAACTTAATTGCTCTACAACTCCACTACCCCATCTTTCCTCTGCTTTTTTCACAACCAAGTCATGTCCGATACTCCAATTGAACTTTAGTTTCTCAGCATTCACTTTAAAGGCAGCTTTAATCTGAGCAGAACGATAGCGCTGCTCAATTTCATAAAGCCAGACATTATAGTCTGAATCTATGTGAAAATCTTTTACCCTTACAATATGTGGGTTGGTATTTAAGCTTTCTTTTTCTATCATAGTGCGAATTTAATAAAAAATTTCAATGTTTACAAATAACGCATATAATTCTGAGTGTTTTCTTTATATTCATGCGCTTTAACTGAAATAAATTTTGTAAATTTGCGTCATGAATAGAAATGAACGCTTATCATATTCGCAATACAAACGCATAATGGATGTCGCAATCCGAGTATGCTGCCTGATATTCATTCTCGCAGCTGCGACTGCAAATGCTTTCGCTCAGGGAGACCGCGACTGGAACCCGAAAGCAATGCCAGGAGAGGGAGACCCGATGGAAACTGTAAAGGAACCATCGGCATGGACTTTGACGTATCCTCTTGGTTTCCATATACCTGCGGAAGTGGACACCGCACAATATAATTATCAGCGGCGGAGCATCCCTACGATGGCAAGTGACGCTTGGGCAACCACCGGCAACCTTGGGTCGCCGGGAATGAACTTACTTTGGTTTGAAAGAGAAAAGCCAAGCGGTTTCCTATTTTATGATGCATTGGAATTCTGGATGCCAAGTTTCTCTAAACAGAAATTCCACAACACATATATTCCTACCACTATATTACAATATAATTACTGCGGAAATTCTGAAAACCATCAAGACAGGCTACAAGCAGACTTTGCAGGAAATGTCAACCGCAGAATTGGCATAGGAGGATTCATCGACTATTTGCACTCAAAAGGGTGCTATAATTATCAAGCTGCCAAAAACTTCAATTTTGGACTTTCTGCTTATTACTTTGGCGACCGCTACGAACTTCAGACATTTTATCAACAGATTTACCATCAGAACCTGGAGAACGGCGGCATCTCAGATGACCGTTACATTACGGACCCGGCATCAGTGCAAGGAGGCGTCACATCAGTGCAATATAAGAGTATCCCTACACGCCTGACGTCGGCAAAGAACCGCCTTGATGGAGCGCAATTCTTTATGAACCATGCCTACAAGATAGGATATTGGAGTGAAGAGGAAGTCAACGACACGTTGACCCGAGAAATCTACGTTCCTGTGATGAAAATCCTATATTCTTTTGACTTTCACACTTATCGCCATGCTTTTAGCGAGAAAAGCCGGGAACAGGATTTTTGGGAAAATTTCTATTTCGACCAAGCAAGCACCTACGATAACACTAAACTCAACACCATAAGCAATACCGTCGGAATATACCTGATTGAAGGGTTCAGGAAATGGATGAAGTTCGGCCTTTCAGCATACGCCACATACCAGTTGAATCAATTTACACTTCCAAATGCCGGATATGGAAATTTGACAGAGGGAGACGATTCATCCGAAGGGCAAGAATCGTCGTCGGAAGAATCAAATGCATTGACACCTATTCCATCATCCGGACTTCCGGACGCTAAACACAACCAAAATTTCGTATTTATTGGGGGAAGAATAGAAAAAGCCCAAGGATCTATTTTACGATATAATGCTGACGTTAGGTTTGGGCTTAGTGGGGATGCAGCCGGCGACCTCGAACTTAACGGACAAATCTTGACTAATATACCTCTATTCGGTGATACTGTCGCCATTGAAGCACATGGTGGATTTCACAATACCACCCCCGATTGGATATCCAAACACTACGCATCAAATCATTTCATTTGGAACAACGATTTTGGGAAGATCCGATCTGTGAAATTCGGTGGCTCGCTTGAGATTCCTTGGACCAGGACCAAGGCAATGATAAATGTAGAAAACTTGCAAAACCATATTTATTTTGGCAATGACTTTTTGCCACACCAATTTGGAGGCAATGTTCAGATCATGAGCGTCGGTCTGCAGCAAGACTTTAAGGTAGGCATCCTCAATTGGAACAACCGAGTGAGTTGGCAAGTCTCTTCAAACAATAGCATCATACCTCTACCCCAGCTTAGCGTATACAGCAATCTATTCATAAAGGCCAGAATCTTTAAAGTGCTACATTTACAGGTAGGCGTTGATTGCGATTACTATACGAAATATAAGGGATATACCTATCAGCCGGCTACTATGACCTTCTGCAATCAAGATGAGACTTCACTGGGAAATTATCCATTCTGCAATGCATATATCAATCTCCGACTATACCGTTGCAGATTTTATGTGATGATGAGTCATGTCAACCAAGGACTTTTCGGAAGCCCTTATAATGAATTCTCATTGCCGCACTACCCTATCAACCCAAGACGTTTCCAAATCGGAATTGCAGTGGATTTTGCTAATTGATAGTTGTGGGTTTGTGGAGTTGTGGAGTTGTGTAGTTGTGGAGTTGTGTAGTTGTGTAGTTGTTTAGTTGTTTAGTTTACTTGCCATGAAAGAATATCGAATGAATACAAAACCTAAGACGATGCAGATAGCAGTCTATGGACTGCTTCTCATCATCGTGATAATAGCGATGTTTGGACTGCGCCATTTTGCCAAGGGGAGAGTATCGGCAAATGCGGGAGAGAAGGAAGATACGATACACGCTGCTATAGTATATGGTCCGGACAGCTATCGTGTGCTTGTAGGTGAAGATGGAAACGACAGCATAACAGGAATTAACTATCAACTTCTTGAAGGGCTACAGGATGCACTTGGAGTCAAGGTAATGCTTCATCCAGTCATAGACAGAGATGTAGCTATAGAAAAAACAGCAAAAGGGGAATACGATATTTTTGCATCCCTACCAGCCGACAGTTATCTGAAACAGGATTTTCTAACTACGAGAGACATCTATCTCGACAGGATGGTGCTTTTGCAACTTCGGAATGCAAATGGGACACTCTCGGCAAGAAGCGCTCTTGATCTTGAAGGGGATACAATCCATGTGGAGAAAGGGAGCGCAGCAAAAAGACGTCTGGAAAATCTCCGGAAAGAGATAGGGGGGGATATCACAATCATCGAAGAGCCTGAGCTTAGTGAGGAATATCTTGCTATTAAAGTGGCAAAAGAAGCATGGAAATTCTCTGTGGTCAATGAGAAAATAGCACAAAAAATGAAGGAGCAATATCCAAATCTCGATTATTCTACCCCGGTAAGTTTCACTCAATTTCAAGTATGGGTGATGCCTCAGGGAAAAGACTCATTGCTCCACCTTGTCAACAAATACCTTGATCAACGATTAACGATCAACGATTAACGATCAACGATTAACGATCAATTATAAACTCTTGAAGCGAATGTGTGTTATAAGGGTATGAAAAAGATACTTACCCTTGCAATGCCTTTGCTATTGGCGATGGCATTTGTGCGTCCCGAAGCTAAGGCATGGGATATTGATGCTAAATACACAGGACCGAAGACGGTCACAACCGATATATCTTGGCATCCCGACATATTGCCGGGGTATGAGGCTCGATATGTCAATCAAGGAGAACAATTTGACGGGCCCTGCCGATCTACTATCGTCAGACTTAAATGCAAGAAACCTTCCAAGAAAGGATTCCTTTATATCCATGGATTTAATGATTATTTCTTCCAGTCAGAGATGGGAGAGCGTTTCGTAGATTCAGGCTATCATTTCTACGCAGTGGATCTGCGCCGCTACGGACGCAGCAAGGAGCCCTGGCAATATCCTTACAACATAAGGGATATGCGAAAATATTATGATGACATTGATTCGGCTGTAGTGCAAATGAAACGAGATGGCATCACAGACATTACACTCGGGGGGCATTCAACAGGAGGCTTGACCGTAATTTCATACGGAGTCGACAAGGGTAAGGATATACCTGTAGACAGGATAGTCACAGACTCCCCCTTCTTGGCATGGAATTTTAATTCTTTTTATAGGCATATATTAATTCCGGGAGTGAGAAATCTATCTGCTGTAATCAAGAATGCCAAAATACCTCAGGGTAAATGTGATGGCTATGCGTATTCGCTTCTAAAGGAATTCGACGGGGAGTGGACATATAATACTGATTGGAAGATGATTTATTCTCCTCCGGTGACCTTCTCATGGGTAGGACAAATTCAATCTACACAAAATCGGGTAAAAAAACATGGCGACAACCTTGCTGTGCCGGTACTCATCATGCACTCAAGCCGAAAAGTAGACGGATGCAACTATGATCCAAGTTTCCAATATGGAGATGCTGTGCTCGACCCACACATGATCCAAGATGTCGGAATGCGAATCAAAAAAATGAGTCCGAACCCTGTGACTGTCTGCACCATCGACTCAGGTCTCCACGATCTCATACTAAGCAAAAAGTCCCACCGAGACGCTGCTTACGACTCTATCTTCTCCTTCATCAAAAAAAATTGATTTGAAATATTCAAATTGAAACTTTCTTAATTAGAATAGAGTAAATCTGACGTATTTTTATTAAATTTGCAAGTGAATCTGAGAATACGCATGATGAAAGAAGATAAGGATACAAAAAGGACTATAAAAGATAAGCAAGATTTCCAAAGATGGCTTTCCGGCATCCCCTACGAAGTCGCATTCTGGAGAAGTTATTATGGCAATAAGCGCCGTAGAAACGACCTATTTCGTTGGTCGCTTTACGACAAGCCCTGCCATCTTGATAATTTTGACATTGACAAATATGTAGATGATCTGAAAACGCCTGAGCCCAAACTTCTTGATGTCGGGTGTGCACTCAGCTATATGTTTAGCAGCAATATAAATGGGAAGCATTTCAACGTTGATTATGTCGACCCATTGGCTCCATTCTACAATCAGATTCTTAGAAAATATAGTATTGAAAGGCCTGAAATCAAATTTGGAATGATTGAGAGCCTAAGCGGATCGTACGCTCCAAACACTGTCGACTTCATACATGTCCGCAATGCCCTTGACCATTGTTCAAATCCTTTAAATGGCATCATTCAAGCCCTTGCTGCACTCAAAATAGGTAGAGTTTTATATCTCAATCATTTCCGAAATGAAGCAGAGAATGAAGGATATCGGGGTTTTCATCAGTTCAACATAAATGAAAAAGATGGCAACTTTATTCTTTGGAATAAGGATACAGAACTGAATGTCACAGAAATATGCAAGGAATTTGCAGAAGTGACTACAAGCGTAACATCGGAAGGAAGAATAGTGTCAGTCATAACAAAAAAGGCTGAAGTTCCCTCTACTTTATACAATCCACAAGAAATTGCCATGCTCATGACCTCAAATATGATGGCGACAGTAGAATATTTTCACAATTTCAGATCAACTTCAAAATATCAGACAAAACGAATTGTATCCACAATTGGTCATTGCACTATGCGCTTGATGCCCTATTCAATACTAAACAAAATAAAACGACTTGCCGGGAAATAAAAACTTTTTTTGCTTGCTATCGTTTTATTTATTAACTTTGTCATTGACAAATAAACTGACGGAACTATGGAAGAAAACAAGGCACCAGAAACCAAACTTCCTCTCTCCCTACTGCGTCACTGCCGCGACCTATATGAGGGCGTGGCAACTCAAGCATCGTTCACGCCGGAAGCCAATCGACTTATGCGTTCGCTTCTGAAGAAAACCTGCGCCAACGGCAAATCGGCATACGATGAAAAGGGACTCCCAAGAATGGCGCTTGCCCTTGAGACAGCTGATGCTTTCGCTCATTTCATAGACGCAGACACCAATATCATCCAAGCTATTTTGCTTTGTGATTTTTGTGGTGATGTAATTTCTTTAGAAGAAATTGAAAAAGTATTCGGCAATGATGTGGCATCCATGCTTAGAGCCCTTGAAGAAGTGGACCGCTTCTCTGCTAAGAGAAACATTCAAAATCAGGATAACTTCAGAGGATTAATGCTTTCGCTTGCCGACGATATCCGCGTCATTATCATCATGATAGTGCGCGACCTCGTCTTGATGCGACGCATCAATCTCCACCCCGACAATGAATGGGTCACAAATATGGCTTTTGAGGCAAATGTGCTCTACGCGCAACTTGCTCACCGCCTTGGTCTATATAAGATAAAAGGGGAACTTGAAGACCTCTCCCTCAAATATACCAACCGCGAGATATACAAGCAAATTGCAAATAAGCTAAATGAGACAAAACGCTCGCGCGATGCATACGTAGAAAAATTCATTGCACCGGTCAAGAAGAAACTGGAAGATGCAGGATTGACATTCTCCATCAAAGGACGCACAAAATCCATATCCTCAATCTGGGCAAAGATGAGGAAACAAAAAGTGGACCTTGACCGCATATACGACCTCTTCGCTATCCGTGTCATAATAGATACTCCCCCTGAGAAGGAGAAAAGCGACTGTTGGCTTGCCTACTCCATACTCACCGACATGTATACCCCTAACCCAGCCCGAATGCGTGACTGGATATCCATACCAAAGAGCAACGGATATGAGAGCTTGCATGCCACTGTGATGGGACCGGATTCTAAATGGGTAGAAGTGCAATTCCGCACCAAGAGAATGGACCTTGTAGCGGAAAAGGGCCTCGCAGCCCACTGGCGCTACAAGGGAGTAAAGTCAGACTCCACCGACCAATGGATGAACAATATCCGCGACATTCTGGAAGCCGGCAAAGACGACCCAATGCAGCTGATGAAAGATATCCGCATGGATATCTATACAAAGGAAGTGTATGCATTCACGCCTAAGGGCGACCTCTTCAAATTGCCGGCAGGAGCCACAGTGCTTGACTTCGCATTTTATATACATACAAATGTTGGAGCTCACTGCACAGGTGGAATTGTCAATGGCAGACACAGAAAGATAAGCCATGTCATCCAAAGCGGCGACACAGTTGAGATTCTTACTTCAGCCACTCAGTCGCCTAAGACGGACTGGATGAATATTGTGGTCAGTTCAAAAAGTCGCAATAAGATCCGCCAGAAACTCCATGAGCAACTCCAGGCAAGAGCTGAGCTCGGCAAGGAAGAGCTTATGCGACGTGCAAAAAACCGCAAGATAGAGATTGATGAGTCTTTGATGATGAAGCTCATCAAGAAAGAGGGATATAAATATGTCAATGAATTCTTTGCAGACATAGCCGACGGAAAAGTTGATGCAGGAAAGTTTATCAACACATATCAAGTGGCAACAGCTCCGGAAGACCACTCAGAGCGCACCACTGCTGAAGACTTTGAGTTGATACGTGATGACAACGAATCTGCAGGGGAAGTATTGACTATTGGAGAAAAGTCCATCAAAGGTCTCAGCTATAAGTTTGCAAAGTGCTGCAATCCTATTTATGGAGACAAGGTCTTTGGGTTTATATCCTCTGACGGAATGGTGAAGATACATAAGACAGACTGTCCGAATGCAGCCAATATCCGCGGACGCTATCCGTATCGACTTATAAGAGTGGAATGGAGTGGCAAAGGGGGTTCGGAACTTCCGGTTCAGCTTCGTATCGTAGGACAAGACGATATAGGAATTGTAGCCAATATCACTTCGATCATCAGTAAGGAGACCAAGGCTTCACTTCGCAACATAAGAGTGGATTCTAATGATGGGCTATTCCAGGGATATCTCACACTTGGAGTTTCAGACAACACCGTGCTGTCGGCAATCATTAAGAAGATAAAGACAGTGAAAGGAGTCAAGGAAGTCACGCGAGTATAAAATTTCAATAATTGAGAATTGAGAATTATATATGAATATTAAAATAAAGAAAATATTGGGGATTTCGGCTCTCGTTTTTTTTGTGCTGGCTTCAGGAGCGTGCAAAAGGAAAAATGAGGCAAAGGAACGGATTCAGGCTGAGCGTGAAAAATGGGAAGCTTCACTCCCTGACTCACTTAAGGCAGTAGAGAGACAGACTGATTCCATAAAGGCGGAATTGCAAGCACTCAATAATTGTTTTGAGGCAATGGTGCATACCTTTGAATATGTAGATAATCCGCGTGAAGTGGAAGGATATTACATAGCCGGAGCATGGAAAGGTATCTATCCATTGAAAAAGACGGGGCTTGTAGGCAGAATCACAAAAAATGAGAAACTTGAGCTCATAGCCGCACTTGCCGGGGGGGCTCATTTCGACAGGCTTCGTGTAGAAGCAAATGGTCAGACAGCAGAGACATCTGTAGTAAGACATGATCAGGCTCTCAATTACCGGATGGAAGGATTGAATACGGTATGCTTTTCTGACAGTGCAGCCACCTCGTGCGCCCGATTGATAGCTGAAAACAACGGCAGCGATATAAAGATAATATACCTTGAAAGGGACAGACAGACCGGTGCACTATCCTATCCTAAGCAAGATCAGTCTATCATGATGTCTACTTGGAATCTCTATGAGGTAGCTTCTCGCATTTCACGAGACGAGCGCATGATACCGATGCTCGCAAAGAAAGGTGCCATTATCTCTCAAAAGATAGAATCGCTGAAGAAGTGACGTTGGACGTTGGACGTTGGACGTTGGACGTTGGACGTATGACGATGGACGATGGAAGATTGAACAAAATGCTAAAATCAACG
>JAIDTL010000101.1 GCA_029060725.1 Muribaculaceae bacterium | reverse complement strand
TTGACAGTCATTGAAAAGTAGCTTTAAGCATTTTATCAATAACAATATCGTTTGCCGTTGTTAACGCAGATGTAAACTATCAATGTTTTTTCGCGCCTGCGGTACGGAATTTTGTAGGAGACATACCGATATGCTTCACACAGAAACGGCTGAAATAATTCAACGATGAGAAATTCATTTCATCCGCAATCTGAGAAACCGACAAGTCACTCTCTTTCAGATATGCCAGGGCAATTGCTGTCGCGGCTCCATTTATATGGGTTGAAACGCTCGTTCCTGTGACACGCTTTATCGTGTCAGAGAGATATTTCGGAGTCACATTAAGCTGAGCGGCATAATGCGACACCTCTCTATGAGTCTTAGGTCGTCCTCCCTCGATGAGTGTAAAAAACTGAGTGGTGATATAGCCCACACGGTCAGTGGTAAGTATATTTTCGTTTGTCTTGGCATGAAAGTCAAATAGGTCATATACCATTGTCTGCAACAGACTTCCCATAAGTTCCTGATAGAAATGATGGTCGGTATTATCAATTCGATTCTTGATATTGGCAAGGTCAGTCCTGAAGCGTTCAGCATCTAAATCGGAGACCATTATGATAGGATTGTCAAATAGGCTTACCCTCCCTTGAATGGCATAATTGTTGGCAGGCAGAAGATTGTGAAGTAGTTTGCTGGAGGCGGCAATGTATTCACATCGAAAACCATCGGAAAATTGTATTTCCGTAACTAACCGAGGATGTGAGATTACAGCGATATCGTTTTTTGACATTGTGAAAAGACGACCGTTATAGAGGAAACTACCGGTCCCGTCAATACATATAAGATGCACCACGCAATCGTAGTACATTGGCGAATTAACCATAGAGAACTCCTCGGAGAATACTGTCATATCTTTAATTTTTCTTTCCATTGTGCAAAATTAATATATTTCGTAGAATTGTGCTAATTTTAGCGGAATATTAATAACCGATATATGGATAAAACCTTGTAACTTTGCACCGTAAAAGAAAATCATATGGAAAAGAACTATACAATTATAGATTATGCCGCATTATCAGAAGAAGAAGTGGCAAAGGATGTATATAACAATCAGCTTTGTTTTAAGCTGAACCACACAATGCCACATACAGCTGAGTATGATGCGTTGGTACATGAACTCTTTGGAGAGTTTGGCGAAGGTTCGAAAATAATGCCGATGATAAATGTGGTTCGTGGAAAGGAAGTGAAAATTGGCCGGAACTGCTCAATTCTTAATAATGTGCTGTTTATGGCTGCCGGAGGAATCACAATCCACGATGGAGCAATGATTGCAGCTAATTCGCAGTTGATAACAAATAATCACGATGAGCATAAGCGATGGATCTTGACTTGTGCGCCAATAGAAATCAAGCGCAACGCTTGTATAGGTGCAGGAGCCACAATATTACCGGGCGTAACCATCGGAGAAAATGCCATCGTGGCCGCGAGTGCTGTGGTTACGAAAGATGTGCCTGACAATGCCGTAGTTGCAGGTGTACCCGCTAAAGTTATCAAATATATTGACTAAAGATAAAAGACATCAACTATGGAGAATATAAATTTATCAGCCATAAAATCTCCAGCTGACATCCGTCAGATGGATGAGCAGCAACTCAATGTCCTTGCCAGGTCTATGCGCGAGGCACTTCTTGAAAAGTTATCAGCCCACGGAGGCCACGTAGGTCCCAACCTTGGAATGATTGAGGCTATCATCGCGCTCCATTATGTCTTCAATACCCCCGAGGACAAAATAGTATATGATGTATCTCATCAGACATATCCACACAAGATGCTTACAGGTCGTATGGAGGCATACACTGACCCTGCACATTATGATGATGTGACTGGCTATACAAACCCTAAGGAAAGCGATTATGATCTTTTCTCACTTGGCCACACTTCCTCTGCTGTTTCGTTAGCATCCGGACTTGCCAAAGCCCGCGACCTGAAAGGGGGCAACGAAAATGTAATAGCGGTCATCGGCGACGGCTCTCTTAGCGGAGGCGTGGCTTTCGAGGGTCTTGACTATGGCGCGACTCTCGGCACCAACTTCATTGTGATTGTCAATGACAATGATATGAGCATTGCGGAAAATCACGGCGGTATTTATGCTGACCTGCGTTTGCTTCGCGATACCAACGGCACCGCTGACAATAATCTTTTCCGCGCAATGGGCTATGCTTACCGCTATGTTCATTATGGAAACGATATACATAGTCTTATCGAGATGTTCCAATCTGTCAAGGACATCAATTATCCGGTTGTTGTGCATCTTAACACGATGAAAGGTATGGGACTTCCGGTTGCTGAGGCTGATAAAGAGAAATTTCATTATTCAGCTCCGTTTGACCTTAAAACGGGGGAACCTTTTTTACAGGGAGAGAGTCCTGAAGGATATGATGACCTGTTTGCCATTCAGGTGCTTGCCCGTATGAAAGAAATGCCAGAACTCGCGGTGGTCAACGCAGGAACCCCCGGAGCTATAGGATTCGGTCCTTCACGACGTAAAGAGGCCGGCTCTCAGTTCGTAGATGTAGGGATTGCCGAACAGCAGGCTGTCGCTATGGCGAGTGGTCTTGCAAAAAGTGGAGCTCGTCCGGTGGTTGCTCTCGCAAGCACATTCCTCCAGCGAGCTTATGACCAGTTCTGTCAGGACATTGCCCTTAATCATCAGCCTGCAACATTCATTGTATTTTATGGGTCGGTATTCGGCATCAACGATGAGACACATCTCGGATTCTTTGACCTCGGACTACTCTCAAATATACCCGATTTGCTCGTGCTGACTCCAACTTGTAAAGAGGAGTTTTTAGCAATGCTCAGCTGGTCTGAATCTCAGTGTGAAAAGCCGGTTGTCATCCGTGTTCCCGGTGGTGCAGTTCGTTCTGACAGCCATGTTACTATTCTTGACGACTATTCCCGACCCTCCTTTGATATTGTCAGAAACGGCTCTCGAATTGCGCTTATCGGAGTAGGAACATTCTTGCCGGTCATGGAGCAGGTAGCGGAAAAACTCGCATCAAATGGACTTGACCCGATGGTGATAAATCCTCGCGAAGTATCTACACTCGATACTGCTTGTCTTGACTCTCTCCGAAACTTCGATTTGATTATCACAGCCGAGGATGGAATCGTTGACGGCGGTTATGGACAAAAGGTTGCATCTTACTTCGGAACTTCCGAGGTGAAGGTCATCAATTTAGGCTTGCCGAAACAATTCGTCGACAGGTATGATGCAAATGAACTCCTCAAAGAATGCAATCTAACTCCTGAACAGATCGCAGAGATAGCCACATCCACTCTGAAATAATTCAATAAACCCCGGGAACTTGCCTTTCAATAGGCAAATTCCCGATATACATAATATAATATGAAATCAATTTTTTCAATTATTCTCTCATGCTCACTCTTATTGATTGTGTCATGCATAGGAAAAACATCGTCAGCAACAACCGTAGAAACTGAAACCCCGAAAGATTCCATCCCAACCGTATATTATATCAAAGACATCACCCCACAGAGCCTTGTAAAAGTCTATGAGGCACTGGGTCGTAAGGCAGAAGGGAAAAAGATAGGTATCAAAATTTCGACCGGTGAATCAAATAAATCAAATCACCTCGACACTGCTCTCATTGCGGATTTAGTAAGGGTTATCAACGGGACATTCATTGAGTGTAATACAGCATACGCCGGAAACCGCAATACAACAGAAGCTCATATTAAAGCTGCAAAAGAACACGGATTTACAGACCTTGCGGGCGTTGATATCATGGATGCTGAGGGTGAGATGGAAATCCCTGTAACCGGAGGTAAACATCTGACAAAGGACATCGTTGGCAAACACTTTGCAGATTACGACTTTGTAGTCGTACTCTCTCACTTCAAAGGTCATCAGATGGGTGGTTTCGGGGGCGCACTCAAGAACATCTCAATAGGTATCGCTTCTTCAAACGGTAAAGCATACATCCATTCAGCTGGAGCAACCCAACTTGCCGATTCAATCTGGGGATACATGGCAGAACAAAAAGACTTTCTTGAATCAATGGCAGAAGCGGCAAAAGGGATAATCGACTATACAGGTGATCGGATTCTGTATATAAATGTTGCCAATCGTCTTTCTGTTGACTGTGACTGCAACGGACACCCTGAGGAACCGGAAATGGGTGACTTAGGTGTATTTGCATCTCTTGACCCTGTGGCATTGGATAGAGCCTGCGTTGATATGGTATTCAACTCAACTGATCCCGGCAAGGTAGCCCTTATCGAACGAATCAATTCCCGTAAGGGTACCCATATTCTTACTCATGCAGAAGGACTTGGCCTTGGTTCTCAAAAATACCGTCTTGTCACCATAGAAGAATAGTATTCTTAAATACGGAATGTCTCTGTTCGTATATTTTTCGTTCTCAGGTAATTTTATAAGTAACGGCATTGACGCGAAAGACATTGAAGAGCAGCTACAGGCAAACCTCGATGTCTTTGGCGTGTATGTCGTCATTCGGCTATGCCGGTGTAGTAATAAACAGACTCGGCTGAGTATGCTCGGTGTTATCAACACGGAGCATTTCAGCCGGTGTAATTTTCTAAGTTAGGCACGTAGACTCACGGCACCACATGGAATATGGCTCGTCGTGAGTCCGTGCCGTCATTATGTGACCATAATATTCAAAATATCTCGGTTGATCAGCCGTAAGTTTTAGCCTATGTCCGACACAGACCGAGCAAGTATTCGTTGCAGTCTCGATTTCAATACCATATTATATTTGATATACCGCTGAAAACTAACTTGACAATTTAGACCTTAAAGGTTGATTTCTCATTTCCAGAGGTGTCATACCGAAATATCTTTTGACTGTCTTGCAGAAAAATGAGAAGTTTGAGAAACCAAGGTGCGAAGCAATTTCTTTTATCGAATAGTCAGAGCCTACTATATATCGCCTGGCATCGTTCATTACATATTCCCTGATCCATTCAGGAGCTGTCTTGCCACTCTGACTTTTACAGATGTAAGATAGGTATTTTGGTGTTATGGAAAGGTTATGGGCGTAATATTCCATATCCAGCTCCTTCCGTTTCATGCTTCCCAGCAGGTCAATAAAATCATTGAATATGATTGATGGCCTGGACTGAGTGATGACTGTATGTGTACGGTTTTCATAAACATAGTTAAATATGTCAAAGATCATTGCCTGGCATATTTTCTCTATGGTCATGGATATTCCTGTCTCCGGACAAGATACCTTACGTGTTCGCAGAAGTTCGGAATATTTGCCCATAAGCGTATTCATATTCTCTGACAGATGAACCACAGGATTGTACCTTAGATTCCTGAGACACTTTTGAAACACTGTCGTATCGATGTCCCTTACGGCAAAATTCAGCTCTGTATATATCGTTAGTCCGAAGTAGTCTTTTGAAAATTTGAGTTCCGAAAAGAAGTCATTCGGATGGCAGATTAGCAGATCGCCGGCCTTGACAGAATATTTTTCAGAATTGAATACAAAAGAATGTTCCCCCTTTTCTACAAAGCAGATATTAAGGGTGTCAAGCCTGAAAGAGTATCCATCTTCGTCATGCCAGGTGCCATGATAGATGAAGAGATCTCCGGAATAGCGCGTTCCTTGCGGATTCTCGCGAGTTACAGTGTCAATATCTATGATTCTCATAAGAAACAGTCATTTGTTGCTTATCAGGAAATCCATACAGCCAAATGGAACATTTGATATTCAAACAAGCAACGATTGCAAATTGTTTTCTTTTCATAAGAAACTAAATACAGACTTTATGAAAGTAATCGGAATAAACGGAAGTGCCCGAAAGGTATGGAATACTGAGACATTGGTAAAAAAGGCTCTCGAAGGAGCTGCTGATGCAGGTGCTGAGGTAGAATTGATAGAAC
>JAIDTL010000100.1 GCA_029060725.1 Muribaculaceae bacterium | reverse complement strand
TTCAGAAGTATTATCAGTGAAGGGCGAATGTTCGGTGTTGGCATGATTCTCTCAACACAGAATATTAGTGACTTTAAGACGGCAAAAGAGGACTACTCTCAGTTCATTCTAAGCTGGGTTATTCATCATGTGAACTCTATCAGCAGACAGGATCTTACCACAATATTTGGTGCAACCGATACTCACCTAAATCAATATATGGACTTTATCAGCAATGCTCAAAAGTTCGAGAGTGTTTGTAAAATTGGGCATCAAGTAAATGGGGTGAGAGATTTACCATATTTTCAGCTCATTAAAGAAGATCCCAGGTTTGAAGTATCATAAGATTTAGGAACAATATTCACAACATACTAAATGTAAAATTATGAGTGATAAATTATTGATTATTGGAGCAGGTGTAGATCGAACAGAAGGTATTGACTTTCCTTTAGCCAATACTCTTATGGCCGAAATAGCCACGTTTGCAAAAACAGACGGAAAAGAGTTAGACGATACTCTTAGAAGTATATTGCCAAATTTACGTTTTACATTTGCTACCCTTATATCAAAATCGATTGAACGAATTACAACACGAGAAGTTCATGAACAACGCGCTCTAATTGAACGCTTAAATAAGGTCTTAGAATCACTATCAGATAGCGATGAAGACGAAAAAATGCGTAAGCATGGTACACTGTTAGTCAAATTATTTGACAAATTAGCTACTGTTGCTGAAAATGCGGCCTTAGATGATGAAATAACATCTTTGATCAAAGATGTTTTTGGAGAACAAGCTGACGAATATCTTGATGAAGATTCCATTATTAACATCAGCAAAATGTCTCTTTCTGAAACATTCAAGCAAGTACTCAAACAAACGCTCAGACTCTCACTCAATAAGGAGCATCATAAAATTGCATCTGTTCTTGGTGCAGACATGCTTAATATAGAAAACCTATTAGTCGAAAAATTCCTTGGATTTTATAATAATAAGCCTGCCGAGATAAAGAATTACATCTACATCTCATGGATGATGTGGGCATACTTGGTTTTCCTTGAAAAAGAAGTTTATACTAAATATCCCGATAATAAAATTCCGTTCTATTGTAATATACCGAAGAATTATAAGGCAATAACGCTCAATTATACTTCTTTTATTGAGAAGGTATTAGGACAGGAAAACGTTATTTATTTTCACGGTGGGTTAAATGAGTATGTAAGAATGGACCGGCGAGAGTTGAACGATATTGATGATTTTAATAACATTGATATCAAATCATTCTTTAATACAGAGGTTCGTGACAACACCAAAATATCAGATATTCCTTCTGATGATCAGAAACATATAATACCCGCACTTGTACCTCCATTGAAAATAAAGCCAATTCTATCTAGCCGCTATATTGAGATTTGGCATCAGGCCTCTGAATGGATAAAGGCGGCGTCTAAGATAATTGTAATTGGGTATTCTTTCAATTCAGCGGATGATCATTTTAACGATATTTTAAGGCAGAACCAAAATGGAAAGACAATTTATATTGTCGCTCCTGATATTCATAATCCCTTTTATCTACGTTCGTTTAGTCAAATCTTTGGAGTAAATCCGAAAGATTGGACTGAAACTAGAAAATTTGGTTTTGTGGCAAAAAAGTATAATGATATTTATCTTTTAGCTGGGTATGCCGACCAAATAGATTTTAGTAAAATATAATACCATATTTATATTAGATTCTATAATATATCCACCGATATAATTGACGATAATTTATCTCCAAAATGACTCATAAGTTTGAGATACGGAATAGTACGGCGGAGTTCCTGATCTTTCAGATTGAGGGAAAGGAGGATGGTGTGCAGGTTGTGTACCGGGATGAAAGTATCTGGTGCACGCAGAAGGGTATGGCGCAATTATTTGATTGCTCCACTGACAACATTGGGCTGCATCTGAAAAACATATACGATACAGGAGAGCTATTACAAGAGGCAACTACCGAGAATTTCTCGGTAGTTCAAACCGAGGGTAAGCGTCAGGTAAATCGCAATCTCAAATTCTACAATCTTGATGCCATTATATCTGTGGGTTATAGGGTGAATAGCACACGAGCTACACAGTTCCGGCAATGGTGTACTTTCGTACTGCGTCAGTTTGCTATTCGGGGATATGTGATTGATAAGAAGCGGATGGAGAACGGTTCGTTTATTGGAGAGGATTATTTTGAGCATTTGTTGGCTGAGATTCGGGAGATACATCTGAGCGAACGCCGTTTCTATCAGAAACTGACAGATATATACTCCACTGCGATTGACTATAACCGTGATGCACCGACCACACGGCTTTTCTTCAAAAAGGTGCAAAATAAGATGCACTATGCAGTGCATGGACACACCGCAGCTGAACTGATTGTGGAGAGAGCCGATGCGGAAAAGGAACACATGGGACTGACAACGTGGGAGAATGCACCTCACGGTAAAATCTTAAAGCCCGATGTCAGCATCGCCAAGAATTATCTCAAGGAGAACGAGCTGGAGGATATGGGGAGGCTTGTCAATGCTGTCCTCGATATGGCTGAGCGAATGGCGAAGCGGCATATCCCTATGACAATGGAAGATTGGGCGAAACGCATCGACATTATACTTGAAGCAACCGGTGATGCAGTTCTAACCGATGCCGGAAAGATAACGGCTGAATTTGCCAAGAGTTTTGCTGAGTCGGAGTTTGAGAAATACCGCATTATCCAAGACCGCCTATTCCAATCGGACTTCGACCGTTTCAACGACAACCTTCTTTCATCGGATAAATAAGCTAATTCAAGTTTCGCAAGTACTAAATAACTCACGCTTTATATTTGCATCGTGAAAGGCAGATTGGTCAAAATTACCTTTCATCTTCAGTTCAAAACCGAGATTGG
>JAIDTL010000010.1 GCA_029060725.1 Muribaculaceae bacterium | reverse complement strand
TCATAGTATTAAATTAAGATTAAGGTTTCGGTCTAATTCTTTGTGAAAAGAGTTAGATCTTTTTTTATAAGAATAGGAGATGACGATGTAGATTATAATTTTTAGAATATGAAGGAGAATATAACGGGAATTGTATTAGGCACGGTAAAACATAGCGACAAGCATAATGTCACTAATATATACACTCGAGAGCGTGGTAGAATTGCCTTTCTAACCCCTGCTGGATCATCTAAGTCGAGCCGCCAGACAATGGCTCGCTTGCAACCATTGAGCATCATAGAAGCCCAAGCCAATATCTCATCTACAAGAGATATCCACAATCTTTATTCTATTGTCCCAATGAAAGTGTGGCGGTCGATCTATTATGAGCCATTAAAATCAACTATAGCATTATTTTTGTCAGAATTCTTGACACGACTTCTCCACGATGCACCCCAAGAACCACGTCTTTGGGATTTTATAGCCAACTCAATCAGCGTCTTAGACGCCACGATAGACCGTACATTAACCGCTAATTTTCACATCACATTCCTAATCAGTATGAGCTATATGATGGGCATACAGCCTGATCTGAGCGGTTATCAAGATGGAATGGAATTTGACATGAAATCCGGCATAATGGTATATCCATTTAACGTCTTATCTCCAAGTAGCTTAAGGATTGATGCAAGACATTCCGCATTCCTTCCCACACTTGCTCGCATCAACTACGCTAATGCCCGATATTTCCGTTTCTCAGGCAAAGATCGTTCCGAACTTATCGACTCTATCCTAAAATACTATGGGCTCCACTTCCCCGGCTGCGACAACCTAAAATCTCTCGACGTTCTAAAGGAAATTTTTGCATAAAAAAAAGGAATAATTGTCATCACGACAACTATCCTTTAACCTTAAATCTAATACCATGAAAAACACGATGCAAAGATAATACATCTTTTTGCGTTTGTCAAGTGTTTTGTGCAAAAAAATTTCATTCTTAAACTTAATTAACTTTGAATTAAACCCTTAGTTAATAAGTATTAATAAATTATTGAGTTTCCTGGCGCTTATGTCAGCGAAGAATCAGCATGGCGTCGCCGTAAGCTCCAAACATATAGCCTTCTTTGACAGCTATGTCGTATGCCTTCATTATCAAGTCATAACCACCAAATGCTGCAACCATCATCAGCAATGTGCTATAAGGCAGATGGAAGTTGGATACCATGGAATCACAAACAGTAAAATCGTATGGAGGGAATACAAACTTATTGGTCCAGCCTTCGAAAGGCATAAGATGACCGTTCATGCATTCCGCAGTGACAAGAGCACGCATAGTGGAGGTGCCAACGGCACAAACACGCGAGCCACGATCTTTGGCTGCATTGACCATCTCTACGACTTCTTCCTCTACAAACATCTCTTCCGAGTCCATACGATGTTTTGTAAGGTCTTCCACATCAATATCACGGAAATTGCCTCTTCCACAATGCAATGTGACAAAACCACGTTCTACGCCCTTGATTTCAAGACGCTTCATAAGTTCACGACTGAAGTGCAGACCTGCTGCCGGAGCCATTACGGCACCCTCCTTGGTAGCGAAAATGTTCTGATAACGATCTACATCATCCGGTTCCGCATCGCGAGTGATATAGTCTGGAAGCGGAGTATCTCCGAGAGCGTAAAGGGCAGCCTTAAACTCATCGTGTGGTCCATCGTATAGGAATCGCAGTGTACGGCCACGAGACGTAGTGTTATCGATTACTTCTGCCACCATAGAGTCGTCCTCTCCGAAATAGAGTTTGTTGCCTATACGGATCTTACGGGCAGGTTCGACGAGCACATCCCAATATTTATTCGCTTCATTAAGCTCACGAAGCAAAAACACTTCAATCTTGGCATTAGTTTTTTCTTTATTGCCGAAAAGACGCGCAGGGAACACACGAGTATCATTAAAGACCATCACATCCTGCTCTTCGAAGAAGTTGATAATTTCCTTAAATATGCAATGCTTAATGCTACCGTCGCGCACATCCACTACCATCAGGCGGCATTCATCCCTATTTTCTGAAGGATGCATTGCAATTTGAGCATCCGGGAGTTTGAATTTGAATTGTGAGAGTTTCATTTTTATTGAGTTGTCGAATTGTCAAGTTTGTATTATCCGGATCCTTATAATAAATCACATAGATCCGATAAAAGCATTTGTCATTAATCGTCGATAGTAAGCTTAAAGTCTTCGGGGTAAGAGATCTCGCAGTTAGCGATTTTCTCAACAGCTTGGTCTACTGACATACAGTCTTCAAGGCGGATATTACCTACCCGCGTGCGACAGAGCGCTGTCAAATGGGCGCCGGAATTGAGAGCCTTTCCAATGTCTCTGGTCAACGCACGGATATATGTGCCCTTAGAGCATACTATCCTCAATTTCAGTTCAGGAAGAATGGATGGAAGCATTTTAATCTCATCAATCACGAGGGGCTTAGCTTTCAATTCCACTTCCGCTCCTTTTCTTGCATACTTATACGCACGTTTTCCGTCAATTTTCACTGCACTATAGACTGGTGGCACTTGCATGATATTACCTACGAAATTAGGCAATACCTCTTGAATCATCTCTTCAGTGATATGCTCGTAAGGATATTCTGCATCAATCTCTGTCTCAAGGTCAAAACTGGGAGTCGTAGCACCAAGTCGGATCGTTGCTATATATTCTTTTGTTCCGTTCTGCAGACGCTCTATGTCGCGTGTAGATCTACCTGTGCAAATGATCAAAACCCCGGTTGCAAGCGGGTCAAGGGTTCCTGCATGTCCAACCTTGAATTTCTTGACATTAAGACGTCTTTGTATGGCACCTCTTACACGCTTGACAGCATCAAATGATGTCCAACCAAGTGGCTTATCTATTCCAATAATTTCTCCTGTAATAAAATCCATCTTACCAATCTATTACCATACAAGACAAAGGATACCCACTACCAAACAATATACAGCAAACCATACAAGCTTACCTTTCTTCACAAGGTTGAGCATCCATTTGCATGCTATGCATCCTACTACGAACGCTGCTAAAAATCCAATGAGAAGACATGTGCTTGAAACCGGTGTTTGACCTGTTGCCTCCCCTTGAAGAATATCCTTTATACTAAGAAGAGACTCTCCTACGATAGGAATTATCACCATAAGAAATGAGAAAGAAGCAACTTTGTCACGTTTGTCACCAATGAGGATACCTGTGGCAATTGTTGTGCCACTTCGGCTAAGTCCTGGAAGCACAGCGACAGCCTGAGCCACGCCTATCGTTATAGCATCGGCAAATGTGATGTCTCTTCCACGGCTTGCACTCTTCATCTTGCCATTCATCAGCCTATCGCTATAATGAGCGAAAGTCAGCAAGCAAGCCGTAGCAAGCAAGCAAATTCCAACAATTGTCAGATTTCCAACAAAGACACTTTCCACAATATCTTTGAAGCAAAAACCTACAATCGCAATAGGAATACAACTGACGAGAATCTTGACAACATACCAGAAATCGTCATCCCTGCTGAATGTGAAGAAACTCTTACATAGCTTCCAAAACATTGGCCATAATATCACAATTGTACTAAGTACAGTAGCGGCATGAAGGATGACATCAAATTGCAGTGCATCATCACCTTGAAGTTTAAGGCCAAGAATCTCACGGAAGATAACGAGATGACCACTTGAAGAAATAGGAAGATATTCAGCAAGTCCTTGGACTATACCGAGAATAAGGGCGTCTAACCAATCCATTTTTATAATTTTGAATTGTGAATTTAGAATTGTGCTTAATTTTTTGGTTTAATTAAAATAGCGAATGCCATTAGAAGAAAGCCTAAGAATGTCACGGCAGGACCTATGATAATGCGGCGAGTCGAGAAGATATCGGGGTTGAATCCACCTTCTACAGAACTTCCAGGACCAGCCATAAGAATGAAGCCTATTACAATCAGTGCAAGGCAGCAACCCATGGCTATGTAATTTTTCTTTCCGAACGGACGTTCGGATTCTTCTACATTCTTTATGTCGCCCGGTTGGGGAGCTGGCATTTTTATTTTCATGCTTTAATACGATTAAAATTGAAATTTTTAATATAGAATAGAGAATGATTTGATCGCTAATTATCTATCATTATTTAAACAAGTCTTCATAGTCCTGTCTTAGATGTCGGGTAGTAGCTATTAAAGCGGCCAATGCACAGATAAGCGTTCCGCCGAGAATCAAGCCAACATCAATCGCACCCATCCATGTCCAGTGTAACAGAGAAGTGAGTTCTTCATAACCCAGTTTTTCGCTTGCAGCGAGAAGGACCGAAAGCAAAGCTCCTGATACAAGACCCGATATTGCCCCCACTGCAGCATTCGACCAAATGAAGGGACGACGTATGAACCCGTTGGTAGCACCCACGAGTTGCATAGTGTGAATTGTGAATCGTTTGGCGTAAATTGAGAGTCTGACAGTATTACTAATCAGTACAAATGATATGATTAGCATTATTATGGCAACGATCGAAAACGCGAAGGTCAATTTTCTGATGTTTTCATTCATTGTCTCAATCAAATGGCTATCGGGAGTCCCAACTTCCGCTACGTCTTTAATAGCAGAAATACTTTTTTTGATACCGGCTATACCGGCTACAGTAGAATATTCAGAGGCAATCGTAAAAGAGACTTCCGGAGAGAGAGGATTCACTCCAAAGACATGCTCGAGATCTTCACCTGTGGCTTCTTTCCAATTTTCAAGAGCCTCCCGGCGGGAAATGTATCTTACATTTTGAGCAAATTCAGTTTTGGCAATGGCGTCACAAATGGCCATAGCGCGGTCATCTCCGACATTATCGGACATCACAACGCTTATCTCAATTTTTTCCATCATGCGCCTTGATTCGGCAGCAGCTGCTGTCCAAATCATTGCAATGAGGCCCAACGTCAGAAGTGCGAGAGTAACACTCACACCGGTTGTAGTATGTGCAGCCCAGCTGGATATCTTTACCTCTTTTTGTGGTTTCATCATTCAGATTAAGTTATTTTATCTGTATTGTCTGACCCGCAGACGTGAAACGGATGCAAAGATAATACATTTTTATCCTAAAGTCAAGTAAAATAGGCTAAAAGATGCAAAATATGTAATTTTTGAGAAATTTTTCTGACGAAAAAAGGACTCGTATCGCTACGAATCCTTTTTTCCGGCACCCCTCGAAATCCTTCGCAAGATGCCGTGTGTCCTAATCCTAATTTAACTATTAATCCATAACTTTACTAATGCAACAATAATTGTCAATGAAACGATTAATTGGTCTTTACTGTATGAATGTCTTTTTATTCTTTTGCAAAGTTAACATTTTTTTTTGAATTAACAGATACATTGATAACAAAAGAGTAATTTTGTTATAATTTTAACACTTTTTGACCAATTTCGCACCTGTCATTATCAAGTAGCTGAAAGGCAATTAGGAGCAGTTCTGTCGAGGGCTTCGTAGACCACTGAAGTGAATCCATGATCGAGTGCATAGAGATCCGTATCGGTGCTCGATGGCTCGTCGTTGACCAAATGGCCGGCGAGCATGAAGAAGGATCTGCCGAAAGGATCAATATACTCTTTATATTCTTCGCTCCAGTGCGCTTTACACTCTCGACTTATCATGATGGGAGCAAAAGGAACTCCTGAGGGAACATTTACATTGATAAATATTCCTTTTGGCAACCCTTCATTGAGGAGTTTAGGAATAAGTTCGTCTACCACAGGCCTTACGGCAGAGAAGTCGGCATCAGGATCATGAGTGGTCAGTGAGAAACCTATAGATGGGATCCCCCATGTAGCCCCTTCTTGGACAGCCCCCATGGTTCCGCTATAAAGGACATTGACTGAGGCATTGCTTCCATGATTGATACCGGCAACAATAAGGTCCGGTTTGCGCCCATTGAGCACAGAATAGCATGAAATCTTAACACAGTCTACCGGAGTACCATTGCAACTATACAACTTTGCGCCTTCTATTGGACTGTGTTCTTCTTGAATCCGTAGCGGCGCATCAAAGGTCAGAGCCATTGACTGTCCGCTGCGTCCTTGATTTGGGCATACTGCAACGACTTCACCATATTGAACGAGCATCTTCATAAGTTCTCTTACACCTTTCGCCATATAGCCATCGTCGTTGCTGACTAATATAAGTTTTTTCATATTTAATATTCTTTTTGTTTTGAAATTTTCATAAACTCATTTACTTCAACGATATTAATCACAAGTTGGATTTTGACAAATAGCGGTCGAAGACTATGCAGCGGTCTGCGCCCGGGAGTGTCGACAGGATATCGGTTGTGGGGAAGGTCACATAGTTTTTCCTCATCTTCTTGAAATCTGAATGGGCATTTAAGATGGCTTTCGCATTAGGGAAGTCAAGTTTTACCACATACATAAAGAATGCCAGCGTATCCATCAATCTTCGCTTGAAGAGAAGTTTTTTACCTTTCTTTTCAGGCAAGTTTTTATGCAAAAGCAAAAGATTATTGCGGAAATTCAAATATGTCTTCTTAGGATTTCCTTGAGCGAGAGACGCGCCTCCAAGATGATATACTTTCGACTCCGGAACTACACAGACCCGATAACCAAGATTGTGGATTCGACAACAAAGATCGATTTCCTCCATGTGGGCAAAGAAGAGCTCATCAAGTCCACCGGCATCAAGAAAAACCTCCCGGCGCACCATTAGGGCTGCTCCTGATGCCCAAGCGATATCGGCAGGTCCGTCATCATATTGGCAAAGATCATATTCAATCTTGTCGAAGAGACGTCCCCGACAAAACGGATACCCATATTTGTCGAGAAGTCCGCCGGCAGCTCCGGCGTATTCAAACATATCTTTTCTAAGATAGGAAAGTATCTTAGGTTGGCAAGCCCCAACCTCAGGATGAGAGTTCATAAATTCGAGCAATGGTTGCCACCATCCGGGAGGAGTCTCCACGTCAGAATTCAGAAGCACGACAAACTCAGAATCCACTTCAGCAATAGCCCTGTTGTAGCCTCCTGAAAAGCCAAGGTTTTCATCGAAAGCTAAAATCTTGACATTAGGAAAATCCTTACAAAGAACCTCCATAGAACTATCCGTAGAACCATTGTCGGCAACAATGACCTCCACTTCCGGACCTTGCGTGTTGGCTATGACCGACGGAAGAAACTTCTTAAGAAGTTTCTCACCATTCCAATTGAGTATTATCACTGATAGAATAGCACCTAAAGCCATAATGAACGTTGAAATGTGAATGAGTGTGGAGATGAAGTATTAGAATGCATTTGCTTCAAGAGTCTCAATGTCTCGGAATCCTGTGAGAAGCGCGGGAGAGATGGTGTTGTAGACTGAGGGAGAAGCCTTTGCTCTGACTCGAAGATAATTGTCAGTATGGCCATACATGACACCATCATCCTCCGCATCAGGATGTTCCCAAAGTACCGGACGAGTGGCACCGATGAAAAGTCGAGAGAAGGCTCGGAGTTTTTCATCGCTAAGTCTCGTCAGCATAGCCACTCGCCTGTGTTTATCCTCCTGCGCCACATTATGGGAAATAGCAAGGGCCTTAGTGCCTGGACGTTCGGAATAAGGGAACACATGGAAGCGACTCACAGGGAGCGACTCAGCATAACTGAAACTCTTTTCCCACTCCTCTTCTGTCTCGCCCCTTGCTCCGGCAATTATATCCACGCCAATGAATGCATCGGGTATAAACTCTTTGATCATGGCAATCCTATCAGTAAAGAGATCAGTACGGTAGCGACGGTTCATCAGACGAAGCACTTCATCCGACCCTGACTGCAACGGGATATGAAAACTTGGCATAAAAGCGCGACTTTCAGTGGCAATCCAGTGCACTATCTCCTCAGTCAACAGATTTGGTTCGATACTCGAGATTCTGTATCGTTCAATACCCCTGACGGCATCAAGGCGCTTCAGAAGTTCGAGAAAATCCTCCCCCGTATCTTTACCGAAACATCCAACATTGACGCCCGTAAGGACTATCTCTTTTCCTCCGGCCTCAGCCGCATGTTCAGCCTCAGCCACCAGATCTGATATATTGCCTGATCGGCTACGACCACGAGCAAAGGGGATAGTGCAATATGTGCAAAAATAGTCGCATCCATCTTGCACTTTCAGCCAATAGCGTGTGCGGTCGCCTCTCTCGCAAGCCCCTCTAAATTCTCGGATATCAAGATAGTCGTGCACGGCCACACGGCTACGTCGGTCTGCCTCCCACTGCTCAAGGAATTCTGCGATACGAAGCTTTTCGTCATTGCCAAGCACAATGTCTACTCCCTCTATCGAAGACACTTCTTGAGGTTTGAGCTGAGCATAGCATCCGGTGACCACCAGTGTAGCTTCGGGCCAACGAGAACGGAGACGACGAATAAGCGAACGCCCTTTCTTGTCAGCCATTTCCGTAACGGAGCATGTATTGACGACCACAATGTCGGGAATCTCGTCAGGAAGAGCACGGACAATGCCCCTTCCGGAAAGCTGCATCCCAATTGCAGAAGTTTCTGAAAAATTTAGCTTACATCCCAGCGTATGGTAGGAAGCTTTTAATATGTTACTGCCATCAGTCATATCAATTTATTTTCTAAATACGAACCATCTCGTCATATCGTAACGAGGAAGAGCGGCCAATTGCACATTCGCTTTTTGATCGTCTAATGTCTCCATCGCATTGCCGATCTTGAGACCTTTTCTTTCTAAAGCTTCCCTTACCGTGCGTAAAGCTATCTGAGGAGTGTTGTTATCTTGCGAGAGATGACATAAAAATATATGATTCAATCCGGGATTAATTATCTCTGAAAGGAAAGAAGCCGTTTGGACATTGTCGAGATGTCCGGATCCGCTGGCTATACGTGCCTTCAGGTATTCCGGATAACGCCCCATCCTAAGCATGTGGGCGTCATAGTTGGCTTCTATCATAAGATAGGTGGCATGACTCATGTAGTGTCGTGCCCTTTCCGTCACTTCTCCAAGGTCGGTGGCAATCACAAACCTACGGGAATCGAATTCGATCGAAAATCCCATATTGTCAGTGCCGTCGTGGGGGACATCGAAAGCCGTTATCTCAAAATCAAGAACCTTAAAGGGTATTTCCTTGAAGATAGGAATATGATATTCCTTTATTCTTTTTGATATTGAATGCCTGCGAAGCATGCCATTCAGCACCCTGTTGGTGCAGAAGAGCTTCAGATGACGGTTGTTGCGCAGCAACGCATAGACGTATTTGACATGGTCGGAATGATCATGTGTCAGCAAGACTCCTTTTACATGACTCATGCTGACACCATTGGCAGCAAGTCCACGTTCAATATCTTCAGCACGAATTCCCACATCTATAAGCAAGCCGCCTTCTCGCGAGCCTACATACGAACAGTTGCCACTTGACCCGCTTCCAAAAGAACAGAAATACAATGGCTTTGGACTGGATGAAGGCATCTTTTCCACAGCGTCTTTACTATATGGATTGCCCCACTCCTCAAAAGGAAGTTCCGGATGATCTTCAAAATATATCTTCTTGCTCATTTCTTCTCATACCTACGGCGATCGCCACCTTTAGCACCGGCATAGAGGAGGAAAATAGCCGGACGCTTGTCAAAGTCATATTTTCTTTTGCGCCATGCCTGTGCAGTAGCTGCAACCACTTCTTCTTTCTCAGGATCAGTTATGTCGCAAGCCACACAGAGCATAGTCGAGGGGGAGAGAGCTTCGGAGAGCAGCGAGACCATACGATTATTTCGGTAAGGAGTCTCTATGAAAATCTGGGTCATTTGTCGGGATGCAGATTCCGACTCCAGGCGTTTAAGTGCCTTACGACGTTCAGCAACGTCGATGGGGAGATAACCATGGAAAGCAAATCCTTGTCCATTGAAACCGGATGCCATTAACGACATCAGTATGGAACTTGGACCCACAAGCGGAATCACCTTTAGACCTTCCCTCTGCGCAATCTCTACCGGATAGCTACCCGGATCTGCCACCGCGGGACATCCAGCCTCACTCATGACACCGATTGGGTTGCCACGACGAAGCGGCTCCAGCATTGCACTGACATCTTCCGGACTCGTATGGCGATCAAGCACATCAAATGTGCAGTCAGCGATCGGAAACACCGGATCAATGTGGCGCAGATAGCGTCGCGCTGTGCGTACATTCTCCACAATGAAATGGCGTAACTGACCTACTATTTCCAAATTTCCCGCTGGAATCACGTCAGAAACGGGGGCTCCGCTGATGGGAACGGGGACAAGATAAAGGGCAGATTGAATTTTCATACTACAAAATTAACAAAATTCCTCGTTTTTTGCTAATTTTGCAGTGAAATGATTGAAGATAATTTTTTACCAGAGGGTTTTAGCGCCCTCATGAAGGCTGAAATCGGTGAAAATCGTGCCGAAATCCTGCTTTCCGCACTTTGTGGAGAGCCGGAAACCGCCTTGCGGGTCAACAAGCGCAAGCCTACTGAAACGCCTATATATCCGGATATGTCGCAAGTGCCTTGGTGCGAATCGGGATGCTATCTTTCTGAGCGACCATCCTTCACTCAGAATCCTCTGCTGCATGCCGGAGCATTCTATGTCCAGGATGCTTCGTCGATGATATATGAGACAATTGTGAGAGGATTAGTTTCTGACACTCCAGTAGAGGTTTGTGATCTCTGCGCCGCACCCGGAGGCAAAACCACTGCCATTCTGAATGCACTTCCCGATGGAAGCGTTATGCTTGCCAATGAATTTTCCTCTTCAAGAGCAAGTATCTTGAAAGAGAACCTTTGTAAATATGGGTATCCAGATGTCATTGTTACAAATACAGACACATCCCGATTGGCTGAGCTTAAGAAAAGATTTGGCATAATAGCGATTGATGCCCCATGTTCCGGTGAGGGCATGATGCGCAAGGAAGAAGCGGCAAGGGCCCAATGGAGTGAAGGCCTGATAAAACAATGCTCAGCCCTTCAACGGGAAATCATTGCAAACGGAGTCGAAATGCTCAAACCGGGTGGATACCTTATATATTCCACTTGCACTTTCAATACAACAGAAGATGAAGATAATGCCGCTTGGATAGCTGAAACTTTCGAGCTTGAACCGGTAAATACAAATCTTGGAGGACAATACGGCATTCAAGGGGAAACCAAAGGATCAATTCCATGCCTGCGGTTTATGCCGGGGTTCACACGCGGGGAGGGACTGTTTGTAGCAGTCTTTCGGAAACCTTGCGCAGTATTGGGTGAGTGTCTACGTTTCAAAGGAAAGAAGAAAGCGAACAAAGGGAATGAGAAAATTGACAAAAGAGTTATGGACACTGCCCGGTCGTGGGTTGACGGAGACTTTGATTTCATCAACCACAACGGGCATATACTCGCGCTTTCACCTGCCACTGCATCTTTACTCGAATCCTTACCTAAAGGAGTAAGAGTAATGTCAGCAGGAGTAGAAATTGGTGAAATAAAGGGTAAAGACCTTATTCCCGCGCACGGACTTGCCATGTCGACAGCGTTGGCAAATCCTTTTCCAAAGATAGAGCTTCCTCTTGATGCAGCACTGCGATATTTATCAAGAGATACGATAATGCTGCCGGAAGGAACGCAAAAAGGATATTTGGCTGCGACATATCAGGGCTTTACCTTGGGATTCTTGAAAAATTTAGGCAATAGGAGCAATAATCTTTATCCATCCGAGTATCGCATCAGGAATTTAAAATCTTAAAATGATATTATTAAATCACAAATACGTCAAGATATGCTGGATATTAAGAATATACATAAGTCTTTTGGAAATTTGGAAGTGCTGAAGGGGATTTCTCTATCTATCGGGAAGGGAGAGATAGCAGCTATTGTAGGTCCGTCAGGAGCAGGGAAGACTACACTTCTACAAATAGCGGGAACTCTTGAAAAGCCTGACAGCGGCTCTGTGCTATTCAATGGCACAGAACTCATCGGGATGAAAGATAAGAAGCTTTCTGCATTCAGAAATAAAAATATGGGATTCGTATTCCAGTTTCATCAGCTCCTTCCAGAATTTACGGCTCAAGAAAATGTAGCTCTGCCTGCCTTGATAGCCGGGACATCAAAAAAGAAAGCTATGGAAAAGGCAGCTGATCTGCTGACCCAGTTAGGATTAGGCGAACGCATACACCATAAGCCGGCAGAAATGAGTGGAGGAGAACGCCAGCGGACAGCAATAGCGCGAGCTCTTATAAATGATCCGGAAATTATTTTTGCTGATGAACCTACCGGAAGTCTTGACTCTGCCAACAGACAAGAGATACAGGACATATTCGTAGATCTTCGCGACAGACTTGGACAGACAGTGGTCATGGTGACTCACGACTCTTCACTTGCAGCTATCGCCGACAGAGTAATTGAAATGGCTGACGGCAAAGTATTGCCACCAGCCATAGAAGTTGAAATTGAAGTCACGGATGGTCCCGAAGAATCACTCCCTGAAGTAAACCCTCTTGACACGCGGAGAGACGGAAGTGAGGATCTCGTAGGGGATAGTGTCCAACAGGTCTGAGAGACGGTCGACGGATGCAGAAGGACCAAATATTTCTACTACATCTCCTTCTTTACAGTCAATGCCCGTCACATCAATCATACAGGCATCCATACAAATATTTCCAACGGTAGGGGCATCCTTACCGTTTACTTTTACTGTTATGTTTCCTCTACCGAAATGACGGTTCATGCCATCGGCATATCCAATCGGAATAGTTGCTATTCGCGAATCGCGATCCAGAATAGAGCGACGTGCATAGCCTATGCTCTCTCCTTTCTTCCACTCTCTAATTGCAATTATGACAGTGCGGAGAGTGCTGACTACCGACAATGGAGCCTCCACCTCAGGCGGCAGGGTATTGACACCGTAAAGGCCGATGCCAAGACGAGCCATATCGTAGTGATATTCCGGGAAACGCAATATTCCCGCAGAGTTTAGCACATGGCGCAAGAAAGGTCTGGGCGATTCCTGAAGCATATAATTTGTAAAGCTATCAAATCGCTGAAGCTGGAGATGAGTATAATCGTCCATATCCAAACAATCGGCCGTGGCGAGATGGCTGAATGCGGATGCAATTCTTACGGAATCTGTAGAGTTAAGAATCCTCATTACTTCGGGAAGTTCCTCTTCGACAAAACCCATGCGATGCATTCCGGTGTCGAGTTTTATATGGACCGGATAGTCTTTCACTCCATATTTCTCTGCCTCCTTCACCACGTCGAGAAGCATCGGCATGGAGAAGACCTCCGGCTCAAGTCGGTTGGCAAACATCTGGCGATAGTTGACCACCTTCGGGTTCATCACCATTACCGGCATAGTAATCCCGCGGCGACGAAGATCGATACCCTCGTCAAGAACTGCCACAGCAAGATAAGACGCACCACAATCCTGCAAAGTCTTGGCTATCTCATAACTTCCGGCTCCATATCCGGATGCTTTCACCATTGCCACAAGACCCGTACCGGCAGGCAATTTGGATCTGAAATAATTGTAATTCCTGACCACGGCATCAAGATTCACTTCAAGCACCGTCTCATGAGTACGCGCCTCTAAAAGTTGGGCAATCCTTCCGAATTCAAACTGCGGAGCACCTTTCAACAGAATGGTTTCATTGCAAAAATCAGATGTACTTATATTTGCAAGCAGATCATCAGTAGTATCAAAAAAATCAGATTCTTCCACTACTGTAGCGAGCTTTTCAGCCCCTTTTCTAAGCCCTTTGCCAACACCGATAAGCCTTTTCACACCCGACATCTTCAGCATTTTAGCCATTGAGACAATAGCATCTTCTGAAGAGTCAGCCTCATGAAGAAGATCGCTGACAATGAGGGTTTCCTTACTTCCGGGTGCAAGACGGCGTTTCATGAAGTCAAGTGCAGGTGCAAGCGAAGATTGGTCAGACGTATATGAATCGTGTATCACGAGGCAATCATTGACGCCTTCGCTTACATTAAGGCGCGTTCCTATGCGGTGGAGCCTTTTAAGCGACTTCCATATTTCATCTTCAGGCAAGCCAAGACTTTTAGCCACAGCAATGGCATGCCCGGCATTCTCTATCTCCCATCCCTTGATATCCCTATTTGCAAAATCTTCTCCGAATAGGTCAGCCGGAATCTCAGATTTATGCCAACCTATAAGTTCCTTTCCAGCGCATTGACCAATCACAGCAGCCTCTACATCAGGATCATCGGCACAATAAATCACTTTTTTGACAGAATCCCCTGCAGTAAGCGATACCTTCTCCTTAATCTTTTCTTCTTTAGAGCTGAAGCCTTGTGCGTGGGCATCCCCTACATTGGTAATCACCACGGTATCGGGAGCAATGCAATCTGCAATTGACTTCATCTCTCCTACCTTCGAGATACCGGCTTCTATAAGAGCCACATCGCTGCCCGGACGTATGCCCCAAAGACTGAGAGGGACACCTATCTGCGAGTTATAGCTACGAGGAGATCTGCTTACATTAAGAGAAGGGGAAAGTATCTGAAACAGCCATTCTTTTAGAGTGGTCTTTCCTCTCGATCCGGTGATAGCAACCAGTGCATTGGCATTTACGCGTCCAAGTGCGCCTACTTTCTGAAGTGCTTTCAAAGTGTCGCCAACTTCTATCCATGAAGCATCAGGCATTTCGGATGATGACTCGGGAATTTCATTGACTACAAAACTACGGACACCGCGCGAATACAAATCCCGAATATAGCGATGACCATCATTGCTGCGACCCCGTAGGGCAAAAAAAAGCGACTTCGCGGGGTCAGTCAGGCTCCGCGAGTCGGTAAGAAGGAGTTCGACATCCCGATTCCCGCCTTTCAGCGAAGAGTCAAGCAACGTCGCTATTTCATTGAGAGTGGTTTTCATTCCTACATAAACAAAGAGGCAATAAAAATGACAAGGATAAGAATGGGAGTGACCCATTTAAGCAAGAATATGACAGTGCCTGCAAGTCGATTTCTGATGGTGCCACCGTTGGTCAGCTGATCCTTCATAAGATCCTTAGGAGCAAACCATCCAAGATATATCGCCATGATCAATGCTCCGAGCGGCATCAGAATATTGGCTGTCACTGCATCACATGCTCCGAAGATGGTATAGCCGAAGATGGTCCAGTCTGACAGCACCCCGTTGCTTAATGAAGACAAAGAGCTAAGAAGGATCAAAGGAATGAGGACTGCACACGTAGCGGGCACCCGCTTCACATTGAAGTGACCACTGAAATATGCAATTGACACTTCAGCAATGGATATACTGCTTGTCAGAGCCGCAACTGCCAAAAGGATGAAGAAAAGTGACGACCAAAGCTGCGGACACCACATATTGTTGAATATCTCAGGGAATGTGACAAACACCAATGCTGATCCGTCAAAGGACTCCCCTTCCAAGCCAAAAGACATCACTCCAGGGAAAATGATCATTCCCACAAGAATCGCAACCGCCATATCAAGAATTGACACCGTGAACGCAGTGCGAGTAAGATTGGTATCCTTTTTGAAATAGCTGCCATACGTGATGAGTGTACCCATACCAAGGCTCAATGAGAAGAATGCCTGCCCCAATGCACTGATGCATACTTTGGGAGTAATCTTTGAAAAGTCAGGATTGAAGAAATATTCAAGTCCCTCGGCAGCCTTAGGAAGACTCATAGCGTTGACACATAAGATAATGAGAATAAGAAACAGCAGGGGCATCAAAATGTTGCTTGCCCTTTCTATACCTTTCTGCACACCCATGCACAAGACGGCTCCGCATATCGCAATAGTGATCCAAGTCCACACCATAGGAGGCCAAACTCCAGCCACATATTCTTGCATGCGATCGGCAAACTGAAGATTGCTACCCTCTTCCACACCGGGTATCGGCGAGAAGAGTTCCCCTGTTATCGACTGATAGAGATATTCAAGAGTCCAACCGGACACCACCATATAAAATGTCAGAATAAGGTAGGAGCAAAGTATGCCGAGAAAGCCGGAAATCCACCAAGGCTTGCCGGGACTCAGTTTCTTGTAGCTGTCTATAGCGTCGCTTTTTCCCGCGCGTCCGATAGCGAACTCTCCCAACATCACCGGGATGCCGAAGAGAAGCACGCATACCACATAGACGAGTAGGAAAGCTGCGCCACCATGGGCTTGCGTTTCAGCCGGGAAACGCCAGACGTTTCCCAGGCCGACCGCACTGCCGACAGTGGCTGCAATAAGTCCAATCTTACTACTGAATTCAGATGTGTTAGCCATATAGATTAGGTATCAAAATGTCGTTTTGTCAAGATGCCAATTTACTCTACCGGGTCAGCGAGAGTTGAATCAGGCACCGGCTCGGGCATATCGCCTGTAGCAGCTTCGAGTTTCTTCATCTGGGAGAAGATGAATGCTGCCGAAAGAAGACACAGAACGATAAGGATCACCCATATAGTCCAGACAGGAATCTTACCCCAAAGAAGCATAGGAATCGACACAAGATAGTTACCAACAGCAGTGGCAGCAAACCAGCCACCCATCATTGCGCCTTTCAACTTCGGAGGAGCAACTTTGCTGACAAATGAGATTCCCATTGGTGAGAGAAGAAGTTCTGCAAAGGTAAGAAGCAGATAAGTAGCTATAAGCCAGTTGGTAGATACATCACCGTTTGTTCCGACAAGAGAAAGGGATCCAAACACCATCACGAGGTAAGCTATTCCTGCCACAACCATACCATAACCGATCTTACGAGGGGCGGAAGGTTCCTTCCCTTTCTTATTTAGCCATCCGAAGAGTGCAAGAGAGAATGGGGTGAGTGCAACTACGAAGAATGGGTTGAACTGCTGGTAAGCAGCAGGGTCAATATTTGTAAGAGTAGCAGGCATAACGCCGGTATAAATCCAAATAACCACGCCCACACAAGCAGCGAGGATAATACCACTGATCACTTTGCCCTGTGCAGATTTAGATTGTATGAGGCTAAAGAGAGCATATACAGCCACCGCGATTGCGGACAGAGCTCCCAAATTAAATCCGATACGAGTCCAAGAAGAAGATTCGGGAGAAGTGCAACTCTTGGCAAACTCAGTAAGAGTCTGTCCGTTCTGGTGGAATACCATCCAGAAGAAGATTACTACAGCAAAGACGAGGAAGAGTGCCACGACACGCTGCTTGGTCTGTTCGGGAGTAAGTTCCGGTTCGTTGTTATTAGCAACAGCCTTCTTTCCATTTTCAGCTTTGGGAGCATCCGTAATAATGTGTTTATAAGTCTTACGGCCAAGAGTATAAATAAGGAAGCTGACTATCAGAGAAGCGCAAGCAAGGGAGAATGCGTAAGTACATCCAGTGGAGAAAGCAGAAATGTAGCCATCGGCAAAAGCCGTCAAAGATGCGAAATGAGCTGAACATCCATCGGCAAATGTCTGAAGATAACCGGAGAGCCAAGCTGCAAGGTCGCCACCCTGTTCCATACCATTCTTAACAGCAAAGTCTGTCATGCTTTTTAAAGTCTCAGGATCAGAAGGCATATTTGTGAAACCATTAGTATCCAAACACCAATTGCTGACAGTAGCTGCCATTGGATTGTTGGAAAGGAAACCTGCTTTTGTCAGAGCCATGTTCTTAAGAGCGATAGCAGCTCCCGGAGCGAACATCGAACCGAGATTGATAGCCATGTAGAAAAGAGAGAAAGCGGAATCTCTACGGTCGCTATATTGAGGATTATTATAGAGGTCGCCTACCATAACCTGCAAATTGCCTTTAAATAGACCGGTACCGGTGGCAATAAGCAAGAGAGCGGCGAGAAGAATCATGAAAGAGGAATTGGAACGAATAGGAGTTGGAGCGGACATAAGGGCATAGCCAACAAACATCACCGCAATACCGGCAAGCACACATTTATTGAAGCTCCAGCGGTCAGCAAGCCAGCCACCGAAAACGGGCATGAAATATACAAGGGCCAAGAAAATTGAGAAAATCTGGCCTGTCCAGGTGGCGTCAAAGCCAAATTTAGCCTGGAGGAAGAAAAGGAAGATGGCGAGCATGGTGTAGTAGCCAAAGCGTTCGCCGGTGTTCGCGAGTGCGAGCACATAGAGTCCTGCCGGTTGGTTCTTAAACATAATTATGAGGTTTTAGTTGTATATTGTCTGTATTTAAGGGCTTTAAGGTCATTAAGGACATTTTATTCTAAAGGACTTTGAGGGCATTTGACTCAAGCATTGATCAGCTTGAATGCTGTAGCGTAGTTGCGTATTTGCTTCACCATTGCGACCAGGCCATTGCTGCGAGTGGGGGAAAGATGCTCGGAGAGTCCTATTTTATCGATGAAGTAGAGGTCAGCGTTAAGGATTTCGTCCGGGGTTCGGTCGTTGAGCACGCGCATAAGAAGAGCTACGATGCCCTTTACTATCATAGCATCGGAGTCGGCTTCGAAATGAATCTTCTTTTCATCATTTTCTTTGGCATCAATCCAGACACGACTTTGGCAACCTTCGATTAGGTTGGTGGGAGTCTTCATATCTTCCGGGATTGGAGGGAGTGTGTTGCCTAAATCAATTATATAGGCATATCGGTCAAGCCAATCGTCCATACCGGACATTTCGTCTATTATTTCGTCTTGAACTTCGTTGATGGTCATAATAATATTCAAATTTATTGTTGTCCAAATTCCTCCCGCCCCAACAAACTGCAAATTTAGCAATAAAAATCCTAAATGGCAAATAAAATTTTTATTTCTTTTTCCGCGATTCTCCGGTTTTGGTAGTGACAACAATAACTCCATTGGCACCACGAGACCCATATTGCGATCCATCCTTTATCACTTCGACATGATCAACATCATATATATTGAGGAAATCTAATGAAGATACCACTACCCCGTCGACCACATAAAGGGGTTCGGTAGGAGAAGTGAGTGAATTAACACCTCGAATATTTACCGATTGATCGCCAGCCGGACCAGTGACATTTAAACCGGGAACCAACCCTTTTAGAGCGCTAAGGATGTCTCGTCGACCTGTACTCCGCAGTCTATCTCCACTAATACCGGAACTGACGCCGGTGAATTCCCGACGTTTTACAAATCCAAAGCCGGTGTTCGCAATCTCATCGTCATTTTCTGCCTGAGCTCGCTTGTCTCCGGCAAAGACAATCCTGATGCCTCGACGCCCCTCGACAGGTACCATAAGCGTTTCTTTCTTCGACACTACAAGATGCAGCGTATCGTCAGGCTGGACGTCTGTGAGACCGAAACGCCCTTTCTTGTCAGTAATGGCATAACGCTTCGGATCCTTGACATAGACCTTGACTCCTTTCTTAGGCTTCATTTCCCTATCGAGAATCAACCCGTTAAAGGGCACTTCAGCCTTAGAAGAACTAATAAATATCGACCACATCATTAAGATTAATATCAACTTTAACTTATCCATTATCATTATTTATTTATCTAATGATCTCTACTTATCTAATGATCTCCACCCAATCTGAATTGAAATCCATCGCATCTAATATTGCATCCACAGAAGTGACCGGTGGCTTTCGTAATGTGAAACGCACTGCATTATGAGGGATGGCTTCGTGAATAGTAAATTGAGAGCCATGAGGTTGCCAAGTAAACACAACTTCATCAGTAGATATTGACTTTCCAATTAGATTCCCATTGGAATTCACACCCCAATAATAATCATTAGAGGGATAACGATGAGTATCCTCCTCAAACATACAGAAACTCAAACAATCTTCAGATCGCACCAATACGAGAGTTCTGACAGGATTATAATTATCAAGAGCAAGATTTATTCGTTCATTCCAAATACCAAGAACAGCCCTTCCGGTTTTTTCAATATCTTCGTGTGGATCTGTAATACCATAAGAGTAGTCAGGAGAGCATCGTCCGCTAATAAGCCTTACCTTCTTCGCACTCAAAGGATTTTTGGTCTTTACCGTCTTCATAGACCAAGCCATTTTCCCTTTGACCACATCAGCTATTCCAATAGGTGAATCAAGATGTATTCCGCCAATAGATTTTGCAAATGCATCTCCCCAGTCATTTCCTAAAATATCTTTCCTTCCTACGTATAAAAGATAGGCGAAGTATCCGGCGATCTTCACAATGACGTCATCCGGCACTTCATTTATGGGATACAACTCCGACGTCACAAGTTTACGTCCATCTCGTAGTTTTGGGTGCTTCATCATGATTAATAATGATTTGATAGTATGGTATTGATTTTAATTGCTATTTCCCTGATCATGGGCACTGCTACGCTATTTCCCGTCTGCCTACGTATTTCTCCATGCGACACAGCAATATTATAATTATCTGGGAATCCCTGAAACCTTAAAAGCTCACGAGATGACGGACGCCTCCTTCCATTGATAAGAAGATAATTATATGAAGCTCCCGTACGAAGGGCACAAGCATAATCCAATACTGATATATTGCCGGATTTATTCTCATGCCACACTGAGGGATAGAACAAATGCTTTCCCCGGGTACGTTCCTGACGTTTCTGAAGTATCATATTAGAAGCAAACAGAGTAGGATCAACCTCATCGTCATCTTCAAGAATCTCCCTCAAATCGTATGTTTTTTTAGTAAATTTGAAATCAAACTCATCAATCAGATCCTTATCGCGGAAGCCCACAACTATCACTCGCTCCCTCTTCTGGGGAACACCGAAGTCCAATGCATTCAAGACAGACCATTTGTAGGAATATCCCAATTCTTCCAATGTAGCAAGTATTGTCTTAAAAGTTCTTCCATGATCATGAGTCGTAAGTTGCTTGACATTCTCAAGGAGAAATGCTTTTGGTCGGTGCTTATTCAATATAGAGGCGACTTCAAAAAATAAGGTTCCTCTGGTATCTTCAAATCCTTTCATCTTGCCCATAATTGAGAATGCCTGGCATGGAAATCCAGCAAGAAGCAGATCAAAGTTTTCGGGAATAAATCTCTTGGTAGACTCTTTACAAATATCTCCAAAAGGCATCTCCCCGAAATTTGCAAGATATGTGGTCTGGGCATGCTTGTCCCATTCTGATGAAAAGACACACTTATATCCCATTTCTGAGAATGGAAGCCGAATACCACCAATGCCGGCGAATAAATCTATGAAGGTGAATTTCGCTTTGTCCGGATTAGGGAAAGGGACCCTGAAGAACTCCGAAAACAAATCTAAAGCCATTGGCTCATTTACCAGATCCAATAATTCTTCACATGATTCCTGACTTTGATTAAATTCAACAGCATTTTCAGGTTTGTTACCAAGGAACTCAAGTATAGCTGAAAGAAGATGAATCCGCTCTTCATCATTTAATTCTATATCCTTATTATGCAAATAATGACTTAAAACAGCCATTTGATTTTCCAAACTGGACTGATCGTATATCCGTGTATTAAATTCTTTATCAAATCCCGACGCAAAATCGACTATGCTTTTCTTAAATGAATTCTTCATAAATCAAAACACTAATTTATACTCCAAGCACTATGGCTGGGTCAATGTCAAGTTTCTGGCTGAGCAGACGACCCACCTTCAACGTCGGTTCACTCTTCCCTGAGAGGTAGTCGTTGATCCTTGATGGACTGACACCAATCAGTTTCGCCAGAGATGCTTGATTCAAGCCCATCTCATACATGCGGAGCTTAATTATATCAATAAGAGATGGCTTACCAAGTGAATAATGCTCCTCTGAATAGTCCGCAACAAGATTTGACAGCAGTACAAGTTCTATGTAATTTGAATCAGTTGTAGGTGTATCTTCATTTACAAAAGGCAATAATTCCTCAACTCTCGCAACTGCCCATTCATACTGTCTCTCATTTTCAATTTTAGTCATTTCTAATCAAACTCTGACAAATAATCAATAATTTGCTCTCTTAAAACCGGAAGATCTTTCCTTACAGTCTTTATAACATCACTTTGTTTGATCTGATAATAGCCGTGAACAAGTACATGTCTCATTCCGGTAATGTATTTCCAAGGCGTATCGGGATGTGACTCTTTAAAATCAGCGGTAAGTTTATACGAAGCTTCTCCTATGATTTCAAGAAGTTTGACAACTCCAAAATATTCAATATCCTTGTCATCCAACAAATCAAAGGATTTGTTGGCATCTGCTACCATAAGTCTATCAATAACGTCTCGGATATGTTCTAATCTTAACGGATCTTTAAGAGCCTCTCTCATAAATCTGAAGTTTTTCCGCATCTACCTGTTTTGCCACTCTTGGGAAAAGAGTTCCTTCCTCTACAAGGTCAACATGCCGCCCCAAAAGATCCTCAAGTTTCTCAATCAACTCGCATATTCCGAAAATGCCCAAGACAGTCCCCGGGGTATATCTTACCAAAATATCCACATCACTATTCGGAGATTCCTCTCCTCTGGCAAACGAACCAAATATCCAGGCTTTCTCTATAGGCTGCTTAGAAAAAAAATCCTGTAGCTTTTTGAGATATCTCTGCATCATATTCGATAATAATATAATTTATACGCAAATTTAAGAATAAAATTCGATATTTCAAAACAAAGATAAAAAAAACGCCACGGATAAAAAGAATATCCGTGGTGTATTTTTTAGTATTAATGTGTTAAAATAATACTATTTAAGGCTTTGGCCTCCTATGAAGTCGCCAGTCTTTGGCTTTTCGGGCAGAAGATCCTTAAGCAGATCCTTCAGGTCGGCTCCGCGCAGGAAGCGTTTAAGGATTGTACCATCGGGAGCAAAGATGATTATCTCGGGTACGGAGTATACACCGTAAGTAGCCATAAGTCTACGGCATTCATTCATCTGCGGCCACTCGTAGCCAAACTTATCCACTGCTTGATTTACATCATCCATAGCAATACCTAAAAACATAATGTCCGGATTATCCTTATATTCCTCATATAAAGGTTTCAAATATTGATTGGCCTGCGAAATACATCCTCCACACCAGCTCGCCCACAGATCAGCCACCACATACCGGCCTTTCCCTACATACTGCGAAAGACTTGTAGGATTCCCTTCAAGAGTCTGCCCGATGAGTTCAGCAAATGGTTGACCTTCCCATACTGGCCTAAGGCGTTCCTTGCGTTCAGTCATATTCTCTATTGCAGCAAGATTCTTCGACTCATCATCAAGAAGTGCCACCATCTCCATCCATTCATCCGGAGAACAATCCAATCCATAATAAAGAAGCGCCCTCTCCCCAAGACCATTTCCTACATTCTTCTTAAACACTTCCTCTATTATTTCTTTAGAAGGAACAGTTCTGTACTCGACTTCGCTCAAACGTATGTGGCAATTTTTCCATCCATCATTGAGTATACCTCCTTGCAATGGGAAATCCTCATTGACGTCCACAACAATTGTTCCCGGCTCTACTATAAGACTTATCGAATAATATTGTTTGTTTCCCGAATTCTGGTCGCTATTCTTGACTATGAGGTGGGCCGGGAATGAACGTTTACTCTCTCCCTTTATGTCTATGACTCCATTATCAATAACGCCACAATCTTCACCACCCCAATCCGCTTCATTTGATAAAATCAGCTCCAGCCCATTAAGTTTACTGTCTGGTGTCTTTGACACAATCCTATACTCAAAGGAATAGGCACTCAATGAAATACCTAAAGACAACAGAATATAACATAAAGTCTTTTTCATTTTTTCTTCAGTTTAATGTCCCACAATCCACCCGGGAATTCCTCACTTGGAGGAAAAGTCTCAGATGTCTCTATATCACTCAAATCTATGGTCATATCTCCTGTAAGCAGTTTTCCATCCACTCGGATAGCTTGTATATCAGCGGCTTCGCAATCCTTATCACGAGGACCTACCATGAGCTTAGCGCCACCGTTCTTACTTAATTGAATGAATGGCGCTTCTTCTTTAGGAGTCGCAGCTTTTGCATTAGACGAATCTTGCAGTCTGAAGTTGATCGGCAACGAGAACTGAGAAGCAACCGGTTTGCCGTCTGTCATGGCAGGAGTCCATTTCGGCATAGCTTTCACCACCCTCATAGCCTCTTCATCCAGATCAGGCCAAGAACTCTCCAATATCTTGACATCTGATATTGAGCCATCTGACTGGATGACAAAACCGACTAAGGTCTTTCCTGTTCTATTATCGGAAAATGCTGAAAATGGATAACGAATATTATGGGAAAGGTATGTCATCAGCTTCTCAATTCCACCCGGGAATTCCGCTGCAATTTCGGGATCCAATAGTGATTTTTCTTCTTCCTTGACTTCTTCCGCGGATTTATTTTTCCTCTCGTCTTTGTAAGCATTAACTGAGAGTTCAGTTGGAGCTTCAGCCGCGATATTATCCTCTATAACTTCATGTATTGGCATTGACTCAGAAGCATACAAAACATTCTCTGACATGTCTTTTTGAGTCTCTGTGAGTTTAAACTTAGCTGATTCAAGCGTTTTTAGTCCGGATGCTATAGCCGGAATATTGACAACGGCCAGAGCCACTACTACGGCTAAGGCAAGAGAAAGGAGGCGCAGACGGCGGCGTCCGCTGCTTTTTTCTTTCTGCATCATGGCGATTCTGTTTTTAAGTTTACTATGGTTTAGACTGTTGGCAAGGGTATGGAAACGGTTACCGACTGTTTTTCTGATCAGCAGCATCTGATATTCCTTAGGATTGGCTCCGTTATCAATCACAGCAGCATCCGCCTGATATTCATGGATGAGCTTCAGTTCATCGCGCATTAGCCAAGCGGCAGGATTATACCAAAGCACAATGCATACCGCTTGCGCCACAATGAGATCAAGATAATGTCGGCATCGGATATGGGCGAGTTCATGGGCCGTCACTGAGCTACGGACAGTTTCATAATCTACGGCACTCATCACTACATGTCTTCCAAAACTAAATGGCGCAGTGTCATTGCCTGGCATGACGACAAGCGTATACCCATCTTTCCGTATGAATGTTCCTTTTCGGATATAAAAGAGGAGTCTTAAAGTCGACAAGATTGTCTTCAATATAACTACTAAAGCACCTATAAGATATATCCAAAATAAGATCTGAGGGACAAGTGAAGTATCTTCTTCAATTATTCCAAGTGTATTAATAGTCAACTCTCCTATCGCGATATATGGGGAAGCGACAGAAAATTCGGTCATCTTCGGACTCCATTGGATATTGCCCAAGGGCCACGCAGCAAACGAAATCACATAGCATCCGAGCAGAATAATCCGATTGAGTGCTATCTGCTTTTCTCCGGAGATAAACAGTTTATACACAAGGTACAGCAACAAAAGGAATACACCCGAATAGAGAGTATAAGCGAGGAAAGATCCCATAGCAGTCACTTTTTATTGCGTCTTTCCACCATATCGATGATCTCACGAAGCTCATCGACAGAGATCTTCTCTTCGTCTACAAGTGCTGAAACGACGGACCGATAACTATTGTTGAAATAGTTTTTCACAAGTCGAGCAAGACTACTTCCACTCAGCTCGTTGCTCTCAACTAATGCCCCGTAAGTATAGGCACCATTGCGCTCTCCGACGTGAGCAACAAAACCTTTGTCGCACAGAATCCTGACTGTAGTGGACACAGTATTGAAATGAGGTTTTGGGTCGGGATATGTAGCTAGCAATTCCCTTATGGTCTGCGGTCCATCGCTCCAGAGACGCTCCATGACCTCCGCTTCTTTCTCCGTAAGTTTCTTTGGTTGTTTCTTCATAATTATAACTTAAGTTTTAGTTGACTCTGCAAAGTTAATAACTATATTTTTAATCTGCAAATTTTCTCACCTAAAATTTTAGTTAATCTTAATTATTTGATGTGTATGCCATCAATAAGTCACACTATAGTTCTAAAATATACAGTTTATAATTATCCTTGAACGATTATCTTCTCCGTTATATTTGGAAGATATGAAAATAATTGCTAACTTTGCATTTATTGACTTAAGCTTTTCGAATACAATTCTAAATAAAGCTATAAAGTGGTTTAAGTCAACTGTAATTGATCTATTTTGAAGTTTGCATGAATATGGTTAATAAGAATATTTTTGATTTATTTCCTATCATAAAACACTATTTCAGTGACAAACCAGTAGTAAGAGCTTGGCTGTTCGGATCGTGCTCACGTGGAGAGGAGACTCAGACAAGCGACATTGACATATTAGTCGACTACGATGAGTCAAAGGGTGTGGTATCACTATTGAGAATCGGAGGAATGCTAATGGAGCTTTCACATTTGCTGGGCAGACAGGTCGATCTTGTAGAATCTCAGGGTCTTAAGGAATTTGCACGCGCATCTGTTGACCGAGATAAAATTCTGATTTATGAGAGAAAAGATTAAAGATCCCGGAAGATTACGCCACATGCTTGATGCAGCAAGAATTCTTTCTGAGGAGACACCTAAACATTCCTTGGATTCCATCCTGAAAGATAGAATCTTATTTTTTGGTCTTGCCAAGCTAATAGAGATTATCGGTGAAGCAGCTTATAAGCTAACCAAAGAGTTTAAAAACGAACATCCGGAATTGCCATGGGATGCAATTATCGGAATGAGGCATGTCATGGTACATGACTACTATACAATGAGTCCTCAAAAGATATGGGCTACCATTGTCTCGGATATACCTGAAATGATTCCTATTCTGGAGCGATATCTTGAAGATTTTGACTCCAACAATTAAAAATCTGTCCAAATTTCTCATTATTGATAGCAAATCTTACGAAGGTGTTTAATAAAGAATTATGAATTGATCAGAAGGGGTAGCCGATGGAGAAGTGGAAGGAGGAGTCACGCTTCCAACGAGGGGAGATTAGAGGCCATGGATTCTCTCCCATCGCTGGATTATGCGCCTTCATGCCGAGGTCAAAGCGCAGGAGGAAGTAGTTGAAGTCCATACGCAGACCCAGACCGTAAGCAGCGGCAAGCTGCTTGTAGAACTCATCAAACTTAAAGACGCCACCCTGCTGGAATGGATAGTCGCGTATGGTCCATATATTACCGATGTCGATGAAGGCACCTAATTCCAAAACCCAGAATAGTTTTGCACGATATTCCGCACTTGTGATGAGCCGGATGTCGCCACATTGATTGATAAAGTCGCTCACAGAATTACGCCCGGGATAAGCTCCGGGACCAAGCGTACGTACAGCCCATCCTCTCACTCCATTAGCACCTCCTCCATAGAATCGCTTCTCAAACGGCAACATCTCTGAATTACCGTATGGGATGCCGACACCTCCTCCAACACGAAATGCCACGGAATTCCTCTCGTCAAAACGATGAAGGAGAGCATAATCAGCCTCGAGCTTGAAATATTGGGAATAATGTATGCCAAAAATCTTATATGGATCTTCTCGATAATTGCTACGATGGTCAAAGATGCTGGATAGCGCAAACAGCAAGTTGCCGGCAATCTCAGCATTCACTCTGACATTATAGATATCACGCTGCATAAACTTCTGCCAAGGAGCAGCTTCCCGCTTGTTGGTATGATACCAACGCCAACCCATACGCATGATGAAGTGGTCTTCATAACTATAGCGAAGAAGAGGATTGTCAGGAGCTATCAGGTCGATAAAGTCGTTGGTAGAAGCCGGAAGATAGACGTAGTTGATATCGAGGGGTGTAAAAGTATGACGATTGTACTTGCGTGCATCGACCCATTTGTAGCTCCAGCCTGCAGTTGAAATCACACGCGTATATTCAGGTCGCTCTTGATAATTCATCGAGAAATTCATCTCGGTTGAGGCTTGAATCATACGCCTCAATCGGTGCGATATAGGCGCCTTGAACTCAGGCATAGAAAGACCGAGATCGACGGAATACTCCATATATCGGTTGTTGAGCAATCCTTCCAAGTTCCCGGAAAGCGACTCATAGCTTCCACGTATTTTCCCTGTGAATGTCTCCGAACCTCGTCCGATATTTCGATGAGAGTACGTAAGTCCGACCGCCACTCCAAGGTCGCCTTCAGAGTTAGTTCCTTCAAGTTCGACGCTCGCTGTCTGCGACTTACCGGGAGTCAGCATCACATATACATCGAGCAGACCATTATCCTCGATATGCCCAACCGGGATGAATGATACATTGATAAACTTCAGAATCCCAAGACGCGAAAACGCACGGTAAGTCCGGTCTACATTATGCTGAGCGAACACTTCTCCAGGAGCAAGGTAACAGTTGTCTGCAATGACAGAAGGACGAAGATAACGAGAATCGGCATAAAGAATCTCGAGACCGTGATAATTGACTGAATCGGCTGCAACCGCCAAAGCCGGATTCTCAGTATCTATAGCATCTGCATCAGCAATTACAGTAACTTTGCGGATAATAAATTTCGTATACATATCCTCCCTATCCTTAGCCTGACCGGATGGAGGATTGACTTTCATCAGCAATTCCACGTCGGAACTCCCCTCTGTAGTGTCGGCGACAAAAGTAATGTTCTCCTTGCCAAACTTGAAGTAGCCCCTATTTCGAAGAGCATCGGCAACAATCGTACGTTGGTTTTCAAGGATATCTCTCGCAAGCGGTTGACCGGGGAAAGTGAGGAATTTTGATGAGTCAGCCATCACAATTGCCTTGACTGTGGAGTCCGGAAACTCATAATCCATCTTTGATATCACCTTGCGAGGGCCGGGAGTAAGATTATACGTGAGCTCAATCTTTTTCTTCTTTTCGTTTTTCACAGAATCCACTTCTACATCAGCATTAAAATAGCCTTTGCTTGCCAAATACTGGAGCAATTGGGAGGCACTGGCTTCTGAGAGTTGAGGGTCGTAGACTACAGGGGGTTCGCCAAGCTTACGCATCCATTTATTCCACCAATTGGTGGAGTCATTCCCACTCATATTGTAGAAACCAAGGCGAAACTTTATGCTCCAAAGCATCTTGTGGTTTGGAGTCTGCCTTAAATAAGCCTGCATCTCAGCGACATCAAGTTGCTCATCCCTACCGGTTGAGTCGATTCTAATATTTACCTTGTCGAGAAGGTAGCTTCCATCGGGGACGTGTTTACTTGAACTGCATCCGGATAAGACAACACAAATTATCACCAGTATCAAAACAGATACCGGCAACCAGCAATGATGTATTCGCTGTCTGAATGGAAACATAATGCAAAATTAGGGAATTTTTCCGAATATAAGCCCCAATATATCTCATAAAAAACAGAAATAACGCAATTCAGGTCACTAATTATTCAGAATATCGCAAATTTTCACTAAATTTGCAGTATGGAAGCAATGAATCGGCAATCAGGCCCAACGATATACACTCTCTCTAAGTTTTCAAGCTACATTGCAGCTGCAATGAGCCGGGAACCGGTGCTTATGGGCGCATGGGTGACCGCAGAGATCAGCGACCTCTCATCAAGCGGAGGACATTGCTACATGACCCTAATCGAAAAAGACTCACGAGGCACCACTATCGCGCGCATGAGAGCCACCATCTGGGCCAACCGATTCTATCATATCCGAAACAAATTCCTAAGGGAAACCGGCAAAGAACTCTCCAATGGAATGAAAGTTATGTTTTATGGAGCAGCCAACTACCATAGTTCTTACGGTCTTTCGTTCAATATTGGAGAAGTAAACCCTTCGTTTACGATGGGCGATCTCGAACGTCTTCGCCGAGAAATCTTGGAGGCGCTCCAACGTGAAGGAGTCATCGCCCAGAACAGGAATCTGAAGATTACAGAACCTCCTTTGAAAATCGCTGTCATATCATCAGAGACGGCTGCCGGATATGGCGACTTCATCAATCAGCTTCAAGGGAATCCGGTAGGAGTGGAATTCCATACCATGCTCTTCCCTGCTATAATGCAAGGAGACAGGACAGCGCAAAGCGTATTGGCAGCCCTCGAACTTATAGAGCAGACCAATAGCATTGTGCACTGGGACTGCGTAGTCATAATTCGCGGAGGAGGAGCCACCACAGATATGAATGGTTTTGATGATCTTCACCTTGCACGACGCGTGGCTACTTATCCACTTCCTATTGTAGTAGGTATCGGTCATGAGCGAGACCGCTGCGTGCTCGATGAAATCGCATGCATCAGATGCAAGACACCGACAGCCGTTGCGGCATGGCTGATTGATTCAGTGGGCATGGCATGGCAAAGGGCATACGACTTAGCTTCCAGAATCGCCTCTTTCGCATCAGAGCGACTCAAAGGGGAACACATTCGCCTTCAAAGCATAGAGACAATGGTACCGGCACTTGCGGATGCCCAACTAAAGAATGCCCGCATGAAGCTACATGCAATTTCCGCACTCCTTCCTTCCGCAGCAAACGACGCTATCTCGAAAGCCCGGATACGCATTGAAGCGATCAGCACTACCCTGAGGATGGCATCACATACCCGTATCCAGATAGAATACCCCCAGCTCCAAGGAATATCAAATACGCTGAAGGCCGCAGCTTCATCACTGCTTGAAAAAGAAAAGACACGTCTTGACAATCTTGAAAAATTAACAGATGTGTTAAATCCAGCATCGACACTTAAACGCGGATATTCCATCACAAAAATCTGCGGAAAAGCCGTGAGTAATGCGGATTTGGCAAAACCGGGTGATATACTTGAGACGATCACTGCCAATGGCAGCATCCTCTCTACTGTAGATCAAACCTTAAAAAAGAACTTAAAATGAAAAAACTTATAATATTCGATCTCGACGGGACACTGCTTGACACGATTGCCGATCTGGGCACGGCGTGCAACTATGCCCTGAAAGCCAAAGGATACCATGAGCATCCGTTAGCCGCCTATCCATATATGGTCGGTAACGGAGTAAAGAAGCTGATAGAACGCGCTCAACCTGATGCAGGCCCTGAGGAAAGAGAAGAGCTTCTGACCCTATTCAGGGAATATTATGACCAACATTGTACAGATCTGACCAAGCCATACCCCGGAATTCCTGAAATGCTTCAGCAGCTTACAGACAATCATATCGCCGTAGCAGTGGCTACAAACAAATATGAGTCAGCTGCAAGAAAAATCATCGATTATTTCTTTCCCGACATTCCATTCGTAGCCGTAATGGGGCAGACAGAAGACCGTCCGGTGAAGCCAGATCCAAGCATAGACTTTGCAATCCTTCTCTCCCACCCTACTCGGAAAAGTGAAGCCATGCATGTAGGGGATTCGGCAGTTGATATTGAGACGGCAAGGCGAGCATGCATTGACTCTGTAGGCGTGACATGGGGATTCCGTCCTATCACTGAACTACGCAAGGCATACGCAGATCATATAGTATGCTCTCCATCAGACATTCTTAAACTTGCATTCAAAGATGACTGATATCATTGACAATATACTTGACACAAAAGAGGATGCTCCTGCCAATCCTGAAAGGTTGACTTTGCGGAAAAGCTCCAAGCTTCGTCATCGCACCCTTGTACAAGACCTTTTTCAGAAAGGGAAGTCAGTCTATTCCGGTCCGCTGAGGATAACCTTCAGAGCTCTTTCGCAAGAGGAGCTGGAAGGGTCTTTTCGCGTGAGGATTCCAGACCTGACCGGGCCTGTGCAATTTATGATTACAGTCCCGAAGAAGAAACGCCGACATGCAGTAGACAGAGTCCTTATGCGCAGACGCATCCGGGAAGCGTTCCGATTACAGTGGAAACCGCTTAGGAAACAGATACAAGAAGACCCTGCGATACGCACTTTGTCGCTGGGGATAGTCTATATGCATACTGAAAACTCTGATATGGAAAGTATATATGCAGCAGTAGGGTCTGCACTGTCGAAGATAAGAAAAAAGCTTTATCCTCAACCTAAAGCAGAAGACATTTGTTAAAATAGTAAACTATGAATATAGCCCAGCTGATTCTTACCGGAGTCATACGCTTCTATCAATATGCCATCTCTCCGCATACTCCTCCAAGTTGCCGCTTCACGCCTACTTGCAGTCAATATGGCATAGAGGCAATACGAAAACATGGGGCATTGAAAGGGGGATGGCTGACAATAAAGCGGATATGCCGGTGCCATCCTTGGGGAGGTTCGGGCTATGATCCGGTGCCTTAAACTGAATAACTTAAACTCTATATCTAACTTTTACATGGATTTCACACCCATTGCCAGACATATTTTTGCATCACGAGCCAACCGAACCGAGAAATGGAGCGGTCACGTGGAAGAGCTGCAACGTAAGCAGCTCGAATGGCTTCTTAATCGAGCTGCCGACACTGAAATCGGTCGGAAATATGGATTCAGAGATATATTGGCAGCGTCAGATCCTGTAGCCTCATATCAGGCATCAGTGCCAACTGTGGCATACGATGACATACGTCAGTATGCGATGCGGATGGTAGAAGGAGAAAAAGATGTATTATGGCCCGGGAAATGCAAGAGATTTGCACAAAGCAGCGGTACGAGCGGGGGGAAATCTAAATTCGTCCCCATCACCAACGACTGTCTGCGCAGGAATCACTATCCGGGGACATCCGACGTTGTGGCTCATTATCTTAAGATGAATCCCAAAAGCAAGATATTTTCCGGGAAAAGTCTAATATTAGGTGGAAGTTTTGCGAATGAGCTGAATCTTAAATCAGATGTCAAGGTAGGCGACTTGAGTGCTACTCTTATCGACAGGATGCCAAAGCTCGCTGATATGGTAAGGGTTCCGGAGAAACGCATAGCATTGATGGAAGATTGGAGCGAAAAGCTACCATCACTTGCAGGGGCAGCCTCAAAATCAAATATCACCAACATATCAGGAGTGCCATCATGGTTCCTTACAGTCATAAAAGAAGTATGCAAGATAAAGGGTGCTGATAAGATATCCGACGTATGGCCTAATCTCGAGGTTTTCTTCCATGGAGGTATTGACTTCAGACCTTACCGCAAGGAATATGAAGCACTTACCGACCCGGATAAGATACACTTCATGGAGACGTATAATGCAAGTGAGGGCTTCTTTGCTTTCCAGAATGATTTTTCAGATCATTCGATGCTTTTAATCCTTGATAGCTCTGTCTTCTATGAATTTGAGCCACTTGGAGGCGGAGATCCAATCCCGGCTTGGGAAGTAAAGCCCGGACATACGTATGAATTGCTGATCAGCAGCAGCAATGGTCTTTGGCGTTATCATTTGGGAGATACAGTGACTGTGACAGCCACAGACCCTGTAAAGATCAGGATAGCAGGACGCACAAGAAGTTTCATAAATGCTTTCGGAGAGGAAGTGATGGAAGACAATGCCAATCGTGCTATCGAAGCGGCATGCGATGCCACAGGAGCAAGCATAGCAAATTACACTGCCGGACCATTCTATGCGCACAACAATCGTCGCGGACATCATCAATGGTTGATAGAATGGGATAAAGAGCCCAATTCGATAGAGAAATTCCAAGAAGTACTCGACACGACATTACAGGAAGTAAATTCCGATTATCAAGCTAAAAGGGCACACACTATCTTCCTGGATCCCCCGGAAATCATCACAGCCCGGTCCGGTCTCTTCGACGACTGGCTCGCCAATGCCGGCAATCATAAGCTCGGAGGCCAACGCAAAGTACCCCGACTGAACAACAATCGGGGCATATTAGATCAATTATTAAAAATCAATTAGTTATAAATATTGCTTAAAAAAATCAGAAATTTAGGCATAGACCAACACCAGGTGTAGATGTATGCTTACCCGTCGGAGCAATATGAGTCATGGCAGATGTCTGCAAGGCTAATCTAATAGCTTCATTTTGCTTTTTATGACTGACTATAAAAAGAGGAATGCTCGACAGTGTCATTAATCCGCCAACTCCAGTGAGTATACCGCCAATGGCAGCACCGGCAGCCTCTCCATAAGTAAAACCAATAAATACTAATCCCGACAACATTATAGGAGTGCCCAGGCAAATTGCACCTACACCCGTCCATTTACAAACGTTGCTCTGCCTGATAAGTTTACGAACACGATCGCTGGTTGCTTCCGGTGTAGTTTTATTGATGTACTTTGAGGAATTGATGCTTCCAAACAGATATCCTACAGTCAAAGCCATATTATTATGAGCCATATCAGAGAAGTTGGCACTCAATGAGACTCTTAAAAAGTCTTTTACATTGAATCCAACTCTTGGCATTATGAATGGTTTGGTCTCAATACTACTTGAAAATTCATTGAAAGCCATTCCAAATCCGACTCCTACAAAAGGGGTAATTCTCTTTCCCAAATTGAATTTCCAATCTCCTACCGCTGCAAGCACAAAGGAATTGTAGTACTCTTCTGACCAATAATCATACGACTCATATCCGCTTGAGATATCACCATCTGATTTCCATTCCTCATTATAGCCGGTCTTGGAAAAAGCAAAACGCAATCCGACATCAAGTGGCAACTTCTCAAAATTATAGCGAGCCTCAATACCTAAAGAATAACCTATAAGAGGATGACTATCTTCTATATGGGAATAATAACCATAGTACTCTGTTTTCCCGATTCCTATATTGGGACCGGCGAATACTTCTCCTTCCCAGCGACGCATATCGTCACTTGCATATAGACAAGTGGCACACAACGCCATAGCAATCATGATCAATGTATATCTCATGCTATCGGAGTTTTAGTTTTCGGTAGCAGCAAATTCCATTAAGTAAGCCTTGATGAACTCGTCAATTTCACCGTCCATCACGGAGTTGACGTCAGAAGTCTGGTAATTGGTACGGTGGTCTTTTACTCGACGGTCGTCGAATACATAGCTGCGAATCTGCGATCCCCATTCAATCTTTTTCTTGCCCGCCTCCACCTTTGCCTGCTCTTCAAGGCGATGATTCATCTCCTTCTCATACAATATCGAGCGGAGGTGACGCAGGGCGTTTTCTTTGTTCTTGGGCTGGTCGCGTGTTTCAGTATTTTCAATTAGGATCTCCTCTTCTTCACCGGTATACGGGTCTTTATATTGGTAGCGCAGGCGGACACCAGACTCCACTTTATTTACATTCTGACCTCCGGCACCACCTGATCGGAAAGTATCCCAGGAGATACGGGCTTGCTCGACATTGATTTCAATTGTATCATCGACAAGAGGAGTGACAAATACGGAAGCAAACGATGTCATTCGTTTGCCTTGGGCATTATAAGGACTGACACGCACAAGACGATGCACGCCGTTCTCACTCTTAAGGTAACCGTAGGCATAGTCGCCCTCAATATTGATAGTCACCGATTTAATTCCGGCATCATCACCTTCAAGAAGTTGAGCAATAGATGTCTTATAACCATGACGCTCAGCATAACGGAGGTAAAGTCGCATAAGCATCTGAGCCCAGTCCTGACTTTCAGTGCCGCCGGCTCCGGAATTAATCTTTAGCACAACGCCTAATTTGTCTTCTTCGCGACGCAGCATATTGCGAAGTTCAAGATTCTCAATATCTTTGGCAACCGTGGCATACTGCTCATCCACTTCTTCTTCAGTGACGAGGCCCTCTTTTACAAAATCAAAGGCGAGCCTGAGCTCCTCCACTTGCTTTTCAAGAGCTTCGTATGAGTCAATCCAGAAATGAAGATCCTTGATCTTCTTCATCTGAGCTTCTGCCTTACTACGATCTTCCCAAAAATCAGCAACATGCGTACGAAGTTCTTCCTCCTCAACCTCAATTTTCTTGGAGTCAATGTCAAGGTATCTTTTAAGTGCAGCGGTACGTTCTTCCGCCTCTTTAAGTTGTTCTTGCGTTATCATCGCTATTATTTTTTAGAACGTGCAGTGGGACGCTTTCTTGGAGCGGCATCCTGCTGCTCTATGAGTTTAAGCACATCTTCCAATGTCAATGAGAGTGGATCTGTGCCTTTAGGAATCTTATAGTTGATTTTCTTTTTTGCGCCATCAGGCAAATACGTGAAGTAAGGGCCATATCTGCCATTGAGGATTTCAATCTCCGGACGCTCGGGGAATGACTTTATAAACTTATTAGCTTCATCAGCACGTTTCTTCTCAATAAGCTCGATAGCCTCAGCCTCTGTAATCGACAATGGCGACATATCCTTAGGTATAGACACAAACACAGAGTCGTGACGGATATATGGTCCAAAGCGACCTACTGCAGCGAGAATTTTCTTTCCTTCATACATACCCACATCGCGAGGAAGCTCAAACAGCTTAAGAGCCTCTTCGAGAGTGATAGTCTGCACACTCTGGTCGGGCTGAAGGGAAGCGAAGAGTGGTTTGTCCTCATCAGTAGCTTCACCTATTTGTACAATAGGTCCGAAACGTCCAATCTTCACATAGACTGCACGTCCGGTCTTAGGGTCGACCCCAAGTTCACGCTCCCCTATCTTATGCTCCATCTTGAGCTTATTAATCTTCTCGATTTCAGGATGGAAATCGCCATAGAACTCAGACATTTCATTTTGCCAAGGTAGTTTCCCTTCAGCTATATCATCGAATTTCTCCTCAATCTTAGCTGTGAAATTATAATCCAGGATATCGGGGAAATATTCTGTCAGGAAATCATTGACCACCATTCCTGTATCAGTCGGGACAAGTTTCCCTTTCTCCGAGCCGACAGCAAGAGTCTTGGTATTTAATGAAATCTTCCCATTTTTAAGTATAATCTCTTTGAAATCTTGTGGGACACCCTCTTTCTCACCACGCTTCACGTATTCACGCTGCTGGATTGTAGAGATAGTCGGAGCGTATGTGGAAGGACGGCCTATGCCGAGTTCTTCCATTTTCTTCACAAGGGATGCCTCTGTATATCTTGGAGGAGCCTGAGTGTAGTCTTCAGTAGCTGTAATCTCTTTTGGAATTAGGTCCATTCCTACGGAAAGTGGAGGTAGAGACGTATCTTTGGAAGCGCCCTGCTGATAGACAGTCAAGAAACCCGGGAAGACGACGACTTCACCTTCAGCTTTGAATACACCATGAGAAGTATCTTCTGAAACTTTATCAGCAGAGGGAGTTATGGCGATGTCGACTGTAGTTTTCTCAATCTCGGCATCAGCCATTTGGGAAGCTACAGCCCGACGCCATATCAAATCGTAAAGTTTCTGTTCTTTAGCATCTCCTTCAATGGTACGGTTGCTGACGTATGTAGGTCTGATAGCTTCATGAGCCTCTTGTGCCCCCTTCGAGTGAGTATGATAGTGTCTGACCTTGAGATATTGGTCGCCTAAGTCTTTCTTAATCGTATCGGAAATGTCGCGAAGTGCGAGTTCTGAAAGATTAGTTGAGTCAGTACGCATATATGTGATTTTACCATCTTCATACAGTTTCTGGGCGATGACCATCGTCTGATTGACAGAGAATCCCAAACGGCGAGATGCCTCTTGCTGGAGTGTAGACGTCGTGAACGGAGGGTAAGGTTGGCGTTTGCCGGGACGCACAGCAACCTCAGCAATTCTAAATGCAGCATCATGACATTCGCTCAAGACCTCCATTGCATCCTTCTCATCAGCACAACGACGAGACAGATCGGCCTTGAGTCCTGCATTAGATCCGGGAATGCCGAATTGCGCAGAAACTCTGAAATAAGACTCAGGAGTAAAAGCCGCAATCTCCTTTTCGCGTTCGCATATCAGACGCACAGCCACACTCTGCACTCGCCCGGCAGAAAGGGATGGTTTGATTTTCTTCCAAAGCACAGGGCTGAGTTCAAAACCGACAATACGATCAAGTACCCGACGTGCTTGCTGGGCATTCACCCGATCGATATCTATATCTCGAGGATTAGCAATGGCATTTAGGATTGCCGGTTTAGTAATCTCGTGGAAAACAATTCGTTTTGTATTATTGGGATTAAGTCCGAGCACTTCATACAGGTGCCAAGCAATGGCCTCACCTTCGCGGTCCTCATCGGAAGCGAGCCAAACCATATCTGCTTTCTTAGCCGCTTCCTTAAGCTTGCGTACTGTATCTTTCTTATCAGCCGGAATTTCGTATTCCGGCTGAAAATTATTGTCGAAGTCTATAGCTATTCCTTTTTTCTTGAGGTCGCGGATGTGACCATAGGAAGAGAGCACAGTGTATCCCTTACCAAGGAATTTTTCAATGGTTTTAGCTTTTGCCGGCGACTCTACTATTACAAGATTGTTCATAATATCCTTATAATCAGGCATTCACATCGAATAATCCGCTCAAATAGCGAATTTGCGATAATTTTTTGACGCAAAATTAATACTTTATTTGAAAAAACGCAATATTAAGGTGTAATGTTTTTGAAGAAAATGGGATTTTTCATCAAAAGCTGATGTTTTCATCAGTGAAAAAGTAAGATAAGTGATAATTTAGTTGGAAGTTGAAGTGCCAAAAGGTGATAATAATCGTTATATATGTTAGAGGAAGTCTGTATGTGACTTCTATGCCTTAAATTAAGACCCAATATAATGGCAAATAAACTTGTAGAAATGATTCGCCGACAGGCGGAGAAATATGGCGACAGAGAAGCATACCGCTATTGCTGGCGCAAAGCGGGGGAATGGCTACCCACAAGTTGGGAAGAATTCCGTGTGCAAATAGACGTCGCTGCCAGAGCCTTGGTTAGCCTTGGGCTGAAGGAGAAAGACACAATCGCTATATGCTCCAACAATACTCCGCAAATTCTTATCACAGAATTTGCGGGATTTCGCAATAGAGCAGCGACTATTCCCCTGTATTCAAGCAGCAGCCAGGGACAATATGACTTTATAGTAAACGATGGACAGCCAAGGATTCTTTTTGTAGGGGAAAAGCATCAGTATCCGCTGGCATATAACTATTGGAAAAGCCATCCTGAACAAATAGACAAAATAGTAATATTCAAGAAAGAGGGTTTTGACATTTATGCTGACGACACTGTATCAATTGTATGGGAAGATTTCATGAAGATTGGTGTTGATGCCGATGAAGACACCCGTATCCTTGTGGAGCAGCGAACGGATCGTGGACTCCCTGAAGATATCGCTACATTGATTTACACTTCAGGAACTACCGGTGAACCTAAAGGTGTATGTCTTAGCCACTCCAACTATGATGCAGCCATGGAGGCTCACCTCAAATTCTTGATCAATGTCACAGACAAGGACCTCTCTATGGCATTCTTGCCGATGAGCCATATCTTGGAAAAGGCATGGTGTTTCTTCTGCTTGACAAAAGGAATCAGAATAGCAATAAATGAAGATCCCCGAATCATCCAAGACACTTTGCCTCAAGTGAAGCCAAACCTTATGACTTGCGTACCCAGATTTTGGGAGAAAGTCTACGCCGGCGTCAAAGAGAAAATCTCAAAGATGAGCAAGGTGCAGCAGATGATGGTGGGCCGCGCTATCCGAGTTGGATATCGTCGCAACCTTGGATTCAGGCGTGAAGGGAAGCCGGTGCCATCTTGGCTTGAAAAAGAATATCAATTCTGGGACAAGCGAGTTTTCTCGAAAGTAAAAAAGGCCATTGGATTGCCAGACCCGAAGATGTTCCCTACAGCCGGAGCACCATTGAGTCCTCGCATCACCGAGTTCATGCAGTCGATTGGCATCAATGTCATAATCGGCTATGGACTTAGTGAAACCACTGCTACCGTATCCGCATTCCCATTTAAAGATTTCGAAATCGGCACTGTAGGGAAGCCACTTCCAATGGTGAAAGTGAAGATAGACAAAGAGGGTGAAATTCTTGTGAAAGGGCCTACAGTGACAGCCGGCTATTACAACAATCCGGATGCGAACGCCAAAGCTTTCACCGACGACGGATGGTTCCGCACCGGAGATGCAGGATATTTCACAGAAACCGGAGCATTGGTGCTTACCGAACGTGTCAAAGACCTGTTCAAGACATCCAATGGCAAATATATAGCTCCTCAGCTTCTTGAAAGCAGATTGGCAGAGAATAAATTTATCGATGAAGTTGCTGTCATAGGCGATGAGCGTAAATATGTGACAGCTCTTGTCGTGCCAAACCTTTCTCAACTTCTTGCATGGGCAACTTCGAAGAAACTTGACACGGAAAATGTAGAAGCCCTTCTAAAGAATCCTGTTGTGATCGACATGCTCATGTCGGAGATCAACGAGCTTCAGAAAGACCTCGCATCTTACGAGCAGATCAAAAAGATAACGTTGCTACCCAATCATTTCTCTATTACCCATGGAGAAGTGACCAACACAATGAAAGTGCGTAGACCCGTGGTCGCGAAGAGATATGCCAAGGAGATAGAAGCCATGTATGATGGACCCAGAGATGGAGATACTCCCCTTATTCCAGAAGAAATAGAAGAGAAATGAACCGGCGCATCGGCAAGCACATTATAAGCGGGAAGTCTACAATAAAGGAGACATTGACAGCTCTAAACGAGTTGAGCGGTGACTCCATGACTCTATTTGCCTTAGAAGAAGACGGGAAGCTGATCGGAAGCGTGACCGACGGAGATATACGCCGAGCTCTTATTAATGGCCACACTATTGAAGACACTGCAGGCGAAATCGCATTCAGGAAGTTCATATCTCTCACATCTGACGCATCGCCGGAAGAAAGATATAATACTGTGGCTCGCGCAAGAGAAAGGCACATCAACCTGCTTCCTGTGACGACAGATGGCATTCTGACGGATATCCTCGACCTTCGGGAAATGAAATCTGCCATTCCTGCTGATGCTGTGCTAATGGCAGGGGGACGGGGTGAACGACTTCGCCCTCTGACACTCGACACACCGAAACCTCTACTTAAAGTGGGAGGCAAACCTATAATTGATTATAATATCGAGTCGTTACAACGCTATGGAGTGAACGATATTTACGTAACTGTAAACTATCTTAAGGAACAGATCATAGAGCATTTCTCCGACCCTAAATGGCAAGGGAGTGTGCATTGCATAGAAGAACCGTGCCGACTTGGGACGATGGGTAGCATAGCACTGATCGATTCATTTACCCAAGACTATGTGATAGTGATGAATTCTGATCTGCTCACCAACATTGATTTTGAAAAGCTCTGGAGACATCATGTCGATTCAGGAGCGGTGTTGACGATGGCGACTATCCCCTATACCGTTTCAGTTCCATTTGCCATCATTAAGACAGATGGAGACAGAGTGACCGGACTTGAAGAAAAACCAACATTCAACCATTTTGCCAACGCAGGCGTATATATAATAGACCGCAATGTCTTGGGCGATATAAAGCGAGGGGAATACCTCGATGCTCCAGACTTTGTGGAGTCATTGATTGCGAAAGGACTGAAAGTGTCACATTTTGTCATAGAGGGCACATGGATCGACATTGGCTCACCCGACGACTTCCGCTATGCCAACGAAGTCACTTCCGGACGTTTCTGACCAATGACAAACAATGCAGATAACGCACTACGTACGCGTCATCATGCATGTGAGGCAACTATTATATTGAATTATGAACTATGCATTGTGCATTATGAATTAGAAAATTATGGCTGAATCAAATTTCATAGATTATGTAAAGATACTGTGCCGTTCAGGAAAAGGTGGTGCCGGAAGCCGCCACTATCATCGTGCAAAATACATCCCTAAGGGTGGTCCTGACGGTGGCGACGGCGGACGAGGTGGACATATAATACTTCGTGGTAACCGTCATAAATGGACTCTTCTTGACTTGAGATATCAACGTCATATCTTCGCAACAGACGGACAGAGTGGTGGCGAAAACCGCTCGACCGGCAAGGATGGAGAAGACAGAATCATCGAAGTGCCTGTAGGCACTACCGTATTCGACGCAGAAACCGGCGAATACCTCTGCGAGATCACCCGCGATGGCGAAGAAATAAAGCTTCTTCGTGGAGGCAAGGGTGGACGAGGCAATGTGCATTTCGCCACTTCCACCAATCGCGCTCCACGCTATGCTCAACCGGGGCAACCGGCAATCGAGAAGGCTGTGGTACTTGAACTGAAGCTGCTTGGTGATGTAGGTCTTGTCGGATTTCCGAATGCCGGAAAATCCACTCTTCTATCTGCGATATCCGCAGCTAAGCCAAAGATCGCTGACTATCCTTTCACTACAATGGAGCCAAGTCTTGGCATTGTGAGCTATCGTAATGGCCAAAGCTTTGTAATGGCAGACATCCCCGGTATCATTGAAGGAGCGAGCGAGGGCAAAGGACTCGGACTTCGTTTCCTCCGCCATATCGAGCGCAATGCAGTCCTCCTATTTATGATTCCGGCAGATTCCACAGACATAAAGAAGGATTATGAAATACTTCTGAATGAGCTAAAGCAGTTCAATCCGGAGCTTATGGACAAGAGCCGAGTGCTTGCAATCTCAAAGAGCGATATGCTTGATGAGGAGATGATGGAAGAGATGAAGAAGGAACTTCCTGAAGGAATCCCTACCGTCTTTATCTCCGCTGTCACCGGTTTTGGACTTACTGAATTGAAAGACTTGCTCTGGCGCGAGATCAATTCAGAGGATAATCTTGCCAAGTCAACAATCACACACCGAGATCTTGATCGCCATCACAGAGTGGAAGAGGAAGATGAATTCATATTCCATCAAGATGATGATGAGGAAGAAGAATGGATTCCGGAAACTGATGAGGAATGGGAAGATGAGTTCTGGGACGAAGAGCAATCCGTCAACGATGAAGATGCCACTTGGCGAGGAGCCAAGAAAGGCACCGGCAAGTAAAGATCAAATTCCACAATCAGCTCGGAGAGCTGATAATTATGCAGAAACCCCAGACAGAAGTCTGGGGTCATCCTATAATATGACAGTAGCCTCGGAGAGGCGCTTTATGATTTAGAATATTTGTATATATCATGTCTGACAGACAATTACTCCAACTTGACATCGAAGCCATCCTTAAAAAGAGAATCCCTTCCAGTAAGCAAAAGCTCATACCAGGCTTCCTCTACACCGCACTCGCCCGCCTCATCCATCAGGATGAATTAAACGAGATACTCCGAATCAGCTACCCTTCGCAGGGAAACGAGTTCTCTCGAAAAGTCCTTAAGCACCTGGACATTGATGTTGAAGTAGAAGGAGTTGAGAATCTCCCCACATCTGACAGACGTGTGGTATTTGCATCCAACCATCCCTTAGGAGGACTGGACGGAATAGCACTTATAGCGGTATTGGGGCAGCGTTATGGAGATGAGAATATCAGTTTTCTGGTCAACGACTTGCTTATGAATGTTGAGCCTCTAAGCAACGTATTTCTTCCGATCAACAAATATGGAAGTCAAGCTCGGGCTGCTGCTGAGGCGATCAACTCAGCATATTCGTCCGATCGTCAGATTGTAATATTCCCGGCAGGACTTGTGTCAAGGCTTCATCTCGGAGGAGAAGTTCACGACCTTAAATGGCAGAAGGCATTTGTGCAGAAAGCCATCGAGAATGACCGAGACATCGTACCGGTAAGATTCGTTGCATTGAACCGCAAGCGATTCTACCGTCTCGCAAAATGGAGAAAGAAACTCGGCATCAAAGTGAATATAGAGCAAGCTACCCTCCCTGCCGAACTGTGTGCCTCACGAGGCAAGCGATTCCGCATCATAATCGGAAAGCCCATAAGCGTCTCCGAACTGAAGAATTCCGGCAAATCCTACCCTCAGCTCGCCGAAGAAATACGAAATCATGTATACACTTTACATCATCCAGAAATAATTTGACTTCTTTCAATACACAA
>JAIDTL010000001.1 GCA_029060725.1 Muribaculaceae bacterium | reverse complement strand
TTCTTCCTATAGTTTTTATAGGAATATAACGTTTGAGGATAAACAAATAGTATAATATTAATTTGAACACTTACTTAATTGATAATTGATCGTTGTGGAGGAATTGCTTTGTAGTTGCCACTCAAAAGCATAAAGGAGAAGAGGCGCAGCAATCCATCGTAGTAGGCATCAAAATATCCATCGTTATATGGTTCATGTTTTGAATCCCATAGTCGAGAAGCAAACTCGCGCGACTTCGGATCAGTTGCTGCTAATGAAACTGCCCCTAAAGTACTGACTAATCCAAGCGAGTGACGGAGTGTTTCATAGTCTCCTGCTTTTAAAACTCTGTCTACGGAGGTGCCGTCGGTCTTGTATTGATCTACGTAAGTATCAATTCCTTCATTATAAAAAAACTCTTGGATTCTGTCAGCGTACTCTCGTTGCCAGTCAGCGTCCGAGCTGCTCCATGAATAGTCGATCGCAATATTCAACGGCACTCTCCATGAGTCAAAGCGGAAATCATCTCCGATTATAAATCGGGAGCCACGCGGTGTCCCATCAAACGCTGTATAGTCCGGTGTCAATCCAGTGGACGGATGAGTAGCTTTATGGAGATATTCTCGGCTCTTATCTGCACAAGCTTTCCAGAAATTGCTTCTCCCATCATTTGCCCATTTAGACCAAACATCATAAAAAGCCGGGATATTATAGGATGGATCCGTATAGCTCGCGCCCCAAGGATCGGGAGTAAATGTAATTAGCTTTTCCTCTATATTGATAAGAGGAGATACGCGGTCCATTCCGATCTTCTGCATTGATTTATTTATGATGTTTTGAGCTTCTGACAGATAATCTATTCCGGTGTCATTTCCCCAACGGTTTGATGCGAAAATAAGAGATGTAATGAAGAAAAGCTCTCCGTCAGATGCCGAACCGTATGCATTGGGCGTTCCATCGGTCTTGCAACTCCATGCGAAATATCCGTCATTGGGTCCGTCTTGATGCTGCATGTATTTTTTTGCCCAACGCCAAAGCTTATCAAAGATTTCTTTCTTGTCAAGCTGAACAGCTATCATCATGCCGTATGACATTCCTTCGGTGCGTACGTCATGATTCTTCAGATCGCTTATATAGGCAGTGGAATCATCAGCTTCAAAATATACTTTATTTGGTCCGTAAAATACCTCTTCAAATATTTTATTGAGCTTATCGTCAACTTCTTTGTCTGAATATCCGAGGTCCTTGAAGTAGTTTCTATATTCTCCAGTTGCCATGCCTCCAACTTGATATGGGAGAGCGTCAAAACCCAACCAGTCAATTTCCGCATGAGATCCTTTTGTCATAGTAACTGTTAGATCAACAGTTCCAAGGGGAGAATAGGCTGTCGGGACAGTAACTTTCTGCCATCCTTTGGCACCTTTAACTGAGACATTTGCGATTTCCTTCCCATGAGAATCACTAATCCTAAGTTCACACCCTTTTTGACTCTTAATTTTGAGAGTCACTTCCTTGACAGGACGATCTCCAAAGTCTACACGGTCGTAACGGAGCCATGCGCCAACTTTAGAGAAAACAGCTGCCCATCCTTTAAAAGTGTCTTTTAGATCAATATACTTTACTTCAACTCCTTTCAAGCTGACTTCACTATATCTATCGATCTGGATGCGCTTTCTTGCATTGCTTGTGCCAACTCCACGAAGTGTTGGTGTCACCTTATTGATAGTTCCATCTGGATTGAACGTAACCTTATCTATTCTTGCTGAACGACGCTTGTCCATATCGGGAGAATAATCATTGTGATGATAAAACAGATACCATTCACCATCTTTCTCTACAAGAGAGTGATGATTAGTCCAGCATCCCGTAGGAGATTCATTCATTATAAGTCCTTTGAATTCAAACGGGCCAAAAGGGTTGTCTGCAACTGCGTATGCAAGTGTCTCTGTCTTATCTTTTACCCAAGGGAAAGTCAAATAATATATTCCATTCCTTTTGAAAGCAAACGGACCTTCCTTGAATCCTTCCGGAAGACCTAATATTTTCGTCGGTTCTCCGTCAAGTTCCATCATATTGTCTTTTAAAGGAGCGACCGACAGCCCCATACCACTCCAATAGATATAGCTCTTCCCATCATCATCAATAAGCACACAAGGATCTATTCCCATCACTCCTTTGATAGGACGCGGCATAGCCATAAAAGGACCTTCCGGAGCATTGGCAACGGCTATCCCTATTCCAAAACCTCTTTCCACGTCTTTTGGGGAGGCTGGAAAGTAAAAATAATATCTGCCGTCTTTCTCGACGCAGTCAGGAGCCCACATAGCGTAAGAATTTGGTTTTACCCATGGGATATTATTTTGCGTGAGGATCACTCCATGGTCGGTCCAATCCACAAGATTATCGGAAGAAAACACGTGATAATCTTCCATGCAAAACCACTCGGCGAGGCTCTCTATAGGACTCTCGATGTCATGAGAAGGGTAGAGGTACATCCTCCCGTTGAAGACCCTCGCCGTTGGGTCAGCAGTGAATTGGTCGTGGATTATCGGGTTTTGTGCGGATAGACTTGCAACGCTGCAAGTTACACTCCATACAAATATTTTTTTTAATGTCATGTGATTATGAATTATGCATTATGAATTATGCATTGATCTCAGCGTTTTCTAAAATTCCACTTGGAATTGTCGCTTGAAAAGTCAAATTTTCCCAATGATGGTGTGCTATCTGCAATGGAAACAAGAGCAAGTTCTTCATCGCATTCCGGAATTGCCTTTGGCATTATACGATAGGTCCCGTCAATTAACTGCTCAATTCTCCAGAGTTGTTCATCTGCTCCGGAAAAATGCTCTACGGTAGACACTTCTTTATCTGCAGTAGCACATAAAGCTCTGTCAGTGCCTTCGATTGTAATCTTATAATATGGCGCTCCCAGGTAGCCGCCGGCATCCGGAACTGCTTTCACTGTCCATTTCTGGTGAGGACGGAACATATAGTCCCCGATCCTTACATCGATTTCTCCCGATGGCCAAGTGTCAATCACATCTTCAAGTTTTTGGTCGGGGAGGGGTTCTACAGGCTCCTGTTGTGGCTCCCAGAAACGATGCATTCCACCTTGCATCCTTATGAAATCAACAGCGAGTTCCAGTCCATAACCGCGACGTTCCGATTCGATCTCGTATGTATCTTCTACAAACGGCTCTCCGGCTACAGGCCAATCATTTTTCCAAAGTAAAGGCAGTACAGCCAAGACGCTCCTTCCTCCTTGATCAAAGTCAGCTTCAAAATGAAGCGACATCTTCTCAACACCATCGTCTTCTATATATCTGCCAAAGTGTCCTGCACCCGCCTTTCGATTGCCGGAACTTGCCACCATCTTGCCTCCACCTTCGAGCATATCTCGTCCCATATTGTCAAGATAGGGACCCTCAACATTACGGGATCTTCCTACTACTATATTATAAGTGGAGTTAGGACCGTCACAGCAAGTGCCGTGAGTACCTAAAAGATAATACCAACCATTACGATAAAGCAAATCGGTTGCCTCGCAATCTATAGCTATGTTGATAGGTTCGTTACCTTCTTTTCTTGCTCCGGTAGCCGGATCCAACTCTACAAGACGAATGAAGCCAAAATAAGTGCCGTATGAAAGCCATAGCCTACCGTTAGTAGGATCAAGAAGCAGACCCGGGTCAATAGCGTCACAATCTTCATTTTCCTCAGAGTAAGCCACTTCAATGGGTTCGCTATATTCAAAGTCTGGCGAATTCGGATCAAGGGTCTTATTCCACATAGTCAAGACTTTTCCACTGTGGCCTCCTCCAAGACCTCCTCCGGTAGCACTATAAGCCACTAAATATCTGTCTCCAATCTTTACAACATCCGGAGCGGCGCCACGTCCCGGACGCACGCCTCCTCTATGCCAATGATAGCCATCTTCTGATATAAGTCCACCACCTCCTGTGCCAAATGTGTAATATTTTCCATCACATTTCATAATTGTGGAAGGATCATGAATATAAGGTTCTCCTATTTGAGAGTATGCGCTTGCAACTGTAAGGCTCATCAGAGCTATCGGAATAAATAAATATCTTTTGTGTTTCATGACTTTAAAGATTACTGATTGTGAAGTTAGTGACCGGTTTTCCTTCATTGTTGATGAAACGAAGGCAGAAATCACTCATACCGGGACCATTGATTATAGCGCCGGTGATGATATTGCGCCCTTTTTTAAGAGTCAGACGCTTTGACATACAGTCGTCCATTACCATTCGACGGTCGCCGGAAAGAATCACGGCTTCTTCTCCGTCAAGCCACCACATTGAGCCTGAGTTAGATCCTACCGACATTCTAACATTTGGAATGTCTTCCTCGCAATCTATCGCTGTGACTACCCAGAAAATTATGCCATAATATTGCTTTTCAAGACCGGTAGCAAATCTGAACAGTTTCACATTAAACAGATTACTGTCAAGCGAATGCCATTTTAGAGTCTGTTTACCAACCTTCACCTTCTGTCCATCCTTAGGCAAGACATTAAATTGCCCCGGGTAATTATCCGGACTAAGTGCTTCACGAAGATAAGTGTCAGTGAAGACAGTATTGGTTCTGTTTGGTTTGTCAATGGGTTCGAGCATCAGCCATCTGCCTATAAAGCCATCTGCATTAGGCGCAATAGTCTTAGAAACAGGAGTTGAAAAATAAGGAGCGAGACCATCACTGGAATTCCCTTTGCCTGAAACGGATATAGCAGCGTTTGCAATACCACACACCAATAGAGCATATAGCGGTGCTCGCTTTAATAGATATTTCGTTCGCATGATTAAATTTAAGGTTGTATTTTCTGAAACGTGTTTAGCTAACAATTACAAAATTAACTAAAATATTTGAAACAACAATAACATTATCAATATAAATATCATTTTTTGTTATGCCCGGAATGAGAGATCAAAGCCATCAATGCTCTGTTAAATAATATTCCTATGTCAAATGTGTTCGGACAATGATAGTTGATATAGGTAGGCTATGATTCTTCCCGGAGTCACTATCGGAGAGAACGCCGTGGTCGCCGGAGGTGCCGTGGTAACAAAAGACGTAGAGCTAAATACAATAGTGGGTGGAAATCCCGCCAAGGTCATCAAACGCCTTGATCCGAAATAAACGAGACAGACCGATATTGTATAATGTGAACGAAGACAATAAGGTGATCTCGTCAATTCATCTTCAGACGAGATTAAAGCATTCACGGAAATCCTTTCTCGTCTTTATGCGAAAGATGGCATTTATTCCGTGCTCGGAAATCACGATTACTGTCTTTATCGCCAGTATCAAGGAGACGATACTCCGGCAAAACAACTTGCAGAGGTGATGGGCTATGAAAAAAAGATAGGATGGAAATTGCTTAGGAACGAGTCTGAGCAGATAGTCCGTGGCAATGACAGTATTGCTCTAATTGGTGTCGATAATGCAGGAAGTGGAGCGTTTCCTGATAAATCAGATTTGAAAGGAGCCTT